>JBKPDZ010000016.1:0-75042 GCA_046728135.1 Gemmatimonadota bacterium | reverse complement strand
CACGAGAAGCGATAGACGGTCGCAGCCTCGCCTAGGTCGGCTGGGACCGAGCGCAGCGAATGGACGAAGCTGAACGTCATGTTCCACGCCTGCCCGGTGAAAATCATGATCACGGCGGCGAGCTCGAGCCCGATATTGCTGTTCGGGAACAGCGCAACGAGGGCGAGGATCAGGCCGGGCATGAAGCCCAGCACGGGAATGCTCTGCAGGATGTCGAGCAGCGGGAGCAGCACGCGTCCCGCGATGCGGTCTTTGGCGGCCCAGTAGCCGTACACCAGGGTGAAGCCGAGGGAAATGACGTACGCCAGTAGGCCGCGAAACAGCGAGAACATGGTATAGCGAGGGAGTGCGGACGGCGAGAGGTCGATCGCGATGCTGGGGCGTTGGACGCCGGTCCATTCGCGTCCCAGGTTGAAGAATGCGAACGCCAGGCCCGCGAGCCCGAGGACGAGCAGGAGATCCACCCAGGGTAGGCGGCGCGCCCGCCCGATCCGGGCAACGGCTTGGCTCAGGAGTCGTTGCACGCGAGAATGACCTCACAATGGAGGCAAAAGAAACAGCGCCCGGGATTGCTCCCGGGCGCTGTTGTTTAGCGGCCTGCGACTATGGAACGGCCGGCCCGCCTGGGCAGCTCATGGGCGCCGCAGCCCCCACGCGCGCCCGCGCATCGCACTCCTGGTTGGGCAGTACGCTTGCCGTCGCGACGGTGAAGGTCGCGGTCACGTCCTGAGGCAATGTGCCCAGGGCGGCAAGCCGCCCAAAGCGGCGATAATCTGGCCAGCGATGGCCCTCCTGATACAGCGACAGCGTGCGCTGCAGCAAGAGCTCGGTCGTGAAGTCCGCGTTGTTCGCGGGAGCGGCGAATGCGACTGCCGCCGTGCCGCCGTTGGTGGCGCCGGATTGCGCCCGCACCGCGGCCAAATCGGCAATGGCAGCCGCCGTGGCTCCCGTGAACCACTCTGCCTCCGCCCGAAGCAACACGAGCTCCTCGTTGCGGATAATCGGAATCGATGTGATCGTCGAGGCATAGGTGCAAGGGCGATGCGACGAGCTCACACCCACTTCCGACCGCGGGCTCGATGCGGGGCAGCCGGAAATCTTGCGACGGTACCGATCATCCGTCGCGACGCCCGCAATCGAGTCGATCAACGGGTGCACGTACTCATCACTGCCCGCCGAGCCCGTGAACGCGACGGTGTTCGGCGCGTCGCCGGCGGCGGTGGAGTAGATCGTGTAAACGCCGTTGTCGCGGTTCGCCGCCGTAAGATCCGCGATCCACGTGCCGCCGAGCGCGGTCAACGCGGTGTTATAGCACGTCGCGCAGCCCAGCGAGCCGCGCTTGACCTCCACCCGCGCCTTAATGGCCCGGTTGAACTGCGTGAACCCGGCCGGCGTGCTCGCCACGCCTACGCCGAACCCACTGTAGATCGGGAAATAGAACGTGGTGCCGGCCGCCGCCAAATCCGTCTGGGCCTCATCGAGCTTGGCAGAGATCCACGAGTAGACGGAGTCCTGGCTGACGACCGGATTCACGGCATTCACGTCGTCGGTCATGTCGACCACCGCCCCGATCGGACCACGGGCCTCGATCACGTGCAGCAGATCCAGGGCGATGACCGTCTTCAACACCCCCAACGCGCCATGCTTCTCGGCGTCGGTGAGGGCCGTCGTGGCGTTGACGATGGCCATTGCCGCATAGGCGTTGCGGTAATTGCCGTAGCGCCCGGCCCACTGCGTGCCGGCGTCGAACGAGTTGTTCTGCCGCCAGTCACGCAACGGGCCGGTGATGAAGCGGCCGTCGGTGATGAACATGTAGTAGGTCTCGCGGCCGAAAGTGCCGAAAGCGCGGATCTGATCGGTCCGGTTGACGCGATACGTGGACAGCACCCCGACGATCATGCGGCTCGTCGCCGCGCGGGGGTTGGACAGCGCCCCGCCGAGCGTCGGATTGTTCGGATTGGTCAGATCCAGGTTGCAGCCAGCCAGCGTGACGGCGGCCACCGTCGCGAGGCTCGCAAAAATGCGTCGCATAGTGGTCCTCTCGAGGACAGTGGGTTGAGATCCGTTAGTGTCGGGTCGCATGGTTACCACCCCACGTCCACGGATAAGAAGAACTGGCGGTTCGACGGGAACGGCGCCAGATCGATGAACCGGTTCAGGTTCGTCGCGCCGAAGTTGTTGAACTCCGGATCGAAGCTCCAGTAGTTCGTCAGCTTCAGCAGGTTGCGCGCCTGGAACGCGATGCGCAGCGACCGGGCATGGAAATATTGCAGCCACCGATCGGGCGCTTCGTAGCTAACCGCCACGTCACGCAGCGTGACGTTGGTCGCGGTTTCGAGATACGTGCGCACGTCGCCGCCGCCCGCCCACGAGTTGTACCGGAACGAGCCCGCGGTGTAGGGCAGCACGTCGCCCGCAGCCGTCGTGTAGTTCGCCGGGATGTTGGTCAAATCCCAGCCGGCGCCGAAGATCTTCCGGCTGATCGGATCGTCATAATCGCGCGACGTTCCACCCTCGTCCCACAGCGTCCGGGTCATGTCGGCGACCTGGCCGCCCTGCCGCCAGTCGACGTTCGCCGACACGGTCAGCCGCTTCCACCGGAACGAACCCGAGAACGCCATGATGAAATCGGGGTTCGCGTCACCCGCGATCGTGTCGCGGTGAGTCGCGATCAGACCGGGATTCGTGACCTCGGTGCCAATCGGGAGAATGTTGCCGCTGGCATCGAGCGGGACGTTGCCCCAGATCCAGGTCGTCCGTCCACCCGGGCTGATGAAATTCCGCCCGAACGCGGCGCCGAATGATCCCGGGGCCGGGAAGCGCGGCACCGTCAGCGGGAGGTTCTCGATCGTCTGCTTGTTCTTCGAGAACGTGGCCCGGAAGCTCAGGTCCATGTCGCGACTCTGCTTCGCGGCCGCGTTCAGCGACGCCTCGAGGCCCTGAGTCCGCAGCTCGCCACCGTTGATGATGAGGTTCGCGAGGCCGCCGGACGGAATCGTGGCGGGCTGCAGCAGCAAGTCCGTGATGCGCTTGTTGTAGTACGTGCCCTCAAACTGCAGGCGCCGGTTGAGGAATTGCACGTCGCTGCCCGCTTCCCACTCGTTCGAGGTCTCGGGCGTGATGTTGACGTTGCCTCTGACACCTGCTTGAACCAGGGTCGGCGTGCCGCCGTATGTGTTGCCTGCGTTCAGCACGACGTCACGGTCACCATACCGCGGCCGGTTCCCGGTCTTGCCGAAGCCGCCGCGAATCTTGACTTCGTTGATCGCGTCACCGAGGTCGGTGAAGCGGTACGAGCCGGAGACGTGCGGGTAGACGTTGCGCTTATCGCGGTCACCGTTCGCGGAAGAGCGGTCCGCCCGGACGCCGGCGAGAAGCGTCAACCGCTGGTTGAGCGCCACAAACTGCTCGTCGGCGAAGAACGCGTCGTCCTTGAAATTGTTGATGACGTCCGACTCTTCGAGCACCGTGCCGCTGTTGGTAGTCTCGACGCCCGGCAACAGGCCGCGGGCGCGGGTGCGCGTCACCCGCGTCGCCTGGGTCTCGTAGTCGAACCCGGCCGTCGTCGTGAGGCCGATGTCGGTCGTGGGCTGATAATTCCACGTGCCGTTCAGCACGAGGTTGTAATTGAAGACGTTGCCTTCCGTCCGTACCGAACGTCCGGAGTATCCGTCGCTCGCCACCGGGTTCTCATACTGCAGGAACGACGGTGAGAACAGGTCACCGGAGATCTGCGCGCGGTCGAAGCCGCCCGTCGCCGTCAGCGACACCTGGTGCTGCTCCTTGCTCAACGCGGACCAGGTCGTGCTGATGTTGCCGATTTGACGGAAGGTCAGCTCGTTCAGACGCAGGAAGCGGAACGTCTCGAACGGGTTGGAGACCGTGTTGCCGCCGCCGTTGAACGGATTCCGCACGAACGTTCCCGTCGCGTCGGTCGAATCGAGATTGATGACGCCGGGCGTGTAGGCAAAGCAATAAATGGGCGACGTGCAGGTGTTGTCGTTGTTCGACAGCCCGCGGTTGTTGCTGTTGCGGGTGACGTTGAGCCCGACGTTGACCTTCACTTTCCCATTGACCAGGGACTGATCGATGTTGGTGCGGAGGGCGTACAGCCGGGCGCCGGTGTTGGTCGCCGTGCCCTCTTCGTTCTTGCCGGTCATGTTCACGAAGTACTGGGTTGCTGCCGAGCCGCCGTTGAAGCTCCCCGTGAATTCATACGACGGCTTGCCGCTGTTGTAGAGCTCCGACTGATAGTCGTGCGTGAAGGGAATGGTCCCGCTCGGATACAACGCCTTCATGATCGCGGTATCCTGGGGCGAGTTGCCGTTCCCGTACGGCAATGAGAACACCTGGCTGCTGTTCGTGAACTGCCGTGTTCCCAGCAGACGATACGCGACGCTCCGGCCCACGCGACTCGTCAGGTTGAACTGCGGCGCACCACCCGTGCCGGCGCCGCGCTTCGTCCGGATCACAACTACACCGTTCGTCGCGCGCGAGCCGTACATCGCGGTCGCCGCGGCGGACTTGAGCACTTCGACCGACGCGATCTCCTGCATGTTCAAATCGGCGAGCCGGTTCACCAGGGCGTCCTGATTGCTGCCGATGCCTCCCGCGGTCGTCCGGTTACCGGCCGCCGTGATGGAGTTGGCCCCGTCGGAGACCGCATCGTTGGAGATGATCACCCCGTCGACGACGAAGAGCGGCTGGCCGGCACCGAGAATCGACGTGATGCCGCGGATCTGGATTTGTCCGCCGCCGCCTGGCGCGCCGCTGTTCATCGAGATGATCGCGCCCGGAACCTTACCCTGCAGCGCCTGTTCGAGCGCCGATGCCGGCGCGTTGTTGAGCTCGGCGTTGCCAACCTGCGTCGGCGACGTCGTCGCGTTGCGGCGCTCGATCGTCGTCGCCTGTCCGGTGACGACGACCGCTTCGAGCTTGAAGGGATCTTCGTCGAGGGCGACCGTCACGCTGGACTGCGACGCGGGCACCGCCACTTCTTTGCGCTGGTACCCGATCGCGCGAACCATGAGCCGGACGTCGCCGGTGCCGACGTTGATGGTGAAGTTGCCGTCGGCGCCCGACTGTGCGACGCCCTTGCCGCCCATCTCGACGATCGTCGCGCCGAGCACGGGCGTCTCGCCTAACGTGCGCGTGACTTTGCCCGTCACCTGACGGGCCGTCGCTTGCGCGGGGGCCGCCCGTGGGATCAGGCACAAAGCCAGAAGCGCGGGGACGAACACGAACGTTCTGCGCATGCCTTGCCTGCCTTTCTTGGATGGATGCTGCCGGTTACGCTCTGCCGCGCGGAAATATGAAGGCGTTGCAGAGACCCCACAACTACTGCGGTTTTTCATTGCGACGCCCTCCGTCTGGGCGTGCCACGCTTCGTCCAAATCAGAATCACGCCGCAACCCGAGCCCCGGCGCTGGAACTGCGGCGGGGCGCTGAACAGGTTCGAGTAGACCTCGATGCCGAGGATCTCACTGGGCACGACGGGCACCGACTGCGTCTGGAGGGGGGGGAGCGGGTAGTAGACCCCGTCGATGAAGTACATCGGCGGACAATAGTTGCCGAGGTCCCGGTTGTTGATTTCGCCCTGGCCGCGTTGCAGCTCGACGAGCATCCCTGTGCCGTTCGGGCGCAACTGGACGCCCGGGACCATCCGGAACAGCTCCTCGAATCGGAGCGCGCCGCTCTTCGCGATGGCCAGCGTGTCGAGGAAATGCCCCTGCGCGGTATGGCTTCGCTGCGTGAACCCGACGTGCTTCAGGTACGGCTCGTACTCCCCCTCGACGGTCACCGGCTCGAGCACCGTCACGGAGTCACCCACGACGATGTCGACTGGCTGTCCGCCGGCTTGCCGGACATTGGTCTGTGCCCGACCCGTCTGATACCCGACCGCGCGCGCCTCGAGGATCCGCGAGCCGACGGTGACACTGTCGAGTGAGAAGCGACCGAACTGATCGGCCTGGACCGATGCAGCAGTGCCGAGGACGACAATCGTCGCTCCGGGCACCAGCGAGCCGTTTCTGTTGCGCACGACTCCTTTGATCGATCCCGTAATCGGCGCGACGGCCAACTCCATATTGGCGCGCGCGAATGGACGCCCGGACAGATCGACGACCAGCAGCCCTACGGATCCACCGTCGGCCTGGCCACGCAGCACGATGGCCACGTCGGTGGGAACACCGCACAAGAGCACATGACCGGACGCATCGGACTTGGCTTCGACGGCGCGGGGGGCGCTGCGGACCCCAGTCGCACCGACGCCGATGTCGTACGTCGTCCAGTGCGCGCTGATCGTCGCGGCGACCATCGGCTTGCCATCGGCGGCATTGTGGACGACACCGACGACACTTCCCGTGCGGCGCAAGGGGTCCTGCGGGCACAGCAGATGGTGGGCTTGCGCAGGACTCGGCGTCGCGAGGGCGACCGTGTTGCTGTCGCCAGCGACGACATCCACGACGACCGGCGGCACCGACAGGCCCGCCGAGTCGAGCATCGGATGATAGAGCGTCAGCACGTAGCGGCCGGGAGCCAGCGCGGTCAGCGCGAAGTGTCCCGCGGCATCGCTGCGAGCCATGAGATTGGTGCTTTCGATCCAGATTTCAGCGCCTTCGAGTGGCGCCGACGTGATCAGGCTGTCGAAGACCACGCCGCGCAGCACACCTGAGCCCTGAGCGGCAGCGGGAGCGGCTATTCCGAAGCTCAGCCCAGCGCAGAGAACCAGGTGTCGGGGATCGAGACGGCGCATCGTTCCGACAATCCTACCGAACCGGCCCGGGCCCGGGAAGAAGGGGATCGGTCAGAATCTGGGGGTTGACCTAACTCAAACAATGCGTTTAGTTTCGCGGGCTTCGGAGCAGGTTTTTGGATTCCTTTGCGAGGGGTATTTGCCGACCATCAATCAGCTCGTCCGGCGCGGCCGCCGCGACGTGGAGAAGAAAGAAAAAGCGCCGCACCTGCGTGGCAACCCGCAAAAGCGGGGCGTCTGCACACGCGTCTACACGACCACGCCGAAAAAGCCGAACTCGGCATTGCGTAAGGTGGCGCGCGTACGACTGACGAATGGTTTCGAAGTGACGGCATACATCCCCGGTGAAGGGCATAACCTGCAGGAGCACTCGATCGTGATGATTCGCGGCGGCCGCGTGAAGGATCTGCCGGGCGTCCGCTATCACATCATCCGCGGCACGCTGGACGCCGCGGGCGTGAACGAGCGCAAGCAGTCGCGCTCCAAGTACGGCGCGAAGCGTCCCAAGGAGGCCGGGAAGTGAGCCGTCGCAAGACCGCCGTCCGGCGTCCGGTACCCGCCGACCCGCGGTACGACAGCCAGACGGTGTCGAAGTTTTTGAACAACCTGATGGAGCGCGGCAAGAAGTCGCTGTCGGAGCGGATCTTCTATCAGGCGATGGATATGATCGAGCAGCGCACGGGGCAGCCCGGCGTCAACGTGTTCAAGCAGGCGCTGTCGAACGTGAAGCCGGCCTTGGAAGTGAAGTCGCGCCGCGTCGGTGGCGCCACGTA
Source organism: Gemmatimonadota bacterium (assembly GCA_046728135.1). GTDB lineage: Bacteria > Gemmatimonadota > Gemmatimonadetes > Gemmatimonadales > GWC2-71-9 > 20CM-2-65-7. The sequence goes on along the minus strand of JBKPDZ010000016.1, from coordinate 67,515 downwards.
TCAAGTCCCGGTCGAAGTGCGGCCGGAGCGTCGCACCGCGCTGGCGATGCGCTGGCTGATTCAGTACAGCCGGCAGCGCAAAGAGAAGACGATGGCCGAGCGCCTCGCCGCCGAGCTGATCCTGGCGTCGAAGGGCGAGGGCGAGACGATAAAGAAGAAGGAAGACACGCACCGGATGGCGGAAGCCAACAGGGCTTTCGCGCATTACCGGTGGTAGGCTGAATGTACGGGCGCAGCATGCTGCGCCCCTACTGAACCTTAAACAGACAATCTCGGGACCCTGATCTAAGGGATCCTGCATCGGAGGCCCCCGTTGGGGGCCCGATGACAGCGGAGCGAGACCGGCCCACTCGTGGGCGTCCTGGTCGCCCCGCGTTTTTGCTGGATGGGGACGTTTACAGGATGGGTACGTTTTTACAGGAACGTTTTTTTGATGTAGGGGCGCAGCATGCTGCGCCCCTACCATGGGACCAAATGGCACGTCAGACACCACTCGATCGCATTCGGAACATCGGCATCATGGCCCACATCGATGCCGGGAAAACGACTACGACCGAGCGTATCCTTTATTACACGGGCCGCACCTACAAGCTGGGTGAGGTGCACGAAGGTACGGCCACGATGGACTGGATGGAGCAGGAGCAGGAGCGCGGCATCACGATTACCTCCGCCGCCACGACGGCCTTCTGGACCCGCCTGAATCAGCAGTACCGCATCAACATCATCGACACTCCCGGACACGTGGACTTCACCGTCGAAGTCGAGCGCTCCTTGCGGGTGCTGGACGGTGCGGTCACGGTGCTGGACGCGGTCGGCGGAGTCGAGCCGCAGACCGAGACGGTGTGGCGCCAGGCGGACCGCTACGGCGTGCCGCGGATCATCTTCGTCAACAAAATGGACCGCGTGGGCGCCGACTTCGACATGTGCCTCAAGATGGTGCGCGACCGCCTCGGCACGAAGGCCGTGCCGATCCACCTGCCGCTCGGTGCGGGCGAGCTGTTTACCGGACTCATTGACCTCGTCCGCGAAGTCGAAATCGTCTACGACGACGAGTCGATGGGCAAGAAGTACGTCGAAGGCCCGGTCCCAGCTGCGCTGAAGGACAAGGTCGCGCAGCTGCGACACGAAATGATCGAAGCGTGCGTCGAATCGGACGACGCGATCCTGCACAGGTACCTCGAAGACCACCAGCTGACTCAGGAAGAAATCCGCACCGTCATCCGCAAGGCTACGATCACCGGGCATGTCGTTCCGGTGCTCTGCGGTGCTGCGTTCAAGAACAAAGGCGTGCAGGCGCTGCTCGATGCGGTGGTCGATTATTTGCCGTCCCCGGTCGACATTCCGCCGATCAAGGGTCATCTGCCGCATCACGACGCCACCCACGCCGAACGCCCCGCGTCCGATGACGCGCCGTTCGCCGCGCTCGCCTTCAAGATCATGACCGATCCGTACGTCGGGAAACTCACGTTCTTCCGCGTCTACTCGGGCGTGCTGAGCGCGGGCTCGTACGTCTACAACAGCACCAAAGACCGCAAGGAACGCATCGGCCGGCTGCTGCAGATGCACGCCAACAAGCGCGAGGAGATCGAAGAGGTGCGCGCCGGCGACATCGCGGCCGCGATCGGCCTCAAGGACACGCGCACCGGCGATACACTATGCGAGGAATCGCACCCGATCATTCTCGAAGCGATGCGCTTCCCGAACCCCGTCATCTCGGTCGCGATCGAGCCAAAGACCAAGGCCGATCAGGACAAGCTGGGCATCGCCCTCGCGAAGCTCTCAGAAGAAGATCCCACCTTCCGTGTCCATACCGATGCCGAGACCGCGCAGACGATCATCAGCGGCATGGGTGAGCTGCATCTCGAGATCATCGTCGAGCGCATGCGCCGCGAGTTCAAGGTCGATGCCAACGTCGGCCGGCCGCAGGTCGCGTATCGCGAGACCGTCCGCAAGCGGGTCGAATACATCGAAGGGAAGTTCATCCGGCAGACCGGCGGCCGCGGCCAATACGGGCATGTGGTCATTCATCTGGAGCCGGGTCAGCCGGGCACGGGATTCGTGTTCGAGGACAACATCGTCGGCGGCACGATCCCCAGGGAGTACATCGGTCCCGTCGAGCAGGGTGTGAAAGAAGCGCTCGAAAACGGCGTGCTGGCCGGTTATCCGATGGTGGATGTGAAAGTCGAGCTGGTGGACGGCTCGTTCCACGACGTCGACTCGAGCGAAATGGCGTTCAAGATCGCCGGCTCGATGGCCGTGAAAGAAGCGGCGCGCCAGGCGCATCCGATTCTGCTGGAGCCGATCATGGACGTCGAGGTCGTGACCCCGTCCGACTACATGGGCGACGTCATCGGCGATCTCTCGAGCCGCCGCGGCAAGATCGGCGGGATGACGCAGCGGGCCGACGCGCACATTGTAGCTGCCAGTGTGCCCCTCTCAGAGATGTTCGGGTATTCGACTACTCTGCGGTCAATGAGTCAGGGGCGGGCAATCTACAGTATGGAATTCAGTCACTATCAGGAAGTGCCGAAGGCGAAAGCTGAAGAAATAGTTTCGAAAGTCAAAGGATAGGTGTCTGGTGCCAGGTGTCTGGTGTCAGCAGCCCTGACACCCGACACCAGACACCTGAAACCAGGAGAGTTCATGGCAAAGGCCAAATTCGAGCGCACCAAGCCTCACGTAAATGTCGGAACGATTGGGCACGTAGATCATGGGAAGACGACGTTGACGGCGGCGCTGACCAAGGTCTCGGCCGACAAGGGGCTGGGGACCTACGTGAGCTACGATCAGGTGGCGAAGGCGAGCGAGAGCCAAGGCCGGCGTGATGCGACCAAGATCTTGACGATCGCGACGAGCCACGTGGAGTACTCGACGCCCGAGCGCCACTATGCGCACGTCGACTGCCCGGGCCACGCCGACTACGTGAAGAACATGATCACGGGCGCAGCGCAGATGGACGGGGCGATCCTGGTCGTCAGTGCCGTGGACGGCCCGATGCCGCAGACGCGTGAGCACATTCTGCTGGCGCGCCAGGTGAACGTGCCCGCGATCGTCGTCTTCCTCAATAAGTGCGACCTGGTGGATGATCCAGAGCTGCTGGACCTCGTCGAGCTCGAGGTCCGTGAGCTCCTGTCTAAATACCAGTTCCCCGGCGACGACACGCCGGTGATCCGCGGGTCCGCCCTGAAGGCGATCGAAGGCGACAAGCAGTGGGTAAGCAAGATCGAGGAGCTGCTGGCGGCGCTGGACAAGAACATCCCGGTGCCGAAGCGCGAGATCGATAAGCCGTTCCAGATGCCGGTCGAAGACGTGTTCTCGATCACGGGCCGCGGCACCGTCGCGACGGGACGCATCGACAAGGGCAAAGTGAAGGTCGGCGACGAAGTCGAGATGGTCGGCTTCGGGACCGACAAGAAGACTGTCGTCACCGGTGTCGAAATGTTCCGGAAGCTGCTGGACGACGGCCAGGCGGGCGACAACGTCGGGCTGCTGCTGCGCGGCGTCGAGAAAGATCAGGTCGAGCGCGGCATGGTGCTGGCGAAACCCGGCTCGATCAAGCCGCACACCCAGTTCGAGTCCGAAGTCTACGTCCTGAATAAAGAAGAAGGCGGACGGCACACCCCCTTCTTCAAGGGCTACCGGCCGCAGTTCTACTTCCGCACCACGGACGTAACCGGAAACGTGGAGCTGCCGAGTGGTGTGGAGATGGTGATGCCGGGGGACAACACGAAGATGACGATCGAGCTGATCACGCCGATTGCGATGGAAGAGCAGTTGCGGTTCGCCATCCGTGAGGGTGGGAGAACGGTGGGAGCGGGAGTCGTTACCAAGATCTTGAAATAAGGCGAAATGCGAAAGGCGAAAGGCGAAATGTACGACGACATTTCGCAATTCGAATTCCGCATTTCGAATTGGGAGAGCCAATGGCCAGTAAGATTCGGATTCGGTTGAAAGCATTCGACCACGCGCTGATCGATCAAGCTGCCGCAGACATCGTGCGGACAGCCGAAAAGACCGGTGCGCAGGTATCCGGCCCGATTCCACTGCCAACCAAGCGGCAGCTCTGGACGGTGCTCCGCAGCCCGCACATCGACAAGAAGAGCCGGGAGCAGTTCGAGCTCAAGACGCACAAGCGCCTGATCGACATTCTCGATTCGCGGTCGCAGACGGTGGACGCGTTGACGAAACTCGATCTGCCCGCGGGCGTGGACGTGGAAATCAAAGTCGAGTAGAGACATGAACGGACTGATTGGTCGCAAACTGGGAATGACGCGCGTGTTCAACGCCGAAGGCGCGCACGTGCCGGTCACGGTCATCGAGGCGGGGCCGTGTCCCGTGATTTCGGTCGCCGAGGGCACGGCGGAGCTGGGCTTCGGCGCGAAGAAGGCCAAGCGGACGCCCAAAGCGCTGGCCGGGCACGTGAAGAAGGCCGGCCTCGAAGTCGCACCGCGCGTGATCCGTCGGTTCGTGGTGACCGGCGAGGCCCCGGCCGCCGGCACTGCGGTCACGGTCGCGATCTTCGCCGAGGGTGATCGGGTGAAGGTGCGCGGCGTGTCGAAGGGCCGCGGCTTCCAGGGCGTCGTGCACCGCCATCATTTCGGCGGCGGCCCCGAGACGCACGGCAACACGCGGCACCGCAAGCCGGGGTCGATCGCGCCGGGTACCGACCCGTCGCGGATCATTAAAGGAAAGCGGATGCCCGGGCATATGGGCGCCCGCAACTTCACCGAGATCGGCCTGCGCGTCGTGAAGATCGACGCCGAGCGCAATCTCTTGTTCGTGCGCGGCTCGGTGCCCGGTCCGATGAACGGCCTGGTCACCGTCCGCAAGCAGGGAGGTCCGAGCCGCCATGATTGAGGCTCCTCACTATTCGGCGGCGGGCGCGAGCAAGAAGGCGGTCGCGCTGCCCGAAGCGTTGTTCGATGGCACGGTGAATCAGGACGTGCTGCATCGCGCGGTGATCACGTTCCTGTCGAACCAGCGGCAGGGCACGAGCAACACGCTGACCCGCAGCGAGGTCTCGGGCGGCAACCAGAAGCCGTGGCGGCAAAAGGGGACCGGCCGCGCGCGGCAGGGGTCGACGCGCGCGCCGCACTGGCGGCACGGCGGCATCGCGCACGGCCCGCATCCGCGCAGCTATCGGCTCGCGATCCCGAAGAAGATGCGCCAGCTGGCCAAGAAGTCGGCGCTCAACGCGCGGGCGCGGGAGGGTGCGCTCGTCATCGTGGATGCGCTCGAGTACGAGAAGCCGAAGACGAAGGATTTCGCGGCCCTGCTGAAGAAGCTCGAGGCGACGGGGAAAAAGGTTCTCGTGCTCACCGCGAACGACTCGCACAACGTCTATCTCTCGGGCCGCAACATCCCCGGCGTGCATGTGATGCGCTTCGCCGATGCGACGGCGTACGAAATCCTGTGGGCCCAGAGGGTCGTGGTGGAGATTGGCGCGCTGGATGAAGGGGAGGCGAAGCATGCCTGAGCTGCACGACACGATCGTGCGTCCGGTGGTCACGGAGAAGTCGTCCGCGGCCTACGGCGCGCGTAAGGAGTACGCGTTTCGCGTCCACAGCGACGCGACCAAGCCGCAGATCAAGGCGGCCATCGAAACGCTGTTCAAGGTGTCGGTCACCGGCGTCCGCACGATGATCATGCGGGCCAAGCGGCGCACGCACGGGCGCTACCAGGGCCGCCGGCCATCCTGGAAAAAGGCGATCGTGACCCTCAAAGAGGGCGACGCGATCGAGGTGTTCGAGGGCTAAATGGGCATCCGACAGTTTCGGCCGATGACGCCGGCCACGCGCTTTCGCTCGGTCTCCGACTTCTCCGAAGTCACGAAGACGGAACCCGAGAAGACGTTGCTCGAGCCGCTGAAGCGCACGGGCGGGCGCAACAACAAGGGCCACATCACGAGCCGGTATATGAGCGGCGGGCACAAGCGGCAGTACCGGCGCATCGACTTCCGGCGCGACAAGTTCGGCATTCCGGCGAGGGTCGCGAGCATCGAGTACGACCCCAACCGGACGGCCCGCATCGCGCTGCTGCACTACGGTGACGGTGAGAAGCGCTACATCCTCGCGCCCAAAGGGCTGAACGTCGGCGACACGGTGGTTTCGGGGCCCGGTTCGGACATTCGCACCGGCAACGCCATGCCGCTGTTCGAGATTCCGCTGGGGACGGCGGTGCACAACATCGAGCTGAAGATCGCGCGCGGCGGCCAGCTGTGCCGCGGCGCGGGGACGAGCGCGCAGGTCGTGGCCAAAGAGGGCAACTACGTCACGCTGCGGCTGCGCTCGACGGAAATGCGGATGGTACGCGGCGAGTGCCTCGCCACGATCGGCGAAGTCGGCAACGCCGAGCACGAGCTGCTGTCGATCGGCAAGGCCGGGAAGACGCGCTGGCTGGGCCGCAGCCCGCGGGTACGCGGCGTGGCGATGAACCCCGTCGATCACCCGCTGGGCGGCGGCGAAGGCAAGTCGTCGGGCGGCCGGCCGCCCACGAACCCGTGGGGCAAGGTCGAGGGCAAGAAGACCAGGCATAAGAAGAAACCATCGACGAAACTCATTGTGCGGGGACGGAAACGCGGGAAGGCAACCCAATAATGCGAAATGCGGAATTCGAAATGCGGAATTTCAACCTACATGTCGTGGCGAACGACCTCGCCCTGACATTTCGCATTCCGAATTTCGCATTTCGAATTGGAGCGGAGTCATGGGTCGTAGCGTAAAAAAGGGACCGTATGTCGAGGAGTCGCTGATGATCAAGATCCGCGCCCTTAACGAGCGGAACGAAAAAAAAGTGTTCAAGACCTGGTCGCGGCGCAGCACGATCACGCCGGACTTCGTGGGCCATACGCTCGCGGTGCACAACGGGAACAAGTTCATCCCCGTGTACATCACTGAAAACATGGTGGGGCACAAGCTCGGCGAGTTCGCCGCGACGCGGTTGTTCCGCGGCCACGGCGCCAAGGGCTCGGCGGCGGAGCGTGAGGCCGAGGCGGCTGCCGCCGAGGCGGGCGGTGAGGGCGGCGCCGAGAAGAAGGGCAAGGAGTAAGCGATGGAAGCTCGAGCGATTCAACGCGGCGTGCGCCAGTCGGCGCGCAAGATGCGCCTCGTGATCGATTTGATCCGCGGCCACGCCGTCCCGGAAGCCGACGCGATCCTGCGCTTCTCCAAGAAGCGGGCCGCGCGCCAGATCCACAAGGTGCTCAAGTCGGCGGTCGCCAACGCGCAGCAGACGGCGCAGCGGGAGAATACGCCGTTCGACGCCGATAACCTGCGGGTCACGTATGCGGTGGTGAACGAGGGGCAGACCCTGAAGCGCTTCACGGCGGCGGCGATGGGTCGCGGTACCCCGATTCTAAAGCGCACGAGCCACGTGGAGATTCGCGTGGCCGGCGCGGACGCGGCTGCCCCGGCGGCTCCGGCTCCGGCCGCTCCCAAGGCGGAAGCGAAAGCCGAGAAGAAGCCGCGCGCGCGCAAGGCGCCGGCGACGAAGGCGAAGGCCAAGAAAAAGACGCCGGCCAAGAAAAAGAAAGCGAGCAGGTAAGTGGGCCAGAAAACACATCCCTACGGGTTCCGGCTGGGCATCGTCAAACCGTGGCGCTCCCGCTACTTCGCGAAGCGCAACTTCCCGGAGTTGCTCAAGGAAGACGAGCTGATCCGGAAGTATCTGAAGACGCGCCTCAGCCATGCCGCCATCGCGGACGTGCACATCGAGCGCAAGCCGGGCAAGGTGACCGTTACGGTCCACACCGGCCGGCCGGGCGTCGTGATCGGCAAGCGCGGCGCGGAAGTCGACAAGCTGCGCGATGAGCTGGCGCAGCTGACCGGCAAAGAGGTCGGCATCAACGTCGAGGAGATCAAGCGGCCCGAGCTCGACGCGCAGCTGGTGGGCGACAGCGTCGCGCATCAGCTCACCCAGCGCATCTCGTTCCGCCGCGCGATGAAGCGCGCGGTGCAGAGCGCGATGCGGATGGGTGCGCAGGGGATCAAGATCAAGACGGCGGGCCGCCTGGGCGGGGCGGAAATCGCGCGCACCGAGGGTTATCACGAGGGCCGCGTGCCGTTGCACACGCTGCGCGCGGACATCGATTACGCGACCTCCACCGCCAAGACCACGTTCGGCACGATTGGCGTGAAGGTCTGGATCTTCAAGGGCGAGCGGACCGAGGATCTCCACGGCCGCACCTATTCGACGGGCGTCTAAGCCATGCTGGCACCGAAGCGCGTCAAGTTTCGCAAGCGGTTCAAGGGCCGCACCAGCGGGATGGCCACGCGCGGCAACACGGTCGCGTTCGGCCACTACGGGTTGATGTCGCTCGAGCCCGGCTGGGTCTCGAATCGGCAGATCGAGGCCGCGCGCGTCGCGCTCACGCGCGAGATGAAGCGCGGCGGCAAGGTGTGGATCCGGCTGTTCCCCGACAAGCCGATCACGAAGAAGCCCGCCGAAACGCGGATGGGAAAGGGCAAGGGGAATCCGGAAGGGTGGGTGGCGGTCGTGAAGCCGGGCCGGATCATGTTCGAGCTCGAGGGGATCGAAGAGGCCGCGGCGCGCGCGGCGCTGGCGCTGGCGTCGGCGAAGTTGCCGGTCAAGTCCAAGTTCGTGAAGCGCGAGGAGCGGTAACCATGCCGGCGAAACGGGAAAACCGGGCGGAGGGACTGCGCGAGCTCAAGACCGACGAGCTGGCGCAGAAGCTCGCGGTGCTGACGGAGGAGAAGTTCCGGCTCGAATTCCGGCGGGCGACGGAATCGCTCACCAATCCGCTGCAGTTGCGGACGATTCGCCGCGACATCGCGCGGATCAAGACCATTTTGAAGGAAAGGGCGTCGGCATGACGGAGCGCGGCCGCAGGAAAGTTCGCACGGGGACCGTCGTCAGCGACAAGATGCAGAAGACGGTCACGGTCTCGATGGTGCGCCGCTTCGCCCACGGTTTTTACGGCAAGCAGATCACCCGGACCAAGACGGTCGCGGCGCACGACGAGACCGGCGCCAAGCTGGGCGACACGGTGCGCATCGTGGAAACTCGGCCCCTGTCGAAACGGAAACGTTGGCGGGTGGTCGAGATCATCGAAAAGGCGAAATAGCCATGGTGCAGCAAGAATCGCAGGTCAAGATCGCGGACAACTCGGGCGCGCGGCGCGCGCTCGTGATCCGCGTGCTCGGCGGATCCAAGCGCCGCTACGCGGGGCTGGGGGACGTCGTGGTGGTCACGATCAAGGACGCCATCCCCACCGGCCAGGTGAAAAAAGGCGAGGTGGCCAAGGCGGTGATCGTGCGGACGGCCAAGGAGACCAAGCGCAAGGACGGCTCCTACATCCGCTTCGACGAAAACGCGGCGGTGCTGATCAATGACGAAGGCGAGCCGCGCGCCACCCGCATCTTCGGCCCGGTGGGGCGCGAGCTGCGCGAGAAGAAGTTCATGAAGATCGTGTCGCTGGCGCCGGAGGTGATCTGATATGAAGCCGCTCGTTTACAAGAAGTCCCGGCGCGAGCCTGGGGCAGTGCCGGAGCGGCACAAGCTGCACGTGGCCAAGGGCGACGTCGTGCGAGTGATCAGCGGCGAGCACCGCGGCAAGGAAGGCAAGATCCTCCACGTCTATCCCAAAAAGTTTCGGATCGTGGTGGAAGGCGTGAACATCGTGAAGAAGCACAAGCGCGCGACGACGCCGCAGGGGGAGAGCGGGATCATCGAGTTCCCGGCGCCGATCGCCGCGTCGAACGTGATGCTGCTCGACCCGAAATCGGGCGCGCCGACGCGCGTGCGGCGGCGTCATGACAAAGAAGGCAAGCTGGAACGGATCGCGGTGAAATCGGGTCAACCGATTCCGCGCGTGAGGTAGGTATGGCGGACGAGAAAGAAAAACAAGAGCAGCCCGAGAAGCAGCCCAAGCAGCCCAAGCAGCCGAAGCAGGAAAAGCAGGCCAAGAAACAGAAGGGCGGCGCTCCGAAAGAGGAGCAGCAGCCCAAGGCCGAGGCTGCTCCTGCCGAGCCGGTCGAGCCCGCGCCGCGCGCGCGACTCTGGGATTTCTACGAGCAGCAGGTGCGCGGCAAGCTGCAGCAGCAGTTTGCCTTCAAGAACCCGCATCAGATTCCGCGGCTCAAGAAGATCGTGCTCAATGTCGGGATGGGGGACGCGTCCAAGAATCCGAAGGGGCTGGACGCCGCGGTGGCCGAGCTCGCCGCCATCAGCGGCCAGCACCCCGTCGTGACGCGCGCCAAGAAGGCGATCGCGAACTTCAACCTGCGGGAAGGGCAGGCGATCGGGTGCGCCGTGACGCTGCGCGGCGGCCGCATGTACGAGTTCCTCGATCGCTTCATCTCGATCGCGGTGCCGCGCATGCGCGACTTCCGCGGGCTGCCCACGAAGAGTTTCGATGGACGCGGCAATTACACGCTGGGCATCAAGGAGCAGATGATTTTCCCGGAGATCGACTACGACAAGGTCGAGCGCATTCACGGGATGGACATCACGTTCGTAACGAGCGCCGGACGCGACGACACCGCGCTGGCCCTGTTGCGCGAGCTGGGCATGCCGTTCCGTGCGGAAGCCGCGGGGGCGGCGGCCGGCGCGGGCGCCGCAGCCTAGGAGACCTCATGGCGAAGAAGGCATGGATCGAGAAGGTCAAGAAGACTCCGAAGTTCAAGGTGCGAGGCTACTACCGCTGCCAGCGCTGCGGCCGGAGCCGCGGCACGCTGCGCAAGTTCAAGCTGTGCCGCATCTGCTTCCGTGAGCTGGCGTTGCGCGGGGAGATTCCCGGCGTGCGCAAGGCCAGCTGGTAAGAGGGACCGAGGGGACACGAATGAGCGTTATTGATCCCGTCGCCGATATGCTGACCCGCGTGCGCAACGCCTGTTTGGCGGGGCACCGTCGTGTCGACATGCCGGTGTCGAAGCTGAAAGTCGCGATCGCCACGATTCTGCGTGACAACCATTACGTCCAGGACTTCAAGGTGCTGGACGACGGGCAACACGGGCTGCTGCGGCTGTACCTGAAGTACCACAACGACACCCCCGTCATTCGGGAGCTGCAGCGCGTGTCGTCGCCCGGATTGCGGCGCTATGTGAAGGCGCGCGAGATCCCGCGTGTGAAAAACGGACTCGGCATGGCGATTCTCAGCACGCCGCAAGGACTCATGACAGACCGCGAAGCGCGCACCGCCCGAGTGGGCGGCGAATTGCTTGCTGTGGTCTGGTAACCAGGAGCCGGGAGTCAGGAGCCAGGGATGTCACGTATCGGTAGGAAGCCTGTCGCGTTGCCGAAGGGCGTAACGGCGCAAATCGACGGGCACAAGATCACGGTCAAGGGACCGAAGGGCGAGATCAGCCGCACGCTGCACGAGGACATGACGTTGGCCCTCGACGACAGCACGGTGGTCGTGAAGCGCCCATCCGACGAAGCGCGGCACCGGGCGCTGCACGGGCTCACCCGCACGCTCGTCGCGAATATGGTGGAAGGCGTCACCAACGGCTTCGCGAAGTCGCTCGAGATCCAGGGCGTCGGCTACAAGGCCGAGCCGAAGCCGTTCGGCGTGCAGCTGGTGGTGGGACTGTCGCATCCCGTCCCCTACCATGCGCCACAAGGCATCAAGATCACGGTCACGAACAACGTCCTGCTGAAAATCGAGGGCGTCGACAAGGAACTGGTGGGTCAGGTGGCCGCGGAGCTGCGCAATATCCGGCCACCCGAACCCTACAAGGGCAAGGGCATCCGCTACGCCGGTGAGCAGGTCCGGCGCAAGGCGGGCAAGACGGCCCAAGCGGCGGCGAAATAACCCATGCGCTCCATTCGGAAAATCAAAACCGCGTCGGATAGCCGCTACCGCCGGCACCTGCGCGTCCGCAAGAAGGTCGAGGGCACGCCCGAGCGGCCGCGCCTCGTCGTGTTCCGCTCGTCCAAGCACATCTACGCGCAGCTGGTGGACGATCACCGTGGCGTCACGATCGCCGGCGCCGCGGACACGTCGGAAGGCGTGCAGGTCGAGGGCAAGGGCAAAGTGGCGCGGAGCTTCGCCGTTGGGAAGCTCATCGCCGCGAAGGCGAAAGAGAAAGGCATCGCCAAGGTCGTGTTCGACCGCGGCGGCTATCAGTATCACGGTCGCGTGAAAGCCGTCGCGGACGGCGCGCGTAAGGGCGGATTGGAGTTCTAATGGACGAGCAAAAAGAAGGTACGGAAGCTCCGGGGTCCTCCCCCCCCTCCCCAGCCCCCTCTGCCGCACCGGTGGCAGAGGCTGCTCCGGTCGAGCGGCCCGCGCGCGGTCCTCGTGGCCAGGGGGGCGGGGGCGGGGGCGGCGGGGGGGGACGCGGTGGTCGCGGCAGGGGTCGCGGCGGGGATCGTCGCGAGGGCGGCGATCGCGGCGGCCAGCGCGAAAGCGACGGCATGGTCGAGAACGTCGTCGCGATCAATCGCGTGGCGAAAGTCGTCAAAGGCGGCCGGCGCTTCAGCTTCAACGCGCTCGTCGCCGTCGGCGACGGCAAGGGGCAGGTCGGGATCGCGACCGGCAAGGCGAACGAAGTCAGCGAAGCGGTGCGCAAGGCGGTCGAGGCGGCGCGCCGCCGCATGAACGAAATCCCGCTCACGGGCGGCACCATTCCGCACGAGATCATCGGAAAGCACGGTGCCGGACGGGTGCTGCTCAAGCCCGCCGCGTCGGGAACCGGCGTGATCGCGGGCGGTCCGGTGCGCGCGGTACTCGAGTGCGCAGGCATCCGCGACATCCTGACGAAGAGTCTCGGCTCGACCAACCCGCACAACATGGTACGGGCAACGATGGATGGCTTGAAGCGTCTCACGACCGCTCGGCGCGTCGCGCGCGAGCGCGGGATCGAGCCCGAGGCGATTCCGTATCGCGCCCGCCAGGAGTCCGCCGTTCCCACCGGGGTGACCCGTGGGTAGGCTCCCCCCGACACGGAAATACCGCAAGCGGAAATCGGGCCGCGACCGGGTCTTGCCGGCTGCGGGCAAAGGGAAGCTGCGCATCAAGCAGGTGCGGTCGGGCAGCGGTCACGCGCAACGGATGCGGCGGACCCTCGAGGCGCTGGGCCTCAAGCACCATCAGGATGAAGTCGTGCACGCGGATCACCCCGCGCTGCGCGGCATGCTCCAACAGGTGCGTCACCTCGTCGAGGTGACGCCGGAAAAAGAAGGAAAGAGGTAAATGCCAGCGACGAAGACGAAGTCCAAACGGAAACCCAAGGCCAGGCCCGAGGCGGCGACGCAGCGGCTCGCCCTGCACGATCTGCGCCCGCCGCGCGGCTCGCATCGCGCGCGCATCCGGAAGGGGCGCGGCCCCGGATCGGGTATCGGGAAGACGGCCGGCCGCGGCGGGAAAGGGCAGACCGCGCGGCAGGGAGGCCATGTCCGTCCCGGATTCGAGGGCGGTCAGATGCCGCTCATCCGGCGCATTCCGAAGCGCGGCTTCACCAATCCGTTCAAGCAGCCGGCGCAAGTTGTGAACGTGCGCCACCTCGTGCTGCTGGCTGAGGGCGTCGAGGTCACCCCGGAGACGCTGTTCGGCGCGGGGCTCGTGCGCCGTCCCGATCATCCGATCAAGCTGCTCGGAACGGGCGACGTGTCAGGGCGGAAATTCGTCGTGAAAGGCGTGGCCGTGTCGGCGAGCGCGAAACAGAAGATCGAGCAGGCGGGCGGAACGATCGCGTGACGGCGCCGCTTCCGAATCTCTTCAAGGTTCCGGAGCTCAAGGAAAAGCTCCTCTTCACGCTGCTGTGCCTGGTGATCTACCGCATCGGGGCACACATCGCGACGCCGGGCGTGAACGTCGACGCGCTCGCCGACTTCATGAGCACCCGCGGCACGGGCACGCTGTTCGGACTCTACGACCTGTTCTCGGGCGGCGGCCTGCGCCGCGCGACGGTCTTTGCGCTCGGCATCATGCCGTACATCTCCGCGAGCATCGTCTTCCAGCTGGCCGGCCCGGTGTTCCCGATCATCGAGAAGATGCAGCGCGACGAAGAGGGCAAGAAGACGCTCACGCAGTGGACGCGCTATCTGACCGTGGTGCTCTGCCTCTTCCAGGCATACGGGTTCGGCATCTTCACCGAGCAGCTTCCCAACGCGGTCGCGCATCCGGGGTGGGCCTTCCGAATGACGACGGTGCTGACGCTGACCACGGGCGGCATCTTCGTCATGTGGCTCGGCGAGCAGATCACCGAGCGCGGCATCGGGAACGGCATGAGCCTGCTGATCTTCTTCTCGATCATCGAGCGGATCCTCCCCGAGACGGTAAATACGTTCGAAGCCCTGAAGACCGGCACGCTGAGCTTCGCGGTCCTGCTCATCGTGCTGTTCATGATGGTGCTCGTCGTCGCGGGCACCGTGGCCATCACGGTGGCGGCGCGGCGGATTCCGGTCCAAATCCCGCGCAAGGTGATGGGCCGCGGCCGCATCCGGGAGGGGCAGAAGACGTTCATCCCGCTGCGCATCAACAGCGCGGGCGTGATGCCGATCATCTTCGCGCAGTCGCTGATCATCGTGCCGGGCACGGTTGCGACGTTCAGCGGGGTCCAGTGGCTGAAGAACTTCGCCGAATACTTCAACACGACGTCGGTCTGGTACATCGTGGCGAGCGCCGTGCTGATCGTCTTCTTCGCCTACTTCTACACCTCGATCATCTTCAATCCCGTCGATCTGGCGGAGAACCTGAAGAAGCAGGGCGCGTTCATCCCCGGCGTGAAGCCTGGCGCGCCGACCGCCGATTACATCGATGAAGTACTCACGCGCATCACCCTGCCCGGCGCGATTTTCCTCACGTTCGTGGCACTGTTGCCCATGGTGATCTCGACCACGCTCAACATGCCGTTCGGCTTCGGCGGCACGGCGCTGCTCATCGTCGTCGGCGTAGCGCTCGATACGGTCCAGCAGGTGCAGCAGCATCTGTTGCTGCGGCAGTACGACGGCTTCATGAAGGGCGGTGGCGCGGGCGGCGGCACCTCGCGGGTTCGCTTCCGCCGCTAGTGCCTGCACTGTAAGTGTTCATTCTCATCCTGGGAGCGCCAGGCTCGGGGAAGGGGACACAAGGGAAAATCCTCGCCGAGCGCCTCGGCCTGCCCAAGATCACCACCGGCGACCTCATCCGCGCGGCGATGAAGGACGGCACGCCGCTCGGACTCGAGTTCAAGAAGTACTACGACGAGGGAAAGCTGGTGCCTGACAGCATCATCCTCGGCATGATCAAGGGGCAGTTGGATCGCCCGGAGGCGAAGACCGGCGCGATCCTCGATGGGTTCCCGCGCACCGCGGCGCAGGCCGAGCTGGTCGATCGGACGCTGGCGCAGAGCGGCCAGCGGCTGAACCACATTCTCCTGCTCGACGTCACCGAAGACGAGCTGGTGCGTCGCATGCGCGCGCGCTCCCACGTCGAAGGGCGCCCCGATGACACGCCCGACGCCATCGCGACGCGTCTCCAGATCTACCAGCGCGACACCGCCCCGCTCATCGCGCACTATGCCCAACGCGGCATCGTGCACCGCGTCCCCGGCACCGGGACGGTCGACCAGATCGCCGGAGAGATCCAGCGGATCATCGGGCGATGATCACGATCAAGTCGCCGCGCGAAATCGAGATGATGGCCGCCGCTGGCCGCATCGTCGCCGAGACGCTGGCGCTGGTGGGGCGGAATGTCCGGCCCGACATCACTACCGAAGAGCTCGATCAGCTCGCCGAGTCGTTCATTCGCAGCCATCCCGGGGCGCAGCCGTCGTTCAAGGGGCTGTACGATTTTCCCGCGACGCTCTGCACCTCGATCAACCAGGAGATCGTGCACGGTATCCCGTCGCACAAGCGCGTGCTGCACGACGGCGACATCGTGAGCATCGACGTTGGCGTATGGCTCGAAGGGCTGCATGCCGATTCCGCCGCGACATTCCCCGTCGGGGACGTGAAACCGGAGGTGACGCGGCTGCTGGCGGTGACGCGGGAGGCGTTGGCGGCGGGCGTGGCGCAGGCCCGTGCCGGCAATCACGTCGGCGACATCGGCCACGCGGTGCAGCAGGTCGCGGAACAGGCCGGGTACTCGGTGGTCCGCGAGTTGGTCGGCCACGGCATCGGGGCGTCGTTTCACGAGGAGCCGCAGGTGCCGAACTACGGCAAACCCAAGCGCGGGCCGCGGCTCGTGTCCGGCATGACGATCGCGATCGAGCCGATGATCAACATCGGCGGCGCGGGGATCAGAACGCTGGACGATAAGTGGACCGTGGTGACACAGGATGGCTCGCTGTCGGCGCATTTCGAGCACACGGTCGCGGTGACGGAAAACGGGCCAAGAATTCTGACGACGACCTGAACGTGGGTAGGGGCGCAGCATGCTGCGCCCCTACCCCAATCCTCACCCGGCACCGGCCTGTTTGGCTCTGGCCTGCTCCGACATTCCCGCCAGGTTCGCGTTCACGTTCTCCGTAGCCCCGTCGATCGCGGTTCTCGCCAACATGCCGGCCACACGCGCGTCGCTGACGGCGTTCTTGTTGCCGATGTGCTCGATGGTTTGCGCGAGCGCGAGCACGCGTCGCCCGAGCTTCACGACTTCAGCGGGAGGACGCGCCGCCGCCAGCAGCGCACTATCGATCGCCTGAGCGCGCTGCGGATCGCGCTTCGGAATCTTGTATGCCCGGCTGACACCTTCATAGGCCGCTGCGTCTTCATCCACCAGCCGGCGCAGCTCGGCGCGCAGCCGCTCGGCTTCGTCGAGGATATCGCGGGCTTGCGCATCGACGGCGGCATACGCCTTCCGTCCAACCGTAAGCCGTGCGACCATCGCGACGAGCGCCGCGGCGAGCGTGCCGGCGAGCGCCGCGGCGCTCCCGCCGCCGGGCGTCGGAGACGCCCCCGCCAGCTCATCGATCCATGCGTCGAGCGCAGGCGTAGCGGTCGCGACGGGAGGAGGTGCGTCCGCGGACGGCGCGGCGGCGCGGAGCTTCGTTTCCAGGACATGACTGGCGGCGTTCGATAATCGCAGCGCCGTTTCGGCGGCGCCGATGATCGCCCGCTGCGGAATGAGACCCACAATTTCGCTCTTCTGCACGCCCACGCCCCGCTTCTCCGCCCGGGCTCTGATGGCATTGAACACCACGGCAGGCGACGTGATGTCGATATCCAGGAGATTCATGGAGACCTGGGCGAGCCCGTCGACGATAAAGCCGCTCGCCTGCACGCCGGGCAAGCCGCCGCTCGAGGTGCGGATCTGTTTCGCGATCTCCTTGGCAACCGTCACGTCCTGAGTGTCCAGATAGACGTTGTAGGCGACGAGAAACGGCCGCGCGCCGATCGCTGTCGCACCTGCCGTCGCGTGCACGCGGTTCGGTCCGAAATCGGGTTCCAGCATGCGGCCTCGCATGCCTTCGAATTCGCCCTTGCGGACCTCGGGGAGCAGGACCCGGTCGGGGCGTGTAGCGGCTCGGGCGTACAGGAAGACCGGAATCCCGAGCTCCGTACCAACGCGCTCGCCCAGCTGCCGCGCGAGGGCGACGCAATCCTCCATCGTCACGCCGTCGATCGGCACGAAGGGCACCACGTCCGTCGCGCCCATCCGGGGATGCTCGCCGCTGTGTGTGGTCAGATCGATCCGCTCCGTCGCGACGCGCATCGCGGCGAACGCGGCCTCCGCGGCCGCGGCCGGCGGCGCCGCGAACGTGAACACGGAGCGATGATGCGACGCGTCGGTCTGCACGTCGAGCAGTTGCACGCCGGGCACGGCAGTAATCGCGGCGCGGAGCGCGTCGATCGTTACGGAGTCGCGGCCCTCGGAGAAATTTGGTACACACTCGACGAGCTGCCCCGGCATCAGCTTCTCCTCAGAAGATCGATGAGCCACTTATGGATCGCGGCGTTGCCCGCGACGACAGAGCCGTCGCTCTCGCTACTCAGCACATCCGCCGCGCCATCGAAGCGCGTCACGATGCCGCCCGCCTCGCGGATGAGCAAGACGCCCGCGGCCATGTCCCACGACGCGAGCTGCAGCTCCCAAAAGCCGTCGAGCCGGCCGGCGGCGACGTCGGCGAGGTCGAGCGCGGCGGCGCCCGCGCGCCGAATGCCACTCGCCGCACCCATGACGGCGGCAAATTGCGCGAGATACACGTGCAATTGGTTGAGCGCTTTGAACGGGAAGCCCGTGCCGATCAGCGCTCGACGCGGTTCTGTCACGGCCGAGACGCTCAGGCGCGTGTCTTCTTCGAACGCGCCGCCGCCGCGGATCGCTCGGTACGTGCGGTGGCGATTCACGTCATGGATGACTCCCGCGGCCAGCTTGCCATCCGCGACGCAGCCGATGCTCACGGCGTACTGGGGGTAGCCGTGCAGGAAGTTCGTCGTCCCATCCAGTGGGTCGACGATCCAGACGAGCTCCCCGCGCGCGCTGCGCTTGGGCGACAGCTCCTCCCCGACGATGACGGACTCGGGAGCCTCCTGCGTAATCGTGTCGGCAATCAATCCCTCGGCCGCCCGATCCACCTCGGTCACAAAGTCGTGCTGTGATTTTTCCGTCCACATATGCACGGCGGGTCGCCCGGCCGTGCGCAAATAGTCGGCGGCGCGCAGCGCGGCCCGCTCGGCGAGCTTGACTAAGTCGTTGTAATCACGCACCTTGCTGCCCCGTGACTTCCCGACGCGTATTCAGCGGCATCCAGCCCTCCGGCGAGCTCCACATCGGCAATTACCTCGGCGCGGTGCAGAATTGGGTGCGCCTGCAAACGGAGTACGACTGTCTGTTCTGCGTCGTCGACCTGCACGCCATCACGCAGCCCTACGAGCCGGCCGAGCTACCGCAGCGCACGCTCGACATGGCGCGGAGTTTATTCGCCGCCGGCCTGGACGCGGACCAGTGCATTGTCTTCGTCCAGTCGCACGTCGCGGAGCACAGCGAGCTGAACTGGCTGCTCAACGCGAACGGGGTCGCCCCGCTCGGCGAGCTGGAGCGTCAGACCCAATTCAAGGACAAGTCGCAGCGGCAGGAGAGCGTTTCAGCCGGCTTGCTCAATTACCCCGTGCTGCAGGCCGCTGACGTATTGCTCTATAAAGCTAGCCTCGTTCCGGTCGGTGAGGATCAGGTCCAGCATCTCGAGCTGATGCGCGAGATCGCGCGCCGCTGGAACGCGCGGTATGCCGATGGGTTTTTCCCCGAACCCCAGCCGCTCTTGACGAAAACGAAGCGCGTGCTGGGACTCGACGGCAAAGCCAAGATGTCCAAGAGCTTGGGAAACACCATCGGGTTGTTTGAGTCTCCCGAATCGATCTGGGAGAAGCTCAAGCCCGCCGTAACCGATCCGGCCCGCAAGACGCGCAAGGATCCCGGGACGCCCGAGATCTGCAACATTTACACGCTGCATCAGGGGTTTTCACCGCCGGAGACGGTGAACGACGTCGCGCACAAATGTCGTACCGCGGGTTGGGGCTGCCTCGACTGCAAGCGCGTCCTGGCCGACAATATGATCAAGACGCTCGCGCCGATACGTGAGCGCGCGGAAAGTTTCCAGCAGAATCCGGCAAGAGTGATGGCATGGCTTCGTGCCGGAGCCGAAAAAGCTCGGCAGCTCGCGCAACGCACGATGGGGGAGGTGCGCGCCAAGATGGGATTCCTGCATGCGTGAAGCGCTCACCCGGATGGTCGAGATCTTTCGTCTCGACCTCATGCTGCAGCTCGGCCTCGCGACGCTGCTGGGCGGCGCCATCGGTCTGGAGCGCGAGCTGGGCGGTAAGCCGGCAGGACTCCGCACCAACATCCTGATCTGCATTGGGTCCGTGTTGTACACGCATCTCTCGCTTGCGATGCTGACGGCCAGCACGGGAGTGATTCCTGCCGGGACGGACACGACACGCGTGGCCGCGCAAATCGTCACGGGTGTCGGTTTCATCGGCGCCGGGACAATTCTGCACGCGCGCGGCGCCGTCGTGGGCTTGACGAGCGCCGCCACGATCTGGGTCGTCGCGGCGATCGGTATCGCGCTGGGCAGTGGGTATTACCTCGAAGGCGTGGGCACGACCCTCGCCGTCATCCTCGTCCTCGCCGGCTTGGGACGGGTCGAGAAGCTGGTGCAGAGTCACTCGATGCGATCGACGATCACGGTCCACGCGCACGCCGGGCCCACGGTGCTGGAAGACCTGGAAACGCTGATGCGCCGCAGCGGGCTCGACGTGCTGACGGTGTCGAATCGACAGGAGAATGTGGATCTGGTGATCGAGTTCGAGCTCCGGGGTTCGAAGCGGCTGTACGATCAGGCCGTCATCACACTGCTGCACCATAACCACGTCCGTACAGTGTCGACGGGAGAGTGAGACACCTCGTCATCGATCTCGCCTCACCGCGCGCCGTTTGGTGCATTCCACACGCCCGCGTGGTCGAAATCATCGATGCGCTGGGGCAGGGGTGGGACGTCGCGGAAGTCAAAGCGCCCGCCGTGTCGGATGGCGATGGCGGATCGGGGTCCCCTGAAGCGATCGCCGCGGCGCGCGGCGCCGAGATCTATCTCGGCTACGGCGTGCCGTCGGGCGTCGTCGCCGTCGGCCGGGGCACACTCCGCTGGGCGCACACCGCTACCGCCGGCGTCGGTTCGAGTCTCGCGCACCTGGCCGGTAGCGGCGTGGTGCTCACGAACTCCGCCGGTATCCACGCCGACCCCATCGCCGACTGGGTCATCGCCGCCATCGGGTATTTCGCGCGCGGTCTCGACCGCATGGTCGCCGCGCAACGACAAGGCCGGTGGGCCAAAGTGGACTTCACCGATGGGGGGGGCGAGGAGGGCGCGATCCCGATGCGCGAGCTCCGCGAGCTGCGAGTGGGGATCGTCGGGCTCGGCGGGATCGGCACTGCCGTCGCCCGGCGCGCGCTTGCCCTCGGCATGTCCGTCGCGGGCGTGCGGCGGCATCCGGAGCGCGGCGGGCCACCGGGCGTGGACGGGGTCGGGGGGCTCACGGACTTGCCGCGCCTGGCCGCCCGGAGTGACGTGTTCGTCATCGCGGCGCCGCACACGGCGGAAACGGCGGGAGCGGTCGACCGCTCGGTGCTCGAGCGGCTCCCGCTCCACGCGCTCGTCGTCAATGTCTCGCGGGGCTCGCTGCTCGATGAGACGGCGCTGCTCGAGCTGCTCGAGCTGCGCCGGCTGCGCGGGGCGGCGCTCGACGTGTTCGACACGGAGCCCCTGCCCGCCGAGCACCCCTTTTGGCGGCATGCGCGCGTGCTCGTGAGCCCGCACGTGAGCGCGGTCACGGCGGGGGAGGGCTTCTGGGAGCGGGAAACGGCCCTCATTGTGGGGAACATCCGTCGCTATCTTGCAGGCGCTCCCCTCACGAACGTCGTCGACCTGGAAGCCGGGTACTGAATGGAAAAGATCATCAAGGCTGCGGTGGACCGCGGGGCGTCCGACCTGCACATCAAGGCGGGTGACGTCTTCCGTGCTCGCATCGACGGGAAGCTCGTCCCACTCACCAAGCAGCGCCTGACGCCGGACCAGACCAAAGCGATCGCGCAGCGTCTGATCGCCAACGACGAGGATCGCGGGCGCATCGATAAGCTCCGCGATTACGATTGCTCGTGGGGCATGCCCGGCATCGGCCGCTTCCGCGTGAACATCCTGCGGCAGCGCTCGTCCTTCATGATCGTGATGCGCGTCATCCCCTTCGACGTCCCGACATTCGAATCGCTCAAGCTGCCTGGAGTGCTGGCGCAAGTCGCCACGGCCGAGCGGGGAATGATCCTGGTCACAGGCGTGACCGGCTCGGGCAAGAGCTCGACCATGGCGGCGATCATCAATCACATCAACCAGAACCAGCATCGTCACATCCTCACGCTCGAGAACCCGATCGAGTTCCTGCACCGCGATATCAACTGCTCCGTGACGCAGCGCGAAATCGGCGTGGACACCGACGACTTCCGCACCGGGCTGCGGGCGGCGCTGCGCCAGGATCCCGATGTGATCTTGATCGGTGAGATGCGGGATGCCGAGACGATCGACACGGCGATGAAGGCGGCAGAGACGGGGCATTTACTCGTGTCGACGCTCCATACGCCCGACGCGGTCACGACCGTGAACCGCATCGTTTCCATGTTTCCGCCCGAAGAGCAGGAGATTGCACGGTTGCGTTTTTCGGAGGCACTGCATGCCGTCGTCTCGCAGCGGCTGTTGCCGCGCGCGGATGGCCGTGGCCGCGCGGCCGCGCTCGAGGTGCTGCTGGCGACCGGCACGGCGCGTGACATGATCCGCGAGAAGAAACGCACGCCGTCGCTGCACGACTACCTCAAAGAGTCGCGCGAGCAGTACGGCATGCAGACCTTCGATCAGCACCTGATGGACTTGGTGGCTGACGACATCGTGACCTACGAGACCGCGCTGGCGGCGTCGTCCAATCCGTCCGATTTCCAGCTGCAGGTCCGAACCCTACGGCGGCGGTCCCGGGTGGTCCCGCCGACCCAGCCGACCGCAGCCCCCGACACGAAGCCGGCGGGATTCACGGACGATCTTTCGAGCATGCTGCCGAAATGAGCGCGCGGAGCGACGCGCCAGCGGGAATCTTCCCGCCGATTACCACTCCGTTCGACCGCGCGACGGGCGAAATCGCCGCGCTGCCCTTCCGGCAGAACATCGAGCGCCTCCTGGCGGCGGGAGTCAGTGGAATCGTCGTTGCCGGCTCCACGGGGGAGGCCGCATTGCTCGATGCCGACGAGCAGCGCCGGCTCGTGGAGCTCGCGCGTGACGCCATGACGGACGGAGCGTGGTTGATCGCGGGCACGGGCGGCGAATCGACGCGCGAGACGATCGCGTTGTCGTGCGCGGCGGCCGCGGCGGGTGCCGACGCCGTGTTGGTGCGCCCGCCGTCGTACTTCTCGGCGGCCACGAGCCCCGCGACGCTCGTCACGCACTTTCGCGCCGTCGCGGATGCGAGCCCGGTGCCCGTGCTGATCTACAACATTCCCAAGTACACGCACATAACACTGGCGCCCGGCTTGTTGCAGCAGCTCGCCGGGCACGAGCGCATCATCGGCGTCAAAGATTCATCGGGCGATGCCAAGAATGTCGCGGCCTACCGCGCAGCGGTACCGCAATGGACCATCGTGGTGGGTGGCGCGTCATTGCTGTTCACGGCGTTGGAGCTGGGATGTCAGGGCGGGATCGTGGGCGTGGCGTGCTATGCACCGGGGTTGTGCGTGCAGCTCCTGCGCGAGTTCGAGCGCGGGAATCGGGCCGCTGCGGGCGCGCTGCAGGAGCGCATTACGCCGCTCGACAAGGAAATCGTCGGCAAGCTGGGTCCGGCGGGCGTCAAAGCCGCCATGGATGCGGTGGGATTGTACGGTGGTCCGGTGCGCGCGCCCCTCGCGCCGGTGTCCGACAAGGATCGCGAGCGCGTGAGTGCGCTCGTACGCGGTGACTGACTACGCCGTGCTGTTCCGCGAGCTGGCAATTCCGCGGCTCGTGGGCACACCCAATCATCAACGAGTTCGTGAGATCCTGCAGCGCGAGCTGATCGCGCGCGGATTCACTGTGGAGCAGCACGTCTTCAGTGGCCGGCCGGCGCGTGCGCTTTTCGGCGCACCACGTGTTGTCAGCGGGACCAATCTCATCGCATGCCGACCGCCCGACCGCCCCACCACCCAACCGCCCGTCTGGTTGGTCGCACACTACGATTCCAAGGGTCAGCCAATCTCGATGGCGCTGCGGCTACTGGGATTTGCCGCCCTACTGGTCGGATTGCTGCTGGTCCTGCTTGCGCCGCTGCTCGGACTCGCGTTGCTCGCCGCAGGAACAGGCATCGCACTGCTCAATCGGGTGAACGACAACTCGCCGGGCGCGCTCGATAACGCGAGTGCCCTCGTCGCGATCTTTATGGCCATCGATCAGCTGGCCGCTCGAGCGCGGGTCGGCGTCATTTTTCCGGATGCGGAGGAGTACGGCCTCGTGGGAGCACGTGCGCTGGCCGTTGAGCGGGGCGACCTGTTCGCCCAATCCAGCGTCATCAACCTCGACAGCCTCGACGACAGCGGTCGAGCCACCGCGTTCGTGCATCGCCCTGGGCGCCTCGGTGTCGCGCTCGCCCAGGCCGTGAACGCGCGGAGCTGGCGCTGGTTGCCCGTCATCGTGGACGGCATGGCACTGGGCCGTGTTGCCAGGGAGTGTGTCACGATCATGAAGGGCAACTGGCGCACGATGCGAGTGGTGCACCGGCCCCAGGACTCGACGGCGCGGCTGCGGCTCGATGGCGCGGCGCACGTTGCCGCGGGGCTGGCGCGCGTCCTGCGCGCTGGATAGCTTCCCACAGAGGATACCGGGGCATGGCCCCGGTACTTGGGCCCCCACCGGCGGGGGCTTTTTTGTTGCCATGGGGAGAATCGCGCGTGTTCGGACCCAAGACGCAGTGTGTTGTCGTGGTAGGCGCCCAATGGGGCGATGAGGGCAAAGGCAAGATCGTCGACGTCCTCGCCGAGCGCGCGGATCTCGTGGTGCGCTACCAGGGCGGCGCCAACGCCGGCCACACGGTGGACACGGGCGAGGGGAAGTCGTTCGTCCTGCACCAGATCCCATCGGGAATCCTCCAGGGCGCGGTGTGCGTGGTCGGCAACGGCGTGGTGCTCGACCCCGAGCAGATGTTCGCCGAGCTCGACGCGCTCGAGCGGCGAGGCGTGCGCACGGAGCACAAGCTGCACATCTCTGATCGCGCGCATTTGACGCTGCCGTATCACAAACTGCTGGATCGGGCGCGGGAAAAACGCGAGCAGATCGGCACCACGGGGCGGGGGATCGGCCCGACCTACGAAGACAAGTACGGCCGGCGCGGCGTCCGCGTCGGCGATCTCCGCAACCTCACCCGAGCGCAGGAAGTCGTACGAGCACGCGTGGATGCGGCGAACCAGATGCTAGCAATGCTGGGGGCAGGGGCAGGGGGCGGCGAGCGGGCGAGTGCAGAGGAGCACGTCCATCTCCTCGAGCGTCTCGCCCCACGGCTGTTGCCGCTCGCCGTGGACGCGGGCCGCGTGGTCTGGGAGGCCTTGCAACGCGGCGAATCGGTGCTGCTCGAGGGGGCCCAGGGGGCACTGCTCGACGTCGATCATGGCACCTATCCCTATGTCACGTCGTCCAACACGACCGCCGGCGGTGCCGCGGTCGGCGTCGGCATCGGACCGACCGCGATCGATGCCGTGCTCGGCGTCGTGAAGGCGTACACGACGCGAGTCGGCAATGGACCGCTGCCGACGGAGGCCGAGCCAGCCGTCGCCGGACGGATTCGAGAACTCGGAGGGGAGTTTGGGGCCACCACAGGGAGGCCCAGGCGGTGCGGCTGGTTCGATGCGGTCGTGGTCAGGTATGCTGTTCGGGTGAATGGACTTACGGGCCTCGCGGTCACGAAGCTGGATGTCCTGGACACGTTTGCGGAGATACCGGTCGGAGTCGGCTATCGGCTGGACGGAGAAGTGATCGACAGCATGCCGGCCGATGTTGAGACGATCGCGCGAGTCGAACCGATCTACGAGAAGGTGACGGGCTGGCAGAAGCCGCTTACGGAGGTGCGGAGACTTGCGGATCTTCCGCCGGCGGCTAGGGCGTATGTGGACAGGCTGCAGGATCTGGCGGGTGCACCCGTTCGATATGTGAGTGTCGGGACGCGTCGGGATCAGATCATCGAGGTATAGAGTACACCGTTCCGAGAAGACGCCCAGACGCCACAGACGCAGCAGTGGTATCGAGTGACGCGCGGCGAGAAAATGCCACGAGCTGCAGGGTTTTGGTGATGATTCGCCTGATTTCATGAGTACCTTCAGGCATGATTTTCAGAGACCTGAAGGCGTACCAACATGCGCGACGGCTTGCCGTATTGTCGCGTCCCCTCATCAATCGACTTCCTGAAACCGAACGGGACCTGGCGGATCAGTGGCGTCGTGCCTGTAATAGCATCGTCTTGAACCTTGCCGAAGGAGTCAGCCGCCGCGGTCCCAAGGAATTCCGACGCTTCACAGACGTCGCGCGAGGTTCGTTGGTCGAGGTCGAGGCCGTTCTCGACCTCGTCCAACACCTCGGCATTTTCAAACCGGGCGAAATGGATGAAGTCGTCAAAGCCCACGACGAATGTGCGCGGACGGTCTACGGATTGCTGCGGAAGCTCTCAAACGCTGCTGCCTAGCAGCTCGCGGGTCGTTAACCACTGTGCGCCTGTGGCGTCTGCGGCGTCTCCTCGTGACGGTTTTCTTGCCGCATCTTGCAGTAATCAGTGCAGAAAACAGTTAAGTACTTTCCCTAGGTCACATGACTCCCAGTTGCTGTGACAGCGCTTACAACAAGGCACCGTTTTTGCTTCTAAAATCGGCAGAACTCTCGAAAAGGGCAAACCGCCGGTGACGGCGGGGCGCAAAGCTAGGGGTCTCATCGAGACAGCCCGGCTGCCAGAGTGAACGCTGCGCCGCCCGATTAGCGAGAAAGTTGTTCGCTTCGCTCACATCGGGTTCTAGGGCGCACGGTGTGCGGCAGGCGATCACCCCCTGGGGAAACTCAGGGGGTTTCTCGTTTTCACTATCTTGCCACCATCATGGCACTCGTGGTCCTCGTGGCTCCTGCCGCCTTCAAAGGCACACTCGGCCCACGGCAGGTAGCCGCAGCACTCGCGGCAGGCGTGCGCCGCGCCGTCCCGGACGCGACGGTGCTCGAGTGTCCAGTCGCCGACGGGGGCAACGGGCTACTCGATGTCGTCCTCCCGGCCGGCGCATTGCGCGAGCGGCTGCAGGTGACGGGCCCAATCGGTGATTCCGTCTCTGCGGAGCTGGGGTGGATGGACGGCGAAACCGCCATCATCGAAAGCGCATCGGCGTGCGGCCTCGCGCTGGTCGAGCCCGAAGACCGCGATCCGATGCGCACGACCACGCGCGGCGTGGGTGAGTTGATCTGGACCGCCGCGGATCGTGGTGCCAAGACGATCGTCGTGGGCCTCGGAGGAACCGCGACCGTCGACGGCGGAACTGGCGCGGCGCGCGGCTTCGGCTGGACGTTTGAGAACGCCGCGGGCCGACCGCTGCCGGACGGTGGGGGGTCGCTCGAGGAGCTCGCGTCGTTCGGATCGGGCTGGTCACTCGCCGCTCGTGTCGTCGCGCTGGCTGACGTGGCGACTCCCTTACTCGGACCAGACGGCGCGGCACCCGTTTTTGGGCCCCAGAAGGGAGCTCGCCCCGAGGAGATCCCGCGCCTCGCCGCCGGTCTCACGCGGCTCTCGGAGCTCTGGGCGCAGGCTGGCCGGCCCGACCTTGGGACGATGCCGATGGGCGGGGCCGCCGGCGGACTCGGCGCGGGGCTGGTGTTCTTTGCAAAAGCGGAATTGAACGCTGGCGCGGAATGGGTGCTGGAACGCGCCGGGTTCGACGCGGCCTTGGCAAAGGCCGACCTGGTCATCACCGCCGAGGGGGTTTTCGATAAGACATCACTGGTGGGAAAAGCTCCGGGCGAAGTCGTGCGCCGCGCGCAAGCGGCCAGGAAGAAGGTCGCCGTGGTGGCCGGACGGGTTGAAGGAGTGATCGGCCTTCATATCGTGGGCGGGGAGGGCGACGGGCGGATGTTAGACAGTTCCGCGGTTGCCCAGATGGCCGAGCAGGTCGCGCGCGAGGCGCTGCGTTTGTAACTTCCGGCTCCCTATGCCCCCCGTAACTGCTGACAAGACCATGGATAAGCTCGTGTCGCTGGCCAAGCGGCGCGGCTTCGTGTTTCAGTCTTCCGAGATCTATGGCGGGCTTGGCTCCGTCTGGGATTACGGACCGCTCGGCGTCGAGCTCAAGAAGAACATCAAAGAGCGCTGGTGGCGCTCGATGGTCCACGAGCGGCACGACATCGAGGGCCTCGACGCCGCGATCCTGATGCACCCCAAGGTGTGGGAAGCATCCGGGCATGTCTCCGGGTTCACTGATCCGCTGGTGGACTGCAAGCAATGTAAGAACCGATTTCGCGCCGACGACCCGAGGATCAAGGGCACGCCGGGCCAGCCCGATGCGCAGTGCCCCGTCTGCGGCAGCAAGGGGACGCTCACCGCGCCGCGCCAGTTCAACCTGATGTTCAAGACGTTCATGGGGCCGGTGGAGGAGCAGGCCGCCGTCATTTACCTGCGGCCCGAGACGGCGCAGGGCATCTACGTCAACTATCTGAACGTGCTGCAGTCCTCGCGGCAGAAAATTCCGTTCGGCATCGCGCAGGTCGGTAAGGCGTTCCGCAACGAGATCACGCCCGGCAACTTCATCTTCCGCACGCGCGAATTCGAACAGATGGAAATGCAGTTCTTCGTGAAGCCGGGCACCGAAAACGAATGGTTCCAGTTTTGGCGCGACGAGCGCATGAAGTGGGTCGCAGGCCTCGGCATTCGTTCCGAGAAGCTCCGCTGGCATCAGCACGGCAAAGACGAGCTCGCGCACTACGCCAGAGACGCCTACGACATCCAGTACGAGTTTCCGTTCGGCTGGCAGGAGTTTGAGGGGATCCACAACCGCACCGACTTCGATCTCTCGAACCATCAGAAGCATGCGGGGAAGAAGCTCGACTATCTCGATCCGAAGACGAACGAGCGGTTCGTCCCGTACGTTGTCGAAACGTCCGCGGGTGCGGATCGCACCACGCTCGTGGTGTTATGCGACGCCTATAGAGAGGAAGAGGTGCGCGGCGACGAGGCGGCAGAGGGCGGCGACCAGCGTGTCGTCCTCAAGCTCAAGCCCTCACTCGCCCCCCTCAAGGCGGCCGTGTTCCCGCTCGTGAACAAGGACGGCATGCCCGAGCTGGCCCATCGGATTCACGACGACCTGCGCCGCCACTTCAACGTGTTCTACGACGACGGTGGGTCGATCGGCCGGCGCTACCGGCGCCAGGATGAAGCCGGCACGCCGTTCGGCATCACGATCGACGGCCAGTCTACCCAGGACCAGACGGTGACCGTGCGCGATCGCGACACCCTGAAACAGGACCGCGTCGCCACGGGCAAGCTGGTCGAGTATCTGACGCAAAAGTTGGCGGGTTGAAGCGCGTTCTCATCGAATCCCGCGATCTCTTCTTTCGCGGCAAACTGCAGGCAGTCGTGCGCGCCGCCGGTGCCGAACCCACGCGCGACGAGCCGTTCGATTTGGCGGTCATCGAGTTGGGGAACGCCTCCGTGCCCGTTCGGATTCGAGACCTGGTCGAGCGCGGCATCCCGGTGCTCGCCTTCGGATCGCACGTCGACGCCGCGGCGCTGCGCGCCGCGCGAGACTTGGGGGCGCGAGCGGTGCCAAATTCCGAGGTAGAGAGCTCGTTGCGCGATGCCCTCGGATCGCAAGCGCGTTGACGTCCTGATCCTCGGCGCGGGCGCGGCAGGGCTGGCGGCCGCGCGCGATCTGTCCCAGGCCGGTCTCCGGCTCGCCGTGATCGAAGCACGATCGAGGATCGGCGGCCGCATCCTCACCCGCCACGATCCCCATTTCCCTGTGCCGCTCGAATTGGGCGCCGAGTTCATTCATGGCGAGGCGCCCGAGACGCTGTCCATCGCACGCGCGGCCGGTGTGGCGGTCGTCGAGCTGCCAGCGGCGCGCGACATCGCCACGTCCGGTCGCCTCATCAGGACGGGGAATTTTTGGGCGGAAGTGGACAACATGAATCGCGATCTCGCGCGGCGCGTTGCGCAACGGGGCCGCGACTTCCCCGTCAGTGAGTATCTGGCCAGGGCCAAGCTGTCGCCGCTCAAGCGCTCGTTGCTCCAGGGCTTCGTGGAAGGCTTCTACGCGGCGCATCCCGAGCGGCTGAGCGCCGAGTCGGTCGCGGCGGATGCAGACGAGGAGCACGACGAAGGTGTCGAAGGCCACCAGTTTCGCATCGTGAATGGCTACGATGCCCTCATGCGATGGTTGCGGGATGGGCTGGATCCGGATCTCACGCAGGTGCGCATGAGCACGGTCGCCCAAACCGTGAGCTGGAAGCGCGGCGACGTCGCGGTCGAATGCGTCGGCCCAGACGGGGCACCGCTCGAAGTGCTGCGCGCACGGACGGCGCTCGTCACGGTCCCGCTGGCGCTGCTCCGAGCGGGAACGCCGCGCTTCAATCCCGCCCTCGCGGCCAAACAGCGAGCGCTGCGCGGCATCGAGACTGGACAGGTCTTCAAGATCGTCCTGCGCTTCCGTGAGGCGTTCTGGGAAGACGAGACCTTCCTCACAGAGCGGCGCGGCAAGAGCGCTGCCGGCCGCGCCGGCTTGAATTTTCTGTACGCGCCGGGCGTGGAAGTGCCGACGTGGTGGACCGCGCTGCCGGTGCGGGCGCCGCTGCTCACCGGCTGGGTCGGCGGGGTCGCCGCGGAGGCGCTGCTCGCTGAGGAGCCGCAATCACGTCTCGAGCGCAGCCTGGTGGCGCTGTCGAATGTGCTGGCGGTGCCGCGGCGCGAGCTGGAGGAGAATCTCGACGCCTGGGCCAGCCACGATTGGTGCGCCGACCCGTTCGCGCGCGGCGCGTACAGTTACATCGGAGTGAATGGCATCGGCGCGCCGCGCGCCCTTGGCCGACCGGTGGAAGGCACGCTGTTCTTCGCCGGCGAGGCGACGAACGGCGCGGAGATCGGGACCGTCGCGGGGGCACTGGCGAGCGGGAGGCGCGCCGCACGGGAGATACTGCACCTGCTACAATAGAGGGTCTCTTCCCAGGACTCGCGCATGCCGGTGGTCGCCAAGACAGTCGTGTTGCTCGTGTGCTCCAACATCTTCATGACCTTCGCCTGGTACGCCCACCTGCGGCACCTGAGCCAGCGGCCCTGGATCGTCGCTGCCCTGGTGAGCTGGGGGATCGCGCTGTTCGAGTATCTCCTGCAGGTTCCGGCGAATCGCATCGGCCACACACAACTGCAGCTCGGCCAGCTCAAGATCCTTCAGGAAGTCATCACGCTGAGTGTGTTCGTGCCGTTCGCCGCTCTCTATATGAAAGAACCGGTGCGGCTGAATTACCTCTGGGCGGGCCTGTGCTTGTGCGGAGCCGTGTTCTTTATGTTCCGCCGCTAGATTTTCCCTAGGCTGAAGCACCATGGACCGAGACCGCCAGCTGCTCCGCCATTTCTTGGCTGCTATCGCGTATCGCACGCAGAAGGCGTTGCGTGACGCGCCCGAGCACTATCCGACATTCAGCGCGGGCAATCGTGCGCGTACGCCTGCCGAGCTCATTCGTCACATGACGTCGCTGATGGGGTACGTCCGCACCCACTTCCAGGGCGGCACATATCCGGCGAAACCGGATCCGCTGCCCTCGTTCCAGGAGGAAGTCGATCGCTTCCACAGCATGCTGCAAGCGGTCGGTGATCTGCTGGTGAGTGACGCGCCGTGCTCGATCACCACGGAGCAACTACTCCAGGGACCGTTCGCCGACACGATGACGCACGTCGGCCAGCTGGCGATGCTGCGGCGCCTCGCCGATTCCCCGGTGGCGCCGGAGAACTTCATCTACGCCGACATTCGGGCCGATCGCTTACACGCCGACCAACCGCCCCCGGCCCGCCCCGACAAGCACTGGCCAGATGGGGGAGCGTCACAATGATCGTGCGGATCTGGCATGGATGGACCAGCCGGGCGAATGCGGACGCGTACGAGCGCTTGCTTCAGGAAGAGATCTTCGTCGGGATTCGCGAGCGCCACATCAAGGGGTTCCAGGGCATTCAACTGCTGCGGCGTTCACTGCCGGATGCCGTGGAGTTCGTCACCATCATGACGTTCGATTCGCTCGCGGCGGTGCGCGAATTCGCCGGCGCCGATCACGAGCAGGCTGTTGTGCCGCCCAAAGCGCGAGCGCTCCTCGCACGGTTTGACGAGCACTCGGCGCATTACGAAGTGTTGGCGTAAGACGCTATCTTTGACCCGATGCGTTTCATTGCCGCAGTTGCCCTGCTGACCGGTTTCGCCGTCTCGAACGGATCGCCGGGGTACCGCATTCTGGTGGCCAGCGAATCGGGCGATATCGTCACGGAGCTGACGTGGGACGGCACGGCCTTAGCGGTCGCCAAAGTCGTTCCCGTCGGCATCATGCCCGCCGACATCGATGGCCCGCACAACGTCACCGCAGCCCCGGACGGGTCGGCGTGGTACGTGACGATCGCGCACGGCACGCCGTACGGCTCGCTCTGGAAGATGAGCGCCGGCACGGACTCGCTGCTCGGGCGCGCGCCCTTGGAGATGTTTCCGACCACGATCGCGCTGACGCCCGATGGCGCCCTCGCGTTCGTCGCCAATTCCGACTTTCACGGTGATCACCCCCGCACGAACCTCGTCTCGATCGTGCGGACGGCATCGATGACGCCGCTCACCAATCTTCCGGCGTGCGACATGCCGCACGGCGTGAAAGTCAATCATGCCGGGACGTTCGTGTACGTCTCCTGCATGAACTCCGACGAGATCCTCGAGATCGATCGCCAGAGCCTGCGCATCACCCGCCGCCACAAGACCGCCGAGCAACCGGAGCACGCGTCCGCCGGTCCACCCATCCATAGCGCGGCGGGTGCTCACGACTGCATGCCGACGTTCGTCTCGGTGTCCCCTGACGATCGGCGGCTCTACGTTGCGTGTAATCACGGCAACACGCTCCAAGTCATCGATGCCGCTTCACTCGCGCTCGTGCGGGAAGTTCCCGTCGGCACCGGCGCCTACAATGTCGAGCCGTCGGCCGACGGCCGCTGGGTGATTGCGACCAACAAGAAGGCGCAGAGCGTCTCGCTCGTGGACGCGCAGAGTCTGACCGAATTCGCCAAGATCCCGACTTCGAAGCCGTTGCCGCACGGCGTGGCCTACTCGCCCGACGGGCGCTGGGCGTTCATCTCGCAGGAGAGCGTCGGCATCGATCCGGGCGCGGTGGATGTCATCGACCTGACAACGCGCGCCCGCGTGGCCACGATTCCCGTTCCGCGGCAGCCGACCGGGATCACGATTCTCCGGACGCCATGATCCATACCACGACCGTCTCGCTGCCGCCCGCCGAGGTGCTGGCGCGCGCCCAGGAATTCTTCGCCGAGCGCGTGCCGGCCAATTCCGCGTTCGTCGAAAAGCAGGGGCCGAATTTTCTCAATCTGCGCGGGCAGGGCGGCGAGGAGCTCGTGATCGGTGCGTGGGAGGAGACGGACAAGAGCGTGACACGGATCCGCGCGTCGACGTTGTTCTTCGATCAGGCGCTCGATCGGTTTTTTTCCACGTTGCCCCTGGCGTCGCCCGTGGAGGTCGCGTGACGACTGCCCCACCCGTCGCTGAGCGCTTTCCGGTCCGTGTGATGGTGACAGCCGCGTGGGAAACCGTCTCCGTTCAAGTGGACGACACTACGACGGTGGCGCGGTTGAAGCACGAGGCGCTCAGAACGGCGCTGAAGACGACGCACGACGAACAGGCGTTCGTCGTGAAGTTCCGGGGCGCCACCGTCCTGGACGAGTCCACCACGTTGCGGGCCCTCGGCGCCGGCCCCAACGCGCCGTTCATCGTGCTGCCCGGCCGGCGGCAACCCGTACGATGACGACCTCGGCGTTCACGCGCGGCGTGACGATCCTGGCGGTCGGGTTTCTGCTCCTCAACGCCGTGTTGCTGGTGATGATCAACCAGGTCGTGTGGGCGATCATTTGCGGCGTCGCCGCCGTGCTCGTGATCGTCGGTTGGTTCCGCTACCGCCGGGCCATGGCGGAGCTCGCGGCCGCACGCAAGGAAATGAAGCGCGAAGTGGAATCACTGCGCGAGCTGCTGCACACCCGCCGCCAACACTAGGTGTCCACCGCGGTCGTCTGGAATCCGGCGTGCCGGCATCACTACGCCGGCGCCGGTCATCCGGAGCGGCCGCAACGCTTCGAGGCCGTGCTCGAGGCGCTGCGGCGGCCGGACCTCGCCGCGGTGATCACGTGGTGCGAAGCACTACCCGCCGCTCGTGAGTCGATCGAGCGCGTGCATCCCGCGGCGTACATCGCCCTGCTCGAAGCACTGAACGCGCGCGGCGGCGGCGCGCTGGATGCCGACACGTTCCTCGGCCCGCGCAGCTGGGAAAGCGTGCTGGCGTCCGCCGGCGTGGCGCTGGCCGCGGTCGAGCGGGGCATGGAATCCGGGACGGCCTTCGGCATCACACGTCCCCCCGGCCACCACGCGCTCGCCGACCGTGCGATGGGCTTCTGCTTTCTCAACAATGTCGTGCTCGCCGCCCGGCACGCGCAGGCGCGTGGCTGCGCGCGCGTCCTGATCGTGGATTGGGACGTGCATCACGGCAACGGGACACAGGCACTGGTGGAGCGCGATCCGTCGATCCGGTTCGTCTCGATGCATCAGTATCCGTGGTATCCCGGCACCGGAGCCGCCGACGAGCGCGGGGTCGGCAACGTGTTCAATGTGCCGCGGCCCGGCGGATTGCCGCGGGCGGTGTATGTGCGCGATTTTCTCGCGGGCGTGGATGCGGCGCTCGAGCACTGGGATCCCGACATGCTGCTGATATCAGCGGGCTTCGACTCGCTGGCCGGCGATCCGCTCGGCGAGTTCACGCTCGAGCCGGACGACATCACGCACTGGACGGAGGCGTTGCGCGCGCGCATGGGAAAGCGACCGGTCGTCGGCGTGCTGGAGGGCGGCTACCGGCTCGATCTGCTGGCCGCCGGTGTCGTGGCGCACGTGCGCGCACTATCTTGAGCAAGTGACCGTCACCACCGCGCCGGCGCAATCGCCGCAAGCCTCGAAGAACTGGCCGATCAGCCTGTATCGGCGGCCCGACGGGACGCTCGAGCAGGACATCTCCCCCTCCCGCATACGCGAGATCCTCCAGAGTGGCGAAGGGGAGCTGTGGGTGGATGTCGACAGCACGAACATGCATCAACACGCGCTGCTCGAAAAAGTGTTCGAGTTCCATCCGCTGTCGGTCGAAGACACGCTGTCGCCGGGCACCCGCGTCAAGTTCGAGGAATATCCTCGCTACGTATTCGTCGTGATGGCGGTGATTCGCTTCGACGAAGGCACGCCCGAGCCGTACGATCTCGCCACGTCCAACCTGTATTTCTTCCTGGGGAAGAACTTCCTGGTGACCGTGCACGCGCTCCCGTCGAAGAGCTGCGCCACGGTGCGCGATCGCCTGCTGCGCAATCCCGAGCTGCTGGGGCGAGGGGTCGAGATGACGATGCACAACATCATCGACCAGTCGGTCGACGCGTATTTCCCGATGGTCGAAGACCTCAACGTCATGGTCGACGGGCTCGAAGAGCGGCTCTTCGAGCAGTTCGACCCGGACCTGATTCACGAAATCTTCAAGGCGAAGCGGGCGGCGTTTTCGCTGCGGCGCCACGTCGGCCCGCTGCGCGAAGTGCTCAACATTCTGACGAACCGGCCGTGCGGCTTCATTCGCCCAGACACGCAGCTGTACTACCGCGACGTGTACGACCACACGATCCGCATCGTGGAATCGATGGACACGGTCCGCGACTTGCTGGCCGGCGTGCTCGAGACCTATCTCTCGCAGACCTCGAACCGCTTGAATACGGTGATGAAGCAGCTTTCAGTGGTGGCCACGATCGCGCTGCCGCTGATCGTCGTCGCGGGGATCTTCGGCATGAACTTCAGCGAGATGCCCTTCACGCATAACCCGTACGGGTTTTGGGGCGCCCTCGTGGTGATGGCGCTGACGTCCGCCGTCATCATGTGGTGGCTCAAGCAACGTCGATGGGTCTAAAGCTGATCGTCGAGCAGACATCCATTACGACCCGCCACCCGTTCGCCATTGCGCGTGGCTCGACGAATGGCTACAAGCGCGCCTGGGTACGGTTGACAGACGGAGATGGACGGGAAGGGTGGGGCGAAGCGGATCCCTCCTCGTTTTACGGGGAGAGTCTCGAGACGGTCTTGAAAGCATTCGAGACGCTCCGGCCGCACATGCCGAGTGATCCCTTCGATCTCGAGGCAGCCGAA
Source organism: Gemmatimonadota bacterium (assembly GCA_046728135.1). GTDB lineage: Bacteria > Gemmatimonadota > Gemmatimonadetes > Gemmatimonadales > GWC2-71-9 > 20CM-2-65-7. Next base: position 31,655 of record JBKPDZ010000016.1, on the reverse strand, counting down.
GCCCGCTGGGCGCAGGTGCTGCCGAAGAACTGGGCGGCGCGCGCGGCGCTGTCAGCGGCGCTCCATGATCTCGTGGGCAAGTCGCTGGGACAGCCGCTGTGGCGACTGTGGGGACTCGATCCGAAGCAGGCGCCCCTCTCCTCCTTCACGATCGGACTCGACACGACCGAAAGGATCCGCGCCAAAGTCCGGGAGGCGCAAGGCTACCCCATCCTCAAGATCAAACTCGGCACCGATCGCGACGAAGAAATTCTCCAGAGCATTCGCGACGCGACCGACAAGCCCATTCGCGTGGACGCGAACGCCGGCTGGGACCTCAAACGCGCGAAGCAAATGCTCCCGACGCTGAAAGAATTCGGCGTCGAATTCCTGGAGCAGCCGCTCGTGCCGGACGACCTCGAGGGGCTCGGCGAGGTGCGGCGCGCGGCGGCGAAGTACGGCATCCCCATCGTGGTCGACGAGAGCTGTTTGGTGGCCGCCGACATTCCCCGTCTCGCGGGCCGCGTGGATGGGATCAACATCAAGCTGGCCAAGTGTGGCTCGCTGCGGGAAGCGCTGCGCATGATTGCCACGGCGCGCGCGCACGGCATGCTCGTGATGGTCGGGTGCATGATCGAAACGTCGCTCGGCATCACCGCGGCGGCGCATTTCACGCCGCTCGTCGATGCCGCCGACCTCGACGGCGCCGCCCTCACCGTGGACGATCCGTTCACCGGGGCTACCATCGACCAGGGACAGATCCGCCTCCCCTCGGAGCCCGGCCTCGGCGTCAAAAAGAGATGAACGCGCCGCGCTACGTCGCGGTCGTCCTGCCAGTTCCGGTAAGCCGCTCTTACATCTATGAAGTCCCCTCGGGGCTCGCGGATCGCGTGGTCCCCGGCGCGCGTGTGGTCGTGCCGCTGCGGCGCCGCAAGGTCATTGGGATTGTGACGGAGGCCGTCGGTCATCTGTCGTCAGGCAACGTCGACATCAAGCCGATTACGGCCGCCCCGGACGATGAGCCGGCGCTCTCCCCCGCGCTGCTCGAGCTGGGGCGCTGGCTCTCCGATTATTACGGCGCGCCGCTCGGCCTGTCGGTGCGGGCGCTGCTCCCTGGCCCGTTGTGGAGCGTGGCGCGCCCGGCGGGGCCGGGCCCGGCTGTCGAACGGCTGTTCGTGCTCAGCGGCAACGGCATGGACTCCCTCCTCGAGCGGGAGCGACGCTTCAAGCGGGCGCCCAAGCGGCGCGCGGTCTATGAGGCGGTGGAAGCGCTGGGCGGCTCGGCGCCCGTCTCGCATCTCGTCAGGCAGCTCAAGATTTCCGCGAGCGTCCTGGATGGCCTGGTGGAGCAGGGGCTCGCGCGCATCGAGCGCGTGCCGGAGATCCGCGACCCGTTTGCGGATCTGTCGTCTCCCCCGCCGCCATCGCTCACCGAAGACCAGCGGGCCGCCGTACGCGGGATTCTGGACATGCCGGTCCCCCAGCCCGTCTTGCTGCATGGCGTCACGGGGTCGGGGAAGACCCTGGTCTACCTGGAGGTGCTGCGCAGCTTGGTCGCCGGAGGACAGGGCGCCATCCTGCTCGTTCCCGAGATCGCGCTGACGCCACAAACCGTTGCCCGCCTGCGCGGCGTCTTCGGCGACCAGGTGGCCGTGCTGCATTCGGGATTGTCGGATGGCGAGCGGGCGGATGCGTGGCGCGCGCTCCGTCGCGGCGAGCGGCTCGTCGCGGTCGGGCCGCGCTCGGCGATCTTCGCGCCCGTGCAACGGCTCGGCGCCATCGTCGTCGATGAAGAGCACGAGCCGAGCTACAAGCAAGGCTCGGCACCGCGCTATCACGCGCGTGACGCCGCGACCCGGCGCGCGGAGCTGGAGGGCGCCCGGCTCATTCTCGGGAGCGCGACCCCATCGCTCGAGACGCTCGATCAGGCCGCGCAAGGACACGTCGTGACATTTGCGCTCCCCGATCGTGTGGGCGCACGGCCGTTGCCGCCCGTAGAGATTGTCGATCTGCGCAGCGCGCCCCGCGTTCCGCCCGCCGAAGCGGGAGCGATCCCCTGGAGCGAAGCGCTGGACCAGGCGATCTCCGGCGCGCTCGAGCGTGGCGAGCAGGTGTTTCTCCTGCTCAATCGCCGCGGCTTTGCGACATTCGTGCAATGTCCCGCGTGCGGGAACGTTCCTGGATGCCCGCAGTGCGCGATCGCACTCACGGTTCACCAGACGCCGCCCGCGATGCGCTGTCATTACTGCGGCCACGAGGAACCAGTCCCCGAAACGTGTTCACTCTGCGGCTCGGCGACTCAGCGGCTGCGCGGATTGGGCACGCAGCAGCTCGAGCACTTCGTCGGAGTGCGCTACCCGCGCGCGCGCATCGCCCGCATGGACCTCGACACGACCTCGAGCAAGTGGGCGCATCACCACATCCTCGAGCGTGTGGCCAGCGGGGACGTGAACATCCTGCTCGGCACGCAGATGATCGCCAAAGGCCTCGACTTTCCCAATGTCACGGTCGTCGGTGTCGTGGACGCCGACACGGGTCTGCACTTCCCCGATTTTCGCGCCGGCGAGCGCACGTTTCAGCTTGTCGCGCAGGTGGCGGGTCGAGCAGGGCGGGGTCCCCGCGGTGGGCGTGTCTTCGTACAGACGCGCGCGCCCGATCACCACGCCATCCGAGCGGCGGCGGCCCACTCGGTCGCGCAATTTGCGGCCGCGGAGCTTCCCCTGCGATCCGCTCCACACCCTCCATATCCCCCACGAACAGGTCTGGTGCGCTTCGTCATGGCGAGCGCCGACCACGCTCGGACGGCGGACCTTGCGGAGCGAGTCGCAACGTGGCTGCGGCGCGCGGCGACGGAGCGGCTGGAGGGAATGCTCACCGTATTGGGTCCAGCGCCGTGCCCGATCATGCGGTTGAAGGGGAAGTGGCGCTGGCACGTGCTGGCGAAGTCTGCGGAGCCGCGTGTGCTCGGGCGCGTGGTGCGCGCCTGGCGCACGAAGGCGCATCGCGCGGTAACAGTGGATCGTGACCCGCAGTCACTCTTGTGAAAGCCAATTCACTTCGGGTATTTTGACCGGCCTGTGAGTCGCCCACGCTTTCAGTATCGACCACCCAACTTTGGCGCGCCTCCGCTGTCCGGCGCGCCCGACGCGCGGTTCACGTCCGCACCCGCCGACGGGGTTCTTCCCGACGGTTTTTTTTCGACGACGAACCTGCCGACGTATGTGAAGCTGCCGAGCGGTTGGCGACGGCCGCGGCTGCCACGCATGGATTGCGTAATCGTGCAGGCCGCCGCCGACGATCTCGTCGTCACCGAGCCGCGCCGAGTGCGCCGCGGCGACAAGGTCGCCGTGGGTGCGGCGGAAGACGGCAGCGAGGGCATCTTCGTCCACGTCGAAGGATTTTTGGGCGGCACACACAGCCCCAACGAATTCCGGTTCATGGCGACGGAGGTGTCGCGCGAGCGGCCGGTGGATTACGACGTGCTGGCGCAGCTGTTGGGCGAAGAGAAGCAGCGCGGCGGCAAGATTCTCTGGGTCATCGGACCCGCGCTCGTGCATGCGCGGGCGCGGGAAGACATGATCTGGTTCATCGACAACGGCTTTTGCCACACGCTGCTCGGCGGCAACGCCGTCGCCGTCCACGATCTCGAGGCCGCCATCTTCGGGACGACGCTCGGGATGTCCAGCTCCGGTGAAAGCGTGGAAGGCGGGCATGGGCTGCACATGCGCGCGATCAACGCGATCCGGCGCGCCGGCTCGATCGCACAGGCGGTCGGACAGGGCATCGTGACGAGCGGCATCATGCACGCGCTCGTGACGCACCGCATTCCCTACGTGCTCGCCGGCTCGATCCGCGACGACGGTCCATTGCCCGGCGTCTTGGCCGATACGCTTGCCGCCCAGGACGCCATGCGTACCCATACCGCGACCGCGACGTTCGCGATCTTCGTGGCGACGGCGCTCCACGCGATCGCGGTGGGGAACATGCTTCCCGCATTCGTGGACTCCGGCGCGGTGGAAGACATTCGGCCCCTGACGACGATCTGCGTGGATCAGACTGAGTTCGTGGTCACCAAGCTGCGCGATCGCGGCACACACCAGGCCTACGGCGTCGTCACCAACGCGCAGGATTTCATGCATGTTCTGCGCTTCTATGTGGAGCGATGGCTGACTCCGGCGCCAGTTTCCCGATAACCACTCCGTCTCCGGGCCAGGGCGCGGGATGGGCGAAGCTCGCCGCGGCGGTGGAGGCGCAGATGCCGCCGGCCGAGATCGAGACGATCTACATCTTTCGTCCGATCAAACGGCAGGGGCGGGAGTGGGGCACAGCCGTCGTCACGCGCAAGAGTGCGTCTCCAGACGGACGGTTGCGCGTCTACACGGCGAAATACATGCTCATCGTGCGCGGCAAAGACCGCGGGCAGACCAAGATCGAAGTGCTGGAAGTTGCGCTGAGTCCCGCTGAGGTGTTGGCGCGGGTTATGCAGGCGACGGTCGACCGGGGCGGCGATACGGAGCTGCCCGTCGAGCTGGGTCCCGCGGTCTGGTACGAAGGGAGGTAGTTCGAGGTTGATTGACGCCAGAATGTTCATCCCGACCAAGGCCTTTCTCACCAAAGGCGTCGGCCGGCACAAGGAAAAACTCACCAGCTTCGAGATGGCGCTGCGCGATGCCCATCTTGCCAACTTCAATCTCGTGCGGGTGAGCTCGATTTTTCCCCCTCATTGCGAGCTGGTGGATCGCGAGGAGGGGCTGAGCATGTTGAAGCCCGGCCAAATCGTGTTCACCGTGGTGGCAGAGTCGGCGACGAACGAGCCCAGCCGCTTGGTGGCTGCGTCCATTGGACTCGCCTTGCCCGCCGACGCCTCGCACCACGGATACATCTCCGAGCACCACAGTTACGGGCAGAACGAAGTGGTCGCCGGCGAGTACGCCGAGGATCTCGCCGCCTCCATGCTGGGGACAGTGCTGGGCGTGCCGTTCGACCCCGAGAAGGCGTGGGACGAGCGTCGCGAGCAGTGGCTGCTCTCGGGCGAAATCGTGCGCACGATGAATGTGACGTCGACGGCGGAATGCGGATCCGACGCGCGCTGGACCACCGTCGTCTCGGCGGTCGCATTTTGCGGCTGACGTGAGTGCCGTCGTCGCGTTTGCGGCCGGACTCCTGAGCTTTCTGTCTCCGTGCGTGTTGCCGCTCATTCCCAGCTACGTCGGCTTTCTCACGGGGATGTCGGTCGAGGAAGCGGAGCGACGGCGCGGCACGGCCCTCCTTCATGGGTTGTGGTTCGTCGCGGGGTTCTCGTTGGTCTTCGTGCTACTCGGTGCCGCGGCATCAGCCGTGGGCCAGCTGCTGCGCGACTATCAGGTGTGGCTGGGCCGGGTCGGTGGCGCGGTCCTGATTCTGTTCGGGATCTATTTGCTCGGGATCCTGCGGCCCGCGTTCTTGATGCGCGAGTGGCGAATCCAGCTGGCCCATAAACCGCTCGGGCTGTTCGGCTCCGCCGTTGTTGGATTCACGTTCGGAGCCGCGTGGACGCCCTGTATCGGGCCGATTCTCGGCGGCATTCTCACGCTCGCGGCCACGCGCGCGGGCCTGGGTCCGGGGATCGGGTTGCTGGCGGTCTACGCGCTCGGACTCGCGATCCCTTTCTTGTTGACCGCGCTGGCGCTCGATCGATTCCTGGTCTGGTTTCAACGGTTCCGCCCCTACATTGTATGGGTGGACCGCATTGCCGGCGGGATGCTGATCGTGCTGGGCATCTTGCTCGTCACCGATAGCTTTACGCTGCTTGCCGGATACTTACAGGGGTTGACACCGCAGTTTTTGCGGGACCGGTTGTAGGCTACCACCGCTGTTTTACCGAGAGGACCTTATGACTCGTCTAGCGATTTTCGCGGCCGCGATCGCTGTGGGACTGGGCGCCTGTCAGAAGGGACAGGAGCACAGCCAGGCCAGCGATTCGACCGCCCGCAACCTCACGCTCGCACCCGCCGAATCGACGGCGCAGATGCGCGACGTCGCAGACCAGCGGACCGCCCCGCCGCCGGCGACGCGTAATCCGACGAACCGCACCAATCCCCCGGCTCCGCCGCCCGCGCGGCCGCCAGCTCCGCCCCCGATGGCGCGCCTGGGTGCGGGCACGAAGGTCGACATCGCCGCCACCGATACGATTTCCTCGCGCACCGCGAAGGTCGGTGATGCATTCACCGCGCGTGTCGTCGAGGATGTCCGCAACGCGGCCGGCCGCGTCGTGATTCCGGCGGGCTCCGTCGTCAACGGCAAAATCACGGACGTGAAACCAGCGCCCAATCCCAGCACGCCCGGGACCTTGACGCTGAGCGTTTCGAGCATCACTGTACGCGGCAAGTCGTATCCCATCGAGGCGTCGGTGGACTCGCTCGAGACGATCCACAAGGGCCGCGGCGTGACGTCTGGTGATGCGGCCAAGGTGGGAGCGGGCGCCGCTGCGGGCGCGATCCTCGGTCGCGTGCTGGGCGGCAACAAGAAGGGCACGATCATCGGCGGCATCGTGGGCGGTGCTGCAGGCGCCGCCGTAGCACACGAAACCAAGGATTCGGACATCGTCTTGCCAGCGGGGGCGCATATCATCATTCGGCTGACGAAGGAACTCGCGGTATCGGCTTCTTGACGCGGTGATCCGCACGAAGCTGTCCACGATGATGTTCCTCCAGTTTTTCATCTGGGGGGCGTGGTACACGTCCATCGCCGTGTACATGACGAATCACGGCATGGCGACGCTGACGCACTGGCCGTACACGGTCAACCCCGTGGCGGCCATCGTGGCGCCGTTCTTCCTCGGCCTGGTGGCAGACCGGTACTTCGCGACGGAGAAAGTCCTCGGCACCCTGCACGTGCTGGGTGGCTTTCTCATGTGCGCGGCACCCGCATTCAGCGCCGCGCCTACCACGTTTATCCTGGTCCTGCTCCTCTACAACCTCTGTTACATGCCGACGCTCGGGCTCGCCAACAGCCTGGCGTTCCATCACATCCAGTCGCAGGAGCAGCAGTTCCCGCTCATTCGCGTCTTCGGGACGATCGGCTGGATCGTGGCGGGGCTATTCGTCAGCCTGGTGCTGAGCAAAGCAATCGGCGGCATTGCCGAGCAGACACCCTGGCCGCTCTACACGGCGGGCATCGCCAGCGTCGTGCTTGGGGTCTTCTGCTTCACGCTCCCGCACACGCCGCCGCCGGGCAGAGGACAGCCTGTGTCATTGCGCAGCATCGCGGGACTCGATGCGTTGAAGCAGCTTGGCGACCGGCCGTTCTACGTATTCATTATCGCGTCGTTGCTGCTGTGCATCCCGCTGGCCGCGTACTACAACTTCACCCAGCTGTTCCTCGGCGCCGCGGGCGTCAAGCGCATTGCCGCCACGCAGACCGTGGGCCAGATGTCCGAGACGTTCTTCATGCTCATCATGCCGATGCTGTTCATTCGGCTTGGCGTGAAGAAGATGCTGATGATGGGAATGGCGGCGTGGACGCTGCGGTACGCGCTCTTCGCGCTCGCGGCGCCGGATGCCGTGTTCTGGATGATCCTGTTCGGCATCGCGCTCCACGGCCCCTGCTATGACTTCTTCTTCGTGACAGGTCAGATCTACGTCGACAAGAAGTCGACGCCGGCGGTGCGCGGACAGGCGCAAGGCTTTTTGGTGCTCGTCACGTACGGCGTGGGAATGCTGATCGGCGCGCAGATCGCAGGCAACGTCTACGATCGCTTCCTGTCCGGCGCGACGGCACTGACGCTGGAGCAGTGGCGGAGTTTCTGGTGGCTCCCGGCGGCGTTCGCGGCCGCGGTACTTGTGTTCTTCGCCGCATTCTTCCAAGCCCCTGCGCGCGAGCCGGCGTCTACTCCAACTCTCTGATCCAGATATTTCTGTAGCGCACCGGATTGCCGTGATCCTGTAGCTTCAGCGGCAACTTATCCGGATGTGCCCGGTACGGTGGCCGCGCCTGATTCGCCGTCGGCCCGACAAGCTCGAAGTTGTCTTGGATCAACACGCCATTCAGAAACACGGTCATGCGCGCGGGACGTTCGAGTGTGCCGTCAGCCTTGAAATGCGGCCGCCGGAAGACGACGTCGTACGCTTGCCATTGGCCGGGCGGTCGCGTGGCGTTGACGAGCGGTGGATTCTCGCCGTAGATGGCGCCGGCCTGGCCATCCGGATATGTGTCGTTCTGATAGGAGTCGAGGACCTGCAGTTCGTAGATCCCCATCAAGAAGACCCCGCTGTTGCCGCGCTCCTGGCCCTCGCCCTGCACCACGACCGGCGTTGCCCACTCGATGTGCAGCTGCACGTCGCCGAAGCCGCGAGCGGAGACCAGCATGCCGGTTCCGGCCTTCACCTCGACGTAACCATCCTTCACCGTCCATTTCGCGGCCGTGCTGTCCTGCGCGCGCCACTGCGACAGGCTCGTCCCGTCGAACAGTACGATCGCGTCCTTCGGCGCCGGGGTGGGAGGGCGCTCCGGGCCGGGATCGACGACGGGAGGCCGAGGGCGGTCCATCGAGTGCTGCGGCCACTGCTGCGGCGTCTGTGCCATCAGCAACAAAGCTAGCGTGCCGATCATGGCTTCCATGTTCCTTTCGCGACCGCGGGTACGAACGTATCGACGCCTGGGCCGGGGAAGTCGAGTGTGCAGCCCTGCTCGGCGCTCATGTAGGCGGTCATCAAGACTTTCACGACCTGCAAGCCGTCGTCGAACGTGAGTGCGGGCTGCTGCTTGTTGAGAAAGGCGTGGACGAAATGACGGTCTTCGGCCTCGTACCCGTACGCCGCCGCTTCGTTCGCCACGACGGGCATCTGCCCGATTTCGGCGTTCTGCTTCTCGACCAGGTCCTCCCCCGCCTTGCCTTGCACCTCGCGGCTGAAGAACAGATTGAGTCCCGAGTCGAGCGAGTTCCACGACAACGAGTACTCGGGGCCCAGCAATTCGGCGGAGAGCCGTAAGCCCGCGCCGACAAAGCTCCAGGACGTCGTCGCTTCACCCAGCACGCGATGGCCGTCGTCGGTGGCGAAATCGATCACGACGCTCGCGAAATCTTCTGACGGCGTCTTGGCGTAGTCCACGTCCTGGCCCATCGTCTCGCTGAGCTTCTTGCTGTAGTGGGGACGGGACCACTTCAGGCTCGCGATGTGGGCCGTGATTTTCGCCGGTTGGACGGAGCTCCGCGGCTTCGTCGGATCGGTGAGGAGATGTTGGACCAGCAGTGACGAGTGACACATCATGTCGTTCAGCACGCCGCCTCCCTGTTGCGCGCCCTGCCAGAACCAGGGCGCATGCGGGCCGCTGTGCTCTTCGGCCGCGCGCGCGAGGTAGGGCCGGCCCGTCAGCTTGGCGCCGCGCGCCCAGAGCAAGGTCCGTCCCACCTCGACCTGAGGCGAGAAGACCTGGTTCTCGAGGTACCCGGTCGGCAGGCCGACTTTCCTGACGAGCTCTACGACGCGTTTGGCTTCCGCGACATTGCGCGCCAGCGGCTTTTCACAGGCGAGGCCGAGGAGCTTGCCCTTCCCGCGTCCGATCGCGCTCACCAGCTCTTCCACGTTTTCGATGCGCGCGTAGTTGGGGCCGCAGAGCCAGATCGCGTCGATGGCCGGATCCTCGACCATCGCCGCGATGGACGGATACGGCTTGGCGTCACCCACTCCCAGCTGCTTTGCGATCGTGGCCGTCATCGCGGCGTTCTTCTGGTTGGGACTCCAGACGCCGAGGACGTCGGCGTCCCGGACACCCACGAAACCCAGCAGGTGGAATTTGGCGTTGAAGCCGCTCCCCACGATCCCGATGCCAAGTCGTTTCGCCATTCAATCCCCGTACTGGACGCCAAGTTTCTGCAGCGCTTCCGGCGGGCAGCCGGTCCACTCACGCACGAATGTGTTGCCACGATAGTCGAGATCGGTCACGCCGATCTTGCTGGACCAGAATCCCGACGCCGTCATATCACGGAACATGTTGAAGAAGGCAACGCCCTGGCTCATCTCCGGCTTCGCTTTCTTGGGCCAGGCGATGTCGTCGAGCACGGCGGTTTGCTCGCTCGGTGTCGCTGCGGCGAACGTTTTCCCGAAGCGCTCGGCGCACTCGTTATCGAGCCAGGCGAGCCCGCCCCGCATCGGCGTCTGGCCGTCGGGCCGGTCGTTCAGCATGAAGTCCATGTACTCGGGGACCCCGGCGTCGGTGGCACTCCCGGAGCGTTCGTCCTTCGGAATGACGAGATCGGCCAGCACGCGCACCGTATCCCACTCGTGCGGCGTAAAGAACGCCGGAGCGAACGGTGTCCTTGCCTTCAACGCCTGTTGCGCCAATGTTGCCGCCCGTTCGGCGTCTTCCGGCGTCCATCGGAAAGCCGCGGTTAATGCGGCCATCGCCACTGCGCCTACTGCCTCGCGCCGTTTCATAGAGCCCTCTTTTTCATTTGATCCGCGATGTACTCCGACGTGCGCCACGAGAGCGCCATGATCGTCCAGGTGGGATTCTTGTCGGCCTGCGACGTGAACGGCCCGCCGTCGGCGACGAACAGGTTCTTCACTTCATGCGTCTGGCAGTTGGCGTTCACCACTGAGCTCTTGGGATCCGCGCCCATCCGCGCTCCGCCCAGCTCGTGGATGATGACACCGCCCGCCGCGATGCCGTAGCCGTCCTCTTTGCTCGGCATCTCGCCCCACGGCGTGCCGCCCATCTCCTTGATGAGGGCGCGGAACGTCTCCTGCATGTGCTTCACCTGGAGATACTCGTGGTCGGTGAATTTCCAGTGGAAGCGCAGCACCGGGATACCCCATTTGTCCACGACGTTGGGGTCGATCTCGCAGTAGCTGTCCTCGTTGGGGATCATCTCGCCACGGCCCGAAAACCCAACATGCGCGCCGTAGTAGCGGCGGTAGTCGTTCTTGAGCTGCTTGCCGTAGCCGCCGCCCTGGAGGTCCTGGATGCCGCCCCCAAAGCCGGCTCCGGGCAGCCCGGCGCCGCCCCACACCTCGATATGGTAGCCGCGCGGGAAATCGAGCTTCTTGTTGTCGAGCCACCAGGGCATGTAGACATGCATCCCACCCACGCCGTCATGATTGTGCGGGACCGGGTCCATCATCTTGGGAATGAAGCCCCCCGCATCGGTGCCGGTCGTGTCGGTGAGATACTTCCCAACGGTCCCGCTGCCGTTCGCGAGCCCATGCGGGAACGACGTCGATTTCGAGTTGAGCAAGAGGCGCGACGTTTCGCACGCGCTCGCTGCCAATACCACGACGCGGGCATCGATGCGGTGCTCGCTGCCGTCCCGCGTGTCGATGTAGATGACGCCGTTCGCCTTGCCGCTCTTGTCCAACGTGATCTCCCGCGCCATGGCATTCGTCTTCAGGGTGAGCTTGCCGGTCTGGAGGGCGGGGGCGATGAGAACGTTGGTGGAAGAGAAGTTGGAATTCGTCTTACAGCCGCGGTTACACTGGGCGCAGTAGTGACACGCTGGGCGGCCGTTGAGCGGCTGGGTGAGAATCGAGAGCCGGGCCGGCACGCAGGTGACGTTGAGGCGCCGGGCTGCCTGTTGCACCAGCAGCTCATAGCAGCGCGGCCTGGGCGCCGGCAGGAAGATGCTGTCCGGGGCGTTCGGAACGTTCTCGACGCTCCCGAACACGCCGACGAGCCGCTCGAGCTTCTCATAGTACGGCTTGACGTCGTCGTAGCTGATCGGCCAGTCGTCGCCGAGGCCGTCGAACGTCTTGGCTTTGAAGTCGCGCGGCCCGAACCGCAAGGAGATACGACCCCAGTGGTTGGTCCGGCCGCCGACCATGCGCGCCCGCCACCAGCGGAACTTGTCTCCCTTCGCGACGGTGTAGGGCTCGCCCGGGATTTCCCACCCCCCGATGCAGCCGTCGAATTCGCCGAACGGTTTCAGCTTGGTCGACGCGCCCCGCCGCGGTGAGTCGTACGGCCAGACGAGCATGGCGGAGTCGGTCGTGTTGTCCCACGGCGCGCCGGCCTCGAGGACCGTGACGTTGAGACCGGCGCGGGTCAGGACGTAGGCTGCCATTCCACCACCGGCTCCCGAGCCGACAACGACGGCATCGGCGGGTGACGCTTGGGTTCTGAGACGCATGCTTCTCTCCCGGAGTCGTGCTAAAGGATTGAGCCGCTTACCGTCGATCAGTAACCGATTGCCCCGCCCGCGGTACGTGGGTCAGAGACCCCGACCCAACCACCGGCGGTTTTTTGTATGGCCGCGACCACGCCGCTGTGACCACGCCGCATCTCCAGCTGGTGTCCCATCGCCTCCAGCGCCCGAACCGTCGAGTCGCTCAACCCCGCGCGCTCGTAGAAGGTCTGATCGGGGAGGGCCTGATGATGGATCCGCGGCGCCGCCACCGCGTCCGCGAGGCTCATGTGCTGGTCCAGCACGTTCATGATGACCTGCGCTACGGTCGTGATGATCGTGGGGCCGCCCGGCGACCCAACGACGAGCTCGACCTGCCCGGTGGAGTTCGTCACGATGGACGGCGTCATCGCCGAGAGCATGCGCTTGCGCGGCTGGATGGCGTTCGCTTCACCTTGGATCAGCCCGTACATGTTCGGCTTGCCGGGCGCCGAGGTGAAGTCGTCCATCTCGTTGTTGAGCAGAAAACCCGCCCCCGTCACCGTGACGCCGCTGCCGAAGCCGCCGTTCAAGGTCGTCGTGACCGACACCGCGTTCCCCTTCGCGTCCACGATCGAGTAGTGCGTCGTGTGTACCGCCTCATGGCCCGACGCGACGACCGGCGTGGGCGTGGCGCGGTTCGGATCGATCTGCGCGCGCAGCCGCGCCGCGTACGATTTCGAGAGCAGCTGATCGAGCGGCATATCGACGAAATCGGGATCGCCCAGCCAGCGGTTGCGATCGATGAACGCCCGGCGCATCACTTCCGTCAAGAGATGCACGTACGCCGCTGTGCCGAACGCGGGGATCGTGTCGTAGCCCTCGAGCATGTTTAGCATCTCGCCCATCGTCACGCCGCCGGAGGATGGCGGCGGCATGGAGTAGATCGTGTGCCCGCGATACGTCAGGTGGATGGGTGTGCGCCACCTGGGTTGGTAACGTCGCAGGTCTTCCTTGGTAATCAGCCCGCCGCCACGCTGCATCTCCGCTACGATCAGATCGGCGATCTGGCCCCGGTAGAACACGTCCGGGCCGGAGTCGCTGATCAGCTGCAGCGTTCGCGCGAGATCCGGCTGCTTCCAGACCGTGCCCGGCGACGGGGCGCTGTCCTGCACGAGGAATTGCGCGCGGCTCGCTGGGAAATGCGCGAGCAGCTCGCGATCGGCCGCAATGTCTCGGCTGCGTGCCGTGTCGATGATGTGACCCTGCGCCAGGCGAACCGCCGGCGCGATCAGGTCGGCCCACGGGAGCGAGCCGTACCGGGTCCAGGCCGCGTGGAGCCCGGCGACGCTGCCGGGCACGCCCACCGCCAGGTGACCGTAGCGGCTGTTGTCCGTGACGTTGCCGGCGGAATCCAGATACATGTCGCGTGTGGCGCGCGCGGGCGCGGCTTCGCGGTAGTCGAGCGCCGTGACTTCGCCGTCGGCGGCGCGCTGTACGATGAAGCCGCCGCCGCCGATGTTGCCTGCGTCCGGCAGCACGACCTCGAGCGCGAACGCGACGGCGATGGCGGCATCCATGGCGTTGCCGCCCTTTTTCAGGATCTCGACGCCCGCCTCGCTCGCGAGCGGATGCGCGGAGACGACCATCGCGTGCGGCGCGGTGACCGCACGCGCGCGCAACGACCAGGTCGGAGGAATGACCGGCGTGCCGCGGATGACCGCCCCCGCCCCCGCGCGGGCCGCGCGGGCCGGAATGGGAGTCATCCCCGGTCGCGTGCCGCCGCAGGCCATGGCGCCGGTCACCAGCCAGAGGACGAGGATCTTTCGCATTCGTAATCTTATCTTCTAATTCTCCTCCATGACAAACCGCGATTTCTCGGATCCTCGGGCCACCGAGCAGCGCAACCCTCGTACCGAGCGCATCGACGTGGCCTCGAGTCTCGAAATCGTGGACCTCATGAACGCCGAGGACGCGACCGTCGCGGGCGTCGTGCGCCGTGAGCGCGAGCGCATCGCGGCCGCCATTGATCTGATCGTGGCGGCCTTTCGGGCCGGCGGCCGGTTGGTCTATGTCGGGGCAGGGACCTCAGGCCGTCTCGGCGTCCTCGACGCGACCGAATGCCCCCCCACCTTTGGTGTGCCGCCCACCATGGTGGTCGGCGTCATCGCCGGTGGCTACCCGGCGCTCGTGAAGAGCGCCGAGGGGGCCGAGGACGACGTCAATGCGGGAGGGGCCGCGATGGATAGCGCGAGCGTCACGAATCGCGACGTCGTCGTCGGGATCGCTGCCAGCGGCACCACGCCGTACGTTCGCATGGCCCTGTCCCGCGCGCAGACGCTCGGTGCAAAGACGGTCCTGGTGACGTGCTCGACACCACCCCAGGTCCTCGCGGAGACGTGCGACGTCATCATCAATCCCATCACGGGCCCCGAAGTGCTCACCGGATCTACACGCCTCAAGGCGGGCACGGCAACCAAGCTCGTGCTCAACACGCTCACGACCGGCGCGATGATTCGGCTCGGCAAGGTCTACGGCAATCTGATGGTGGATCTCATGGCGATGAGCGCGAAGCTGCACGACCGCGGCGAGCGGATCGTGATGGAGTGTTGTGGTGTGAATCGCGAGGAGGCCCGTGCGGCGATCACGGGGGCGGAGGGCAGCGTCAAGCTCGCGATCGTGATGGCGCGCCGCAAAGTGAGCGCCGCCGAGGCGCGCCGGTTGCTCGAGGCGGCCGGGGGTTTCGTCCGTCCCGTCGTTGGCGATCCACCGGCCGTCCGGCGATGAGCGACGTGCTCGCGGTCGGCGTCATGTCGGGCACATCGCTCGACGGGATCTCGACCGCGCTCGTACGACTCCGTGACGGCGCGGTCGAGCTCGTCGCCTTTCGGCAGGAGCCGTACACCGCCGCTGAGCGTGGGGCCATCATCGATGCGATGGCACGCGGCACGCCCAAGGACGTCGCGTTTCTGCATGTCGCGCTTGGCGAACGGTTTGCCGCGGCGGTGCTGGGCCTGCTGGCCCAGGCGCGTATGTCGCCGAAGGACCTCTTCTTTGTCGCATCCCACGGTCAAACGATCTGGCATGAGCCGGGTCGCGCCACGTTCCAACTCGGCGATCCCGCCGTGCTGGCCGAGCGGCTTGGCGTACGCGTGGTGAGCGACTTTCGCGCCCGCGACGTGGCAGCGGGAGGGCAGGGCGCGCCGCTGGTGCCGCTCGCGGATGTGATGCTCTTCGGCCACGAACAGCACGGGCGCTGGCTGCTGAATATCGGTGGGATGGCGAATGTCACCTGGGTGCCGCGGCGCGGCGTGGCCGAGGGCGCGTTTGCGTTCGACACGGGCCCCGGCGTCGCCGTCATCGATGCGATCACGCGGCGGGTGGATCCGGACGCGTCGTACGATCGCGATGGCGAGCGCGCGCGCCGCGGCCGGCCGGTGGCGAAGCTCCTCGAGGAGCTGCTGGCGGATCCCTATTTCGATCAGCCGCCGCCCAAGAGCACGGGTCGCGAGCGGTTCGGGATCGAATACGCCGACAAGGTGCTGGGGCGCGTGAAGAAATCCGGCGGCTCCGACAATGACGCGATCGCCACCGCCACCGCGCTCACGGCGGAATCGATCGGCCGCGCGATCGCGCGTTGGGGGGAAGGGGGAAGAGGGACGGGGGACCGGGAAGTGGCGGAGGTGGTGATATCGGGTGGCGGCGCCAAGAATCCCGCGCTCGTCGAGCGGTTGGCCGCGAAGATCCAGCCGCGCGCCGTGGTGCTGTTCGATCAGGTCTTCTTCAACGGCGAGGCGAAAGAAGCGGTCGCGTTCGCGTTTCTCGGGATGCAGACCGTGTCCGGGAAACCGGGCAATCTGCCGGCAGCCACGGGGGCCCGCGGGCCGCGTGTGTTGGGACACATCACGCCCGCATGATTGCGACCTTCGCCAGGTTGTCGCGCTTCCGACGTTGGGGCTACACGTTGTTCCTGATCGCCGGCGTCCTGCGGATTCCCACCCAAGCCCACTTTCGCTTCTACGTGCCCGCCTGCGACCTGGGGCTCTCGTGGGACAACGTGCGGATTTCCCTCATCAAAATTCCGCACTTCGTGCTGTTCGGCGTGTTCTTTCTGTTCACGGCGTGGCAATTCGATCGCCGGGACCGGAGGACGTTTTCCTGGTCGCTCGTCGCGACGCTCGCGCTGGGCGTACTGGTGGAGCTCGAGGAGGGAGCAACGCGGACCGGCAACTGTCGCCTCGCTGATCTCCTCCCTGATCTCGGCGGCGGAATCCTTGCCATTGCCTTACTGCTGGCGCTCTTGCTGTTCCGCAATCGCGCCGCGAGGCAGATGCCTCCCGCATGATGCTGGAACCCCGGGCACGCCTCGTCTGTCCGGCGCTGCGCTGGCGGCGCGGATCGTTCAGATCTGAGCGCGCGAAGATCGAGCAGGCGCTGGCGGCCGGCGTGGGCGGATTCATTCTCTTTGGCGGCACCCGCGCCGCCGTCACCGCGCTCACGAGTGCGCTGCGCGACCTCGCCGGCCGGCCGCTGCTGCTGGGCTCGGATTTCGAGCGTGGGCCGGGTCAGCAGGTGCGAGGTCTCACCGAGCTGCCGCCCCCCGCCGCGCTGGGATATCTCAACGATCTCGATGCCACGTACGCCGCGGCGTCGATCACCGCGAGCGAAGCGCGTGCGGTCGGGCTCAACTGGATATTCGCGCCGGTCTGCGATCTCGACATCGAGCCGAAGAATCCGATCGTCCAGACGCGCTCGTTCGGTGCTGACCCGGAGCGGGTGGCGGCGCATGCGACCGCCTGGATTCGCGGTTGCCAGGAGCATGGCGCACTGGCGTGTGCCAAGCATTACCCGGGACATGGGCGGACCACGACGGACTCGCACGAGGGGCTGCCGATCGTCGAGGCGCTCGGCGACGAGGTGCAGCGAGCGGATGTCGCGCCGTTCAAGGCAGCCGTGGACGCCGGCGTCGGCAGCGTGATGCCGGCGTTCGTCGCGTATCCGCGCTGGGACGCGAGCGGGTCCGCGGCGACGTTCTCTCCCATCATCCTCGGCTATTTGCGTGACACGCTCGGGTTTCGCGGACTCACGGTGACGGATGCGTTCATCATGGGGGGCGCGACCGCGGCGGCACCGGAGCGCGCGGCGGCGGCGGCGGCGATCAGCGCCGGGTGCGACATGCTGCTCTACCCGACGGACTGGACTGGTGTCGTGCAGTCATTGGAGAGCGTACCGGCAGATCGGGCCGAAGCGGCGCTCGGGCGGTATGAGACGGCGGTGCAGACGTGGGGACGGGGGACGGGGGACGGGGGACGGGTCGATGAAGCGATGCTGGCCGAGCATCAGAAGTTTGGCGACGGGCTGGCGGATCGGGCGCTGCATTTCGTACGAGGCGAGGCGCCGCAGCTCGGCAAGACACTTAGCGTGACGATTGTGGATGATGATATCGGCGGACCGTATTCGATTCCGCCACGGGATGTGTTTCATGCCGCGCTGCGCGCGAGTGGGGGTGGGGTTCGGCTGACCCCGGAGACCCCAGGGCGCCGCCCCGGGGTCAGCCGAGTGATACTGGTCTACGCGGAGCCGAGATCGTGGAAGGGCCGCGCCGATCTTGGAGCGCAGTCCGTCGCGAAGCTCGCGCGACTCGTGCCCGGTGCGTCACTCGTGGTTTTGTTGGCGCATCCGCGACTTGCCGTTCAGGTGCCGGGTGATGTACCGGTCTTGTGCGCGTGGCACGGGCAAGCGCTGATGCAGCGGGCGGCGGCGAGATGGGTGACTGTACGTGTGAAAGAAGGTGGCGAGTAGGTCTAGCGCCTATCTAGAATAGAGCACGTTATGATCTCTCAAGGTCCGACAGTCGATGTTGTGCTCAAGCGTTTCGATGCGCCCGACGAGGTTCGCACGTTTACGCGCGGGCGCTTTGAACTTGTCACCATCGGGGGCATGACCATTGGCCGCGCCACCTATGAGCCGGGCTGGAAGTGGTCGGTCGATGTCGGGCCGACGGTCCGCGCTGAGCGTTGTCGTGTCGAGCATTTGGGGCTCGTGCTACAGGGCAGGGCAGTAGCGGCCTTCGATGATGGCCGAATTTGGGAGCTCACGCCGGGTGCGTTGTTTCATATTCCTGCCGAGCCACACGACAGTTGGGTCGTGGGCGACGAACCCTACGTATCGCTGCATTTTCTCGGCGCGAGTCATTACGCAAAGTGAGCGTGCTGCCTAACACGCGGTGAAGCTGCCCGCGCCCGTCATCTGGGGTGGCGCTCGAAGCTGTCAGCGCCTGTTGTGTGTAGTAGGGGAAGCATGTTTTCACTTCGGAGGGAAGCATGATGACCAAGACGCTACTCGCGCGGGCCTTGCTTGTTGCATTGCTGGGAGCCCCTGGTTGCAGTGAACCAACGTCACCGCGGGCGGAATCTGGCCTACGCGCCGACGTCGCACCGGCGGCGACGCCGAGCTACACCATTGCCGATCTCGGCACCTTGGGGGGTGCGTCCGCGGACGCGCGGGCGATCAACGACGCCGGACAGGTCGTTGGAGCCAGCGCGACGGCCTCGGGCGAGACGCACGCGTTTCTCTGGACAGCGACCGACGGCATGAAGGACCTCGGCACCCTCGGTGGCACCTTCAGCCGGGCCTATGGCATCAACAGCCTCAGTCATGTGGTCGGCGTGAGCGCACTGGCCTCGGGCGAGCAGCGTCCCTTCTTCTGGACGCCGGCGGGCGGGATGCAAGACCTGGGGACATTCGGCGGGGGATTCGGGCTCGCCCTGGGTATCAACGACCTCGATCAAGTGGTCGGCAGAAGTAATCTCCCGGACGGATCGATCCACGCCTTGCTCTGGACGGCGAAGCAAGGTCTCACGGACCTGGTGAGCGTCGTTGGCGACAACTCGCAGGCGCACGGGATCAACAACCGGCAGCAGATCGTGGGTGGGAGTAACTTCAGCACCCCGGCGAACCAATTCTGCGGCTTCACAATTCCGTTCCTTGCGGATCTGCGCGGAGGGTTCCAAAACCTTGGCGAGCTCGGCACCGCCGACCCGTGTGGCGGCGCATTCGCAAGGGCCGCGAACGAGAACGGCATCGTGGTGGGGTTCGCCGAGAACGACGCGTTCCTGCCTCGGGCGTTCCGCTGGACCGCCGAGAGCGGCATCGTGGATCTTGGAACGCTGACCGGCCCGGACGGGTTCAGCGACGCGTCGGCCGTCAACGCACGCGGGCAGATCGTGGGCCAGAGTACCGCCATCGTCACTGCCCCCAACGCCGGCGGCCTGACCATAGACGCCGCCCTGTGGGACGACAACGGCATACATGACCTCGGCACCTTGCCGAACGACTTGGGGAGCCGCGCGTTTGGGATCAATAACGCCGGGCAGATCGTCGGCGTCAGCACCAGCTTCCAGCTCATCAACCGCGCGGTGTTGTGGACGCCAAACGAATAGGCGCGATGCCGTCGTTCTACTAGGCGGGTACCGCGGCGACGCCAGGCATGGTTCGATGCCCCATCAGCCGTCTAACACGCGCGTTGAAGCTGGCGGCGCCCGTAGGATATTGAATGACACCTTTTTCCTCAGCGCGCCGCAGCTTAAGCGCGACCCGGTAGGCGGCGCGATCTGGTTGCAAGCGAGCTCCTCATGCTAAGAGCCAAGCCAACAACCGTTAGCGATTACATCAAGGCTGCTCCCAAGGAAGCCCGACGGACCTTGCGAGAGATTCGCGCAATTCTGAAGAAGGTCGCGCCGAATGCCACAGAGACTCTGAAGTGGGGATCGCCGGTGTTTGAAGAGGAGCGCATTCTTTTTGCGTACAGGGCATTCAAGTCACATCTCAACTTCATGGTAACGCATCCTGCGATGGAGCCGTTCTGGAAGGACCTAAAGAGGTACACTACCGGGAACGACACGATTCAGTTCCCTTATCACGAGCCTCTCCCGAAGGCCCTGATTCGCAAGATTGCGGCCTTTCGCATGAAGCAAGTAAGAGAAGAGGATGCACGATGGAGGTATTGAAACGAGCGCTTCACGACGGACGACCCGTGGACGTATGACCGGTATGACGACCAAAACCTTTCTCGTCGCAGTTCTGATGCTTCACGCTGCCCCGCTCAACGCTCAGCTTTCGCGCAGCAGGTTCGGAGCCATCCCGCTTTGGGTAGACAGCGCGCTGCGCGCAGCTGGACTCGATCAGCAATTCATGCTGTCGTCCGAGCTCAACCCAGTGTACGCCGTTGGCGATTTCGATCGCGATGGCCTGTTCGATCTGGCCATCGAGGTCAAGGACAGGGGTGGCCTCCGTTGTGGCCTCGTGATCATCCATGGGGTGGACCGCTCGGTGCACGTCGTGGGCGCCGGTCGGCCGGTGGGCAACGGTACGGACGAACTCTCGTGTGGGAGTTGGGGTGTCCAACCTGCGCAACACCCTTTCCGCGATGCGACCTTCAGCCCCGATCTACTCTACGTCGCGGAATGGCGGCGGGATCACCGTGGGTGGCTCATCTGGAACGGCAACGTCTACAGGTGGGTAGCGTGGGAGTGAGGCGGCGCCTAACACGCGCGTGAAGCTGCCGGCGCCGTGTTGCTGTGGTGGTCTTCTATTTGTGGAATCTTCAAGCATGCGCCGCGGCTTCGGCGCACTCCGTTAGACTGCACGAGACCCTTCAATGCACCTCATGCTCACAGTGATCGACAAGGAACCCAGCCTCCGAATGATTTGGGGCGGAGCCGCTGCACTAGGATTGATTGGCTACGCGGCGGTGCGGTTTAGGCGCTGGCTGGTCCTTCCAGCCCTGGCTCTCATCGCGATCGTGGCTTGGACGCAGCTCGGTGATCTCCTTGACCCACATGTCAGCGCGGCCATCATGCAGGAAGCAGGGTTGTGGTACGTTGGGCAAGCGGGCGCAGCAGTGGCCTTGGCCGTGATCTTGTGCGTGCTGGGGTTGGCTCCGAAACGTGCGGCCTAACACGCGCCTGAAGCTCGCGGCGCCGATTCGCACTGCGATCCTTGTTGCCACCGCGCTCAGCACGGCGCCCCCGGTCAGCTAGGAGCTACCGCTTGCGTACGATCGCGCGCGCCGGCGCGCCCTCGTGCCCTTTGACCTTGAGCGGTAACACGATCAGATCGTAGTCGCCCGCCTGCACCGGTCGCAGGTCGAGTCCCTCCACGATGGGAATCCCGCGGCCCAGCAGAATCTGATGCGTCCGCGGCGCCGCCGCGCCGAATTGCTCGGCGGAGATATAGTCCACGCCGACCAGCACGACGCCGGCGTCCGCGAGGAGCTGCGCCGCGTCCGGAGCGATGTACGCGAAGTTCCGGTGGAAGCTCGAGTCCATCCAGCCGCGCAACGAGCTCCGGGTGCGGAACAACACGCGCGTCGCGCCCCGCCACTCGTGCTGGTTGAGCTCCGCCGCATCGATCGCCTGCACGCTGTCCGCGATTGCGATCACGCGCGCGGCATCGATCAGCGGCGCGAGCGCCAGCTGATCGATCGCAGCGCCATTCGCGATGAAGTGCATCGGCGCGTCGATGTGCGTCCCACTGTGCGCTCCCAGCGAGTACGCCGACAAGGTGAGCTTGTCGCCCTGCTTCATGTTCTTGAGAAAATCAAATCGCAGCGGCGCATCGCCCTCGTAGATCGGCGTGCGCGCGGGATCGAGCGTCGCCGTCACGTCGATCCATCCCTGAGCCGTGAGATCCTGTCCGCGGGGGGGCGCGCACCCCGCCACGAGGCTGAGTAGCAGCGTGAAACCCAATCCCGCGACGCCGATGATTGTCTCGGCCACGGTCCACGTCTTCAATGTCTGCGGCACGGTCATGTTGAAGAACTCCTTGATGAGCCAGAATCCCGAATCGTTGACGTGCGAGAGCACGAGCGAGCCCGCGCCCGTCGCGAGCACGAGCAGCTCGGCATTCGCGCCGGGGGACGCGGCCGCGATCGGCGCGACGATCCCGGCGCTCGTCGTCATCGCGACGGTCGCCGAGCCGGTGGCCACACGGATCAGCGCGGCCACGATCCACGCGAGCAGGAGCGGCGACGCATGCGATCCGACGGCCAGGTCCGCAACGGCTTTGCCCACGCCGCTCTCGAGCAGCACACGGTTGAAGCCACCGCCCGCGCCGATCACCAGCAGAATTGTGGCCGTGGGACCCAGGCAGTCATTCGCGAACTTGAGGATCTGATCGCGCGTAAAGTGCTGCTTGTATCCCAGCGACCAGAAGGAGAAGAGCAGGGCGATGAGCAGTGCGACGATCGGGCTGCCGACGAAATCAACTGTGGCGCGGAGGGCACTGGTGGTGTCGAGTGCAACGTCCGCGGCGCTCGCGGCGAGCATCAGGATCACGGGGAGCAGCACCGTGAAGAGCGCGAGCGCAAAGCCCGGCATCTCCCGTGTGCCTTCGCCCGACAACTGCGTGGCCATCGGGTTCTCCGCGGGAAGCTGGATCCGCGGCGTGATCCATGTGGCGAAGATCGGACCGGCCAGCGCTGCGGTCGGCAGCCCGACGAGGATCGCGTAGGCGATCGTCCGCCCGACGTCGGCGTGGTAGGCACCGACCGCGAGCATCGCCGCCGGGTGCGGTGGCACCATGCCATGGACCACCGACAGCCCGGCGACCAGCGGAATCCCAATCTTCACCACCGACAGTCCTGTCCGGCGCGCGATCGTGAATACCAGGGGAATGAGCAGCATGAAGCCGACTTGAAAGAACACGGGAATGCCGACGATGAACGCGACGACCATGATCGCCCAATGCACTCGCGCGGGGCCGAAGAGCGCGATGAGCGTGGTCGCGATGCGCGTCGCGCCACCGGACTCCGCCATCATCTTCCCCAGCATCGTGCCGAGGGCGACCACGACCGCGACAAATCCCAGCACGCCACCGACGCCGTCCTGGAATGCCTTCACGGCGCCGGTCAGCGGCATTCCCGCCACCGCGCCCAGGGCAAGGGACACCGCGACCAGCACGACGAAGGGATGGACTTTGAAGCCCGCGATCAGGACGATCAGCACAATCACCGCGAGGAAGGCGTAGAGCAGCAGCAGCGTGTCTGGTCTCATGCCGCCCGCTTTACCAGGTCGGCGACGATCGCGTCAGGCGCCTCGCGGATATCGCACACCCACGCGTGCTCGTCCGGTGTTGGCTCTTCGAGCGTTGTGATCTGGCTATCGAGCATGGCCGGCGGCATGAAATGGTCGCGCCGGTTGGCCAGGCGTTCGACGAGGAGTTCGCGGGTTCCCTGGAGATAGACGAAGCGCACGTCCGCGGCCCCGACGGCGCGCAGCAGGTCACGATAGCTGCGTTTGAGCGCCGAACACGCGACGACGATACCCATGCCCGCGCGCTTTGCATCGCGCAATTGACCCGCGATCGCGAGTAACCACGGGCGACGGTCGTCATCGGTCAGCGGGATTCCAGCCGCCATGCGCTGCACATTTTGCGCTGGATGCAGGTCGTCTCCTTCGAGGAACGCGAGATTGAGCGCGCGCGCGAGCTTCGCTCCGATCGTAGTTTTTCCGGAGCCCGAGACGCCCATGATCACGTAGAGCCCTGTGTGCATTAGCGTGGCCCAATGCTATCCCGCGAATGGATTCGGTGCTACGCTTACCGCGACGTCTTCTTGGAGACCGAACACGATGCAATTGGCGATGATCGGATTGGGTCGGATGGGCGGGAACATGGTACGGCGGCTGATTCAGGGCGGCCACGAGCTGATCGTGTACGACCACAACGCCGAGGCGGTGAAGGGGCAGACCGGTGTCCGGAAGGCAGCGGACGTAGCCGATGTCGCGCGGCAGCTAACGCCCCGGCGCGTGGTCTGGCTGATGCTGCCTGCCGGCGCGCCGGTTGACGCCACAATCGCGCAGCTCGCCCCGCAACTCACCCGCGGCGACATCGTCATCGACGGGGGCAACTCGAATTTCCACGACTCGCTGCGCCGCGCCGAGGCGCTGCAGACCACAGGAATCGAGTTCATCGACGTCGGCACGAGCGGCGGTGTCTGGGGCCTCGAGATCGGGTATTGTCTCATGGTCGGCGCCTCGCCGGCGGCGTTCCGGCATTGCGAGCCGATTTTTCGGACGCTGGCGGCGCCTGAAGGCTACGCGCACGTCGGCCCTCCGGGAGCCGGGCATTATGTGAAGATGGTGCACAACGGGATCGAGTACGGCATGCTCCAAGCGTATGCGGAGGGGTATGAGATTCTGCATGCTTCGCAAGATTTCAAGTTCGATCTGCGGCAGATCGCCAAGCTCTGGAACCACGGGAGCGTCGTGCGCTCCTGGCTGAACGAGCTCGCCGAGCGAGCGCTGGCGCGCGACGGCCGGCTGTCCGGGGTTCGGGGGTACGTCGAGGACTCCGGCGAAGGACGTTGGACGATCGAAGAGGCGATGCGTCTGGACGTGCCCGCGCCCGTCATCACGTTGTCGCTGCTCGCGCGACTCAGGTCGCGCCAGGAGGAGTCGTTCGGTGCCAAATTGATCGCCGCACTGCGGCATGAGTTTGGTGGACATGCGATCAAGGAGCCTGCGTGAAATTCTTACTCGTGATTTACAACGATCCGAAATTGTACGACGCGCTGCCACAGACCGAGACGGATGGCATGATGCGGGACTGTCTCGCGCACGCCGACGAGCTCCACCAGGATGGACGGCTCATCGAGTCTCAAATGCTCGAGGGTGCGGAACGGGCGAAGTCGGTGCGGATCCGCAACGGACGCACGAAAGTCACCGATGGTCCGTTTAGCGAGGCCAAGGAGGTGCTGGGCGGCTTCAATTTGATCGAGGCGAAAGACATCGACGAGGCGGTGCAGATGGCCGCGGAGTTCCCCTGGGCGCGTACCGGCTGCGTGGAGGTCCGTCCGGTCCGGGATATCGCGGAGGTGCGGCGCCGCGTCGGCGCTCCCGCAGGCAACCTGTCGGCGCGTTAGGTGCTCGGATCGCCGCATGGTCCGGACCGAGCGAGTGCAGCAGGACTGGCGCGTTTAGCAATCTTCAATCATGTCTGAGCGTCGCTACAACGATAAGGAAATCGCCGCGATCTTTCGAGCGGCGGCGGAAGCGCAGCAGAACCCGCCGCACGATGTCCCGCTGGACGAAGGCTTGACCCTCACCGATCTCCAGGCCATCGGGCGCGAGGTTGGCATTCCGTCCGAAGCCGTCGCGCGTGCCGCGCAGGCACTCGATGTGCGTCTCGGCGCCACCTCCCGCACGATCCTCGGCCTGCCGATTGGCGTGGCTCGAACAGTGGACTTGAATCGCCGGCTGACGGACGAGGAGTGGGAGCGCCTTGTCGTGCAGCTGCGCGAGGTCTTTAACGCGCGCGGCCGCACGAGGACCGATGGCTCGCTGCGGCAGTGGACCAACGGCAACCTGCAGGTCCTGCTCGAGCCCACTGGGACCGGTCATCGCCTGCGGTTCGGCACAATGCACGGCGCCGCTCGTGCCGCGATCGGCGCGGGGTTTGCGGCCTTGGGTGTGACGGCGATTGTGGCGCTTGTGAGCGCGGTGGGCGGCTACTTCACCGACGCCATTCCCGGCATGGCATTCATGCTCATCACTGGCGTCGCGATGATCGCTAGCGGTGCACTGCGGCTGCCGCGGTGGGCGCGGCAGCGCGAGCGCCAAATGGAAGCGTTGGCGGCGCAGGTCGCGCTGCCGCCGGATTCTTCAACGCCGCCGGCAGCGCTCCCGCGCAAGTAGCGTCGCTCACTACGGTCGCGGTTTAGCCGTCCGCTCGCCGGAACTTGAACTCGAGGTCGAGCTGGTACTTCCGGAGAATCCGCTTGGAGTCACTTTCCCCCAGTCTCCGGAGCGGGGGATTGCGTCGGCACTCGTGCTTGCGCCTTCCTGGTAGCCCTGGCCATTCACGACGCGCCCGTGCGCGCGCGAGCTCGGAACGAACACGATCGTCACGGAATTGCCCGGATACCATCCGTACCCAGATCCGTATCCGTAACCATATCCCGGGTAGGAGCAGTCGTACGGCGCATAGCCGTACAGCAGGTAGAGCAGGGAGCACGAATTCAGCGAGTACGCGCCGAGCGGGCCTCCTCCGTATCCATATCCCGCGCCACCCTGAATCGCCCGCGGTCGCCGCTCACCGGTGCGCGCCGCGGTGTTGATCGCGAACACCTTGGGATACGACAGCGCCACCATGAGGTCCGTGACGCGCCCAGGCACTCCCGCGTCGGCAAGTCTCACGAGTCCCTTCGCGTCGAGGCTGAAGGGCTCGCCGCGCTCAAGGAGCCAGGTTTCGAGGACCGGGGCCTCCAGGTGCCGCGTCGCTTCGATGACTTCATCGATCCCGACGGGCAGGGCGGCGGCGGCGCGCGCTCGCATCGTGGACGTGACGTCCGTGGGCAGCGCTGCCTTCACGTCATCTGGCAACGCGAATTCACCCGACACCTCGCGATACCGCTGCACGCGGACGCCGGTTTGCCCCTGGAGCGTCATGCCCTGGATGTACAGCCACTCGTGAGCATCCGGGGCCATCGCGATGAGGCCCGTGCCCGCCCTCTCGCCCGTGGGGCATGTGTCGCCCGAACGCAGGAAGAGACGCGCACCGCTGCTGGACCATTCGACACTCTGCCAGCCCGTGCAGTCCTCGTGGCGCGTTTCGACGCGCTCGCCCCCCGTGACGATCGGCTCGCGCGTGACGACTTGCCCTTTCGTGATCGTCACGAGATCGACTGTAGATGTGCCGGCGGCTGGCACGAGGCAAACAAGAGATTTCGCCGACTCGATCGATTGCCAGCAGCCGAGGTAGGCCAGCCAGCGCGAGTCGACCACGGTGTTCTGCCCGCGGGCCGGCGCGGCGCCGGTGCCCAGGAGGGCGACGGCGACGAGCAGTGTTAGGATTCGCGTACGCATGGGACGATCCTTCCTAGAGTCTGAACGAAAGGCCCGTGGTCAGCGACAGGCCTGACAGGTCGATACGGTTGAAACCGACGTAATCGCGGCCCATGGGCCCGCGGGCCCAGGTGTAGCGTGCCTCGGCATTCAGCAGGAGAAAGCGCCCCAGGCCGAGATCGATGCCGGCGAGGGCATGCAGCACCGGTGTCCACGCCTTGGATTCGAACTCGTCCGTGAAGATGTTGTGCGTTGTGGGGTCCACGAAGTCGCCGATTTGGTAGAAGCGGTACTGCATCATGCCGCCGCCGAGGCCCACGTAGGCATCCCGCGCCGCGGGGATCCACGCAAATCGCCCGATCGAGCGGCCGCGCGTGGACAGGTAATGCCTGACGCCCACGGTGACCGGCACCCGGCGCAATGAAGTCGTCTGCCGGATTGGCTCGTTGTACTGATCGACCCAGTCGCGGAATTCGGAGTTGCGGGAGACGCTGGCATAGCCGGCGTCGAACACGAGATCGTTGGCGGCCGACACGCGCACGGCGACGTTGGTGCCCCAGGTCGCCGAGCTGAAGTCCGAGCGGTCGAGGGTGAGCTGCTTCGTCACGAAGTTGAAGATGTCCCCGCTCGCGAACGCATGATCGAATCCGCCTCGCACCGTCCACGTTCCGACCGGGACGTGAAACAGAAAGCCGTCGCCTGCGCCCTGCGCATGCGACGGCCGCGGGATCATTGCGGTTGCGGTGGCTGTCAGGAGCAGTACGGCGGAACGGGTAGTCATGAACCACCCCACCTTTCTCTCCCCTATTCTACCCTACCCACGTGTTATGGCTTGCGTCAACCATCACGAAGGGGCTAAACCGCGCGGATTATGACTTTTGGGGCGCCTCGGCAGTCTTGTCGATCCCATGGGTCAGGGCATATTCCAGCCCCTCCCGGCGCCCACGAAGGCTGGTGTGCCCAGCAGCGCGAGCTTCCGCACGTTCGTCATGGATCAACTGAGTCGCGTCGTGCCGCAGGTGCGCGCGCGCTCGATGTTCGGTGGCTTCGGCATCTATGCCGGCCAGTTGTTCTTCGCACTCATCGCCAACGACACGCTCTACTTCAAGGTGGACGATTCCAATCGGCCCGACTTCGAGAAGCTGGGAATGAAGCCGTTCCAGCCGTATGGAGAGGGGAGTGAAGCGATGAAGTACTATGCGGTGCCGGAGGACCTCCTCGAAGATCCCGACGCGCTGCGGCCCTGGGCGGAGAAGTCCATTGCCGTCGCGGCGAAACAGAAGAAAGGAAAGCGACCAACTAGCTAAGCCCTCCAGCGCGACTCATCTTGCTCGTATGGCGGACTTCCACGCCACCCTGCGCGCCGCGCTGGCCAAGCGGTACGTCATCGAGCGAGAGCTCGGCCGCGGCGGCATGGCGACCGTTTACCTGGCGCGCGATCTCAAGCACGGCCGCTTCGTTGCGCTGAAGGTGCTGAGTCCTGCCCTCGCGGCCTCCCTTGGCGCCGATCGCTTCCTGCGTGAAATCGAGCTCGCGGCACGACTCCAGCACCCGCACATCGTTCCCGTCTTCGACTCGGGCGCCGCGGCGGGCGTCCTCTGGTACACGATGCCATTCGTCGAAGGCGAAACGCTGCGCGCGCGTCTGGAGCGCGAGCGCCAGCTGCCGCTCGACGAGGCCGTACGTATCGCGTCCGAAGCCGCCCGCGCGCTGGAGTACGCGCATCAGCACGGCGTCCTGCATCGCGACGTCAAGCCCGAAAACTTGCTGCTCACGACCGACGGATCGACCCTCGTCGCCGACTTCGGCATCGCACGACCGTGGCATGAGACCGGCGGCTTGACCGCCACCGGGCTGGTTGTGGGCACGCCGGGCTACATGAGCCCGGAGCAGGCCGCCGGCGAGCGCACGCTCGATGCGCGCTCCGACGTCTACGCGCTTGGGTGTGTGTTGTATGAGATGCTTGCGGGCGAGCTGCCGTACTCGGGCCCCAATGCGCAGGCCATTCTCGCCAAACGGCTGAGTGAGCCGATCCCGCGCCTAGGCCCCACGCGTGACGTTCCCGCTGCAATCGAGCAGACCGTCACCCGCGCCCTCGCTCGCGTGCCCGCGGACCGCTTCGCCTCGGCGGCCGAGTTCCTGCGCGCCCTGCAAGGCATCGAGATACCGCGGCACCGGCGGGCGATCAGTCGCGTGTGGGTCCCGGCCGTGGCTTTGGTGCTCGTTGCCGTGGCCGTGTCCGCCGTCCTGGTCCGCTCGCGGGGCGGCGGGGCGGCCGCCGCCCCCGCCACCGCCGCGGTGTTGCCGTTCGCGGATCTCAGTGAAGCGAA
Organism: Gemmatimonadota bacterium; assembly: GCA_046728135.1. Lineage (GTDB taxonomy): Bacteria > Gemmatimonadota > Gemmatimonadetes > Gemmatimonadales > GWC2-71-9 > 20CM-2-65-7. The sequence goes on along the minus strand of JBKPDZ010000016.1, from coordinate 2,427 downwards.
GGACCAGGCCTACTTCAGTGACGGTCTGACCGACGAGCTGATCACCGCGCTGAGTCGCGTCGAGGGGATGCGAGTGGCCGCGCGGACGTCGTCGTTCCAGTTCAAAGGCCGCCAGATCGACGTCGCAGACGTCGGCCGGCGGCTGCACGTGGACGCGATCCTCGAAGGCAGCGTCAGGCGGAGCGGGAACCGGCTGCGCATCACGGCGCAGCTTGTGAGCACGCGGGACGGCTACCAGCTGTGGTCCGAGGCGTACGACCGCGAGCTGAAAGACGTCTTCGCCGTGCAAGAGGACATCGCCCGCGCCATCATTTCCGCGTTGCAGGTAAAGCTCGGCGCGCGCGGCAGCGGCGCGCTGCGGTCGCGCCCGACCAATGATCTCGCCGCATATGATTTCTACTTGAAGGGTCGCTTTGCCTGGAATCAGCGAACGAGCACCGGCATGCAGGAGGCGGTGCGACATCTCGAGCAGGCGGTCGCTCGCGATTCCGGATTTGCGCTCGCCTGGGCCGCGCTGGCGGACGCGTATGTGCTCGCGATCCCCTACGCGGGCGCGCCGCGCGACGTCGACTGGCCCAAGGCGCGAGCCGCGGCTGCAAAGGCTCTGGCGCTCGACAGCACGGTCGGTGAGGCGCACACCGCGCTGGCGTACGGCACTATGATCTACGACTGGGACTGGGTAGCTGCGGAGTCGAGCTTTCGGCGCGCCATCACCGTCGATCCGGCCTATCCGACAGGCCACCAATGGTACGGCAACTTTCTCTGGTCGCAGGGCCGGCTCGATGAAGCGCTGGAGCAGATGCAGCAGGCGCAGCGCCTGGATCCGCTGTCGCTGGTGATCGCTACCGAGCTGGGACAGACGTATTACCTGATGCATCGATTCGACAAAGCGGAGGAACAGCTCCGCGCGACAGTCGCGCTCGATCCCAACTACCCGCACTCGCTCTACATCATTGGACTCGTCTACGCGCAACAGCACCGCTACGGGCAGGCGATTGACGCCATGCGGCGCTCGCTCGACCTCGGCGGCTTTCTGGAGGATCTGGCCGGCGGGCTCGCTTATGCGTACGCGGCGTCCGGCGATCGCGCGAGCGCGACGCGCTACACTGCGGAGCTCACCCGGCGCTTGGCGAGCGGTCGCGTGGGACCGTTCGCGCTGGCCCTGGCGTATACGGGGCAGGGTAATCTCACACGTGGCTTTGCTTATCTCGATAGCGCGATCGTCGTCCGAGACATGTTTCTCCCTGAGGACTTCTTCGATCCACAACTCGATGCGTTGCGCGCTGATCCGCGCTTTGCTGACATACAACAGAAGATGCACGTCGGGCAAAAACGGAAATGAACTCTTCCGGAGGCCACATGCTGGCTGTCGCCTTGTTCCTTGCACTTGCCGTGATGCAGAATCCCGAGCCCTATCACATCACTCACACCTATGTCCTGGGTGGCGATGGACGCTGGGACTACGTCACGCCGGATCCGGCGCATAACCGGGTCTTCATCGCGCGCCAGGACCGTTTCATGGTCGTGGACGAGCGGAACGGCAAGCTGCTCGGCGAAGTCTCGTCGATTCACGGGGCGCACGGCGTCGCCCTGGTTGAGGCCGCACACCATGGCTTCGCGACCTCGGGCAACGACAGCTCCGTCGTGATGTTCGATCCCGCGACGTTGCAGGTGCTGAGTCGCATCCCGGCTGCCGAAGACGCCGACGCGATCACGTACGACCCCGTCTCGAACCGCGTCTTCACGTTCAACGGCGATGCGCATTCCTCGACCGTGATCGATGCCGGGCCTGGTCGCCTCGTCACCAACATCCCGCTCGGCGGCAAGCCGGAGTCCGGCGCGTCCGCTGGCGACGGGAAGGTGTACGTGAACATCGTCGACAACGGGGAAGTGGTGGAGATCGACGCGCGCGCGCTGACGGTTAGTCGGCGGTGGCCGACTGCGCCGTGTCAGCAGCCGGTTGCGATGGCGATCGACACGAAACTTCATCGGTTGTTCAGCGGGTGCCGTAGTGGCGTGCTCGCGGTTTCCGACTACGAAACAGGTCGAGTCGTTGCGACGGCACCGATCGGCCAGGGAGTGGATGGTGCCGCATTCGACGCGAGCACGGGTGACGTCTTCACGTCGAATGCCGACGGAACGCTCACGGTGATTCACCAGGACGGGCCGGACCAGTATCGCGTTGTCGAGAACCTCCAGACGGCGCCGGGCGCGCGGAACATGGGGCTCGACCCCACGACGCACCGGCTCTACGTCGTCTCCGCGAAGTTCGGACCGGTTCCCGCCGAATCGACCGCGGCGAACCCGCGGCGCCGCCCGCCGGTACTGCCCGGATCCTTCAACATGATGGTGGTCGAGCGCACCGCGGCCGCGCACTAAGGAAGGGTGCATGGATGACGCGATCGCGAAGTACTACGCGAACGCCGC
>JBKPDZ010000015.1:0-3625 GCA_046728135.1 Gemmatimonadota bacterium | reverse complement strand
AATACGTCACGAAGGAGCCGTTCGACGCTCTGCTGCGCATCGACCAACCGGCGCCGGGTGTCGCGGCCCTCGGCATCGCCGGCTTTCCCGGCGGCCCGAGCATGGTTGCAATGAACCTCTATCTGTACGGCGATCAGGCGGGCGAGCGCGTCGCCCGGGAGACGCCGGTGTGGCAAGCGTGGTTCCAGGAACGCTTCCCGATGCCGGCGGAGGCCAAGAGCGAATGAGAAAGCTCAAGATCATCGAACACATCTCGTTGGATGGCGTGATCCAGCACTCCGCCGATGGCGACGATTTTCCCTACAGCGACTGGACCGCGCCCTATCGGAGCCCGGCTGGGCGAGACGCACTCCTCGCCGCGCAGGGCGAGCGCTTCGATCTGCTGCTTGGCCGTCGCACCTACGATATCTGGTCAGGCTTCTGGCCAAAGGCGCCGAGCAGTCCGATGGCGGACGGCCTCAATGCGGCAACAAAACTTGTCGTGACTCACCGTCCGGAAAGTCTCGAGTGGGGCCCGTTCAAGGGGATTGGACCAGACCTCGTCGAGGGCGTCCGCCGCATCAAGTCGGAGAATGGTCCGGACCTTATCCTTTGGGGCAGCTCCACGCTGACATCGACGCTGCTCGAATATGGGGTTGCAGATGAAGTCCTGCTGGCCGTCTATCCGGTCCTGCTGGGCACGGGGAAGCGGTTGTTTGCGGAGGGAACCCCAGCACACTCGTTCGAGCTCGTCAGCACGACAGCCACGCCGTCCGGCGTTCTCCTCAACACGTACAAGGTCATAGGGTCTTTGAAGGCCCGATGACGTTGGCATCACACCGCCCGGGCGAAATGGCCCCGCGTATACTCCCGACCCGTGACTGCCCGCACTGCGCCGGGATCGGGCGCTCGGGCCTCGGCCAGTGCATCGAGCGACGCGCGATACGCGGCCGTCACGCGCGCGACTTGATCGCCCGGGACGTTGAACACCAGCCGGTATGTTCGAAATCCGGCGTGCCACAACTCCGGCAGGTACGCGGAGCCGTCCACCGGACGCGAATGCAGCAGGCGGTTGCGGCAGGCATAATCGGTGGCCACCGGGAATACGTAATTCGCAGGATCAGTGAGCGCGACATTCGAATGTTTCTGCACGCAGAGGTCCCGGCAGGTGGCGACCTCGCGGTCGAACGCCGCCGACAGCACACAGTGCTCGAGCGTCATTCCTTCGGGGCGACCGTATACGAACACCTCGAAGCCTCGTCCCTCCCAGGGCGCCGCCACCTGCGCCATCTCCGCGCCGGTCAGCTCGACGGACAGCACGATGCGACGCGCGCCCAGCCGGAACACCTCGGCCGCGCTGTGCTGGTTGAAGACATTGACGGCGTAATCCGCGACCACGTCCCGCCCCTCGGGGGGGGCCGCCAGCTCGGCGATCATGCCGAGGTGCCCACTGACGAGCGGTGTGCCGAGGGCCAGCCACTTCTCGACGTGTTTGCGGTCGGCGGGGCGGACGATCGTAGGCGTACGCAGTCGCAGCGTCACGCCCCGCTGCGACAGCTCGGTGGCGAGATGCTTGACGCGCGCGACTGGCGGCATCGGATGACGCAGGAATAGGTCGAGTGAGATCTCGTCTGCACCTGCTTCTGCCGCGAGCAGGGCATCCTCGAGACGCCAGACTTCGGCGACGAGTCGCGGCGTGAGCGTGTCGGGAGCGACGCTCTGAAGCGCCACACTTGCGATCGCTTCAGCGATTGCGCGATCGCGCTTCTCGTGGCGGACACGAAGGAGGATCCCCATTGCCTCCCGTCGCAGATCATTGAGGGTGCTTATCGGAATAAAGAGGTCCTTCGCGAGGCCTGAAACATCGACGTCGCCCAGTGTGAAAGGAGTCTCGCCGAGGCGGCCGAGCTGGTCGCGGAGCCGCGGTTCGTCGAGCCCGTGGCGGGTAGCGGGCCCGAGTGCGGTGGCGCTCTTTACGGTCACCTCGTCGGTACCAGCGCGGCAGATGAGCGTGAGTGGCTCGCCGGCGGCGCCCAGTGCCCTGATATCCACTCGCCTGCGCTCGGGGGTTCCCCTGGCGGGAATGGCGGCAAAGCTCTCACGGGCGCGGGCGAGTAGCGCGGCTTCGGCGGAGCGCACCACGGTCCAGCCGGCCGGAATATCCTCCGCCGGCTGGATCGCCTGGCGGATCTTCCCCTGCTCTCGGCCGATCGTCCGGACGACGCGGACACCGAAGCCGCGGTTGCCTTTGTCGGGGCCTTCGGGATGCTCGAAGCCGAGTCCGTCGCCGCGCTGGATCGGCTGCGAGACCGCCACGATCAGCTCGTCCTTTTCTCGGCCGATCACGACGCCCAGTACCGCGCCGCGGTTGTCGGGCTGGGTGCGGGTCACGTAGTCGCGCCCCGCGCGGCCGCCGTACATCCCGCCGGTGAAGCCGCGCGAAAAGATCTGCACCAGCGGCTGGATTTCGGCGGGGGTGGGCGGACGTGAGTCGCCCGCGGCAAGCCGGTCGAGAAATTCGCGGTAGCTGTGCGTCACGGTCGCCACGTATTCGGGTTTCTTCTTCCGGCCTTCGACCTTGAGCGTATGGATGCCGGCGTCGGCGATATCGGCGAGATGCTCCCACGCGCCGAGGTCTTTGGCGGAGATCAGGTAGCCGCGGTCCAACTCCGCGCCGGTAGCCGTATCCGCCAGGACGTAGTCCTTGCGGCACGACTGGGCGCAGGATCCGCGGTTGGCGCTGCGCTCGGAAATCATGCCGGACATGTAGCACTGTCCGGAGTACGCGATGCAAAGCGCGCCGTGGATGAAGGTCTCGAGCCCGAGCTCCGGGACTGCGCGCCGGATGGAGCGGATGTCGTCCAGGGTATTCTCGCGCGCGAGCACGACGCGGTCACAGCCCAGGTCGCGCAGCACGCGGGCCCCGCGCTCGTCGTGCACGGTCATCTGGGTCGAGCCGTGAATTTCTAGACCCGGGTACACCTTGTTGATGAGCCGCACGGCGCCGAGGTCCTGCACGATGGCGGCGTCGATTCCGCGGTCGATGCACTCGCCGAGGTGATGCAGCGCATCATTCAGCTCGGCCGGCTTGAAGAGGATGTTGAACGTCAGATAGATCCTGGCCCCGTGTGCGTGCGCCAGGCGGCAGGACTGCTCCAAGTCATCCAGGGTCAGCTGCGCCCCCTCGTCACGGGCGTTGAATTTGTCCACGCCGAGGTAGATGGCATCGGCGCCGTTGCCGAGCGCGGCACGAACGGCGTCGAGGCTTCCGGCAGGGGCGAGGAGCTCAGGGACGAGGCGGGGCATGAAGGAAAGCTAGCGGCGGGGTGTGGTTACGCGCGCCACGAGGCGTGAGGGCCAGCCACTGCTGCCGTGCGGCTCCGATCCAAGGAATCGTGACGTTCTCTTCGAACTCGCCTCTGGTAACTCCGTCAAGCAGCCGGGCCGCCTAACGGGGTGCGCTTAAGCTGTGGCGCGCTGAAGAAGAATTCATTCCTTAATCTTCGCCGCCAGCTTCAGGTGAAAGCCGACGTCAGATCGGCCGCAACCCTCGCGCCTCGATAACCGCCCACATGTCTGGGCCTGGCAAGGCGCGGGTATATATGTACGTGGGAAAGTGCCAGCGGGGGTCGAAACTGACCTGGAC
>JBKPDZ010000014.1:0-18074 GCA_046728135.1 Gemmatimonadota bacterium | reverse complement strand
ATCGTGGTCGTGATCATCGGCATTCTGGCCGCGATCGCGATTCCGAAGTTCGCGAATACGAAGGAGAAGGCGTATCTCGCATCGATGAAGTCGGATCTGCGTAACCTCGTGACGGCCGAAGAGGCGTTCTTCGCCGACTCGATCAAGTACACGAGCACGATCGGTGTGGGTGGCGTGCAGTACGCAACGACCAGCGGCGTGGTGGGCCCCACGATTACGGTGACGGCCGACGGGTGGACCGCGACAGTGTCCCACACCACGACCACGAAGACGTGTTCGATCTACGTCGGGTCGACTCCGCTGGCGCCTGCCAACAAGGAAGGCGAACCGAAGTGTGCGTAGAGCGGTGATGTTCAGTTAGCGCAAGCGGCGGGGGAAACCCCGCCGCTTCGTTTTTTTGTCTTATCTTGGGGCGCTAATGGCACGGCCCAAATCGGCGCTCCGCGTCGAGCTGCTGTTCTATCTCACCTTTCTCGCCGCCTTCGCGATCCTCGTTGGCGTGGCCACCTCGCAGCTCGCGCTCGCGATCTCGCCGGAGCGCGGCATTGTCGTCGTGGTCATTTTCGTTGCGGCGGAAGTGGGCATCTTCGTGCTGTACGGGCGTTCGCTGGTTACGCGTCTGGTGTTGCGCCCCTTGAGCCGGGTCATGGAGGCAGCCGATGCGGTCGCGGACGGCGACCTCGAGGCGCGCGCGCCGGACGCCGACACCCGCGACTTCGCCACCCTCGCCGAGCGCTTGAACCGCATGACGGACCGGCTGCTCGACGCGCAGAGCCAGCTCGTGCGCTCCGAGAAACTGGCCAGCATCGGGCGCCTCGCGGCCGGCGTCGCCCACGAGGTCGGCAACCCCCTCGGCGCGATCGGGACATACGTCGAGGTGCTGCGGCGACGCGGTGCCGATCCGGAGGTCATGGCCGGTCTCACGCGCGAGCTGGAGCGCGTCGATCGCATCGTCCGCAGCCTGCTCGACTACGCGCGACCGCAGGAGGATCCTCTCGTCCCCGTCGAGCCCGAGAAGATCGTGCGCGGCGCGTTCGAATTGCTCAGAGCCCAGGGCGCCTTTCGCAACGTCAGCGCCGATACCGATCTGGGCATGCACGTGCCGGAGATCCTGGGACGCGCCCACGTGCTCGAGCAGACACTCGTGAACTTGCTGCTCAACGCCGTCGATGCGACGCCGCCGGGTGGCTCCATCATCATCGGCGCGCGACGCTGGGCGTACGAGCCCGGGCAGGCGCTGCCCAAACGCGCGAGCGACCCCGGCGACGTGCGCTTTCCGCGCGTGTCCGAGCGGCGACCCGCACGGGTCGAGTTCGCCGCCGGCCAACCCGGCACGCTGATTTTCGTGGCCGACTCCGGCCCGGGAGTCACGCCCGAGGACCGCGAGAAGATCTTCGAACCGTTTTACACCACCAAGGACCCCGGGCACGGCACCGGGCTCGGCCTTGCGATCGTCGCACGTTCGGTTCACGAGATGGGCGGCGTCGTGTGGGTGGATCCGGCACGAGAAGGCGGTGCCGCATTCAAGCTGTTCTTTCCAATCGCGCTCCCCAGATGAAGCGCGTCCTGGTCGTCGACGACGAGCCGGGCCTCCGTCAGAGCCTCGGGCTGCTCCTCACCGATGCCGGTTACACCGTCACCGCCGAGCAAGACGGCAAGCGGGCGCTCGAGCGCGCCGTCGCCGAGGCGTTTGATCTGGTGCTGTGTGACGTGCGGATGCCCGAAATGGACGGATTGACGTTCCTGCGCTCCTACCGCCAGCGCGGCGGCAACGCGCTCGTCATCGTGATGAGCGCCTACGGTGGCGAAGACGCCGCGATTGCCGCCATGCAGGAAGGCGCCTACGACTATCTCCCCAAGCCGTTCCGGCCCGACGAAGTCGTGCTCACCCTCCGCAAAGCCGAGGAGCGGGAACGACTGCGGCAGGAGGTGGCGGGCCTCAGAGCGCAGCTGGCCGCCGGACCCGCCGAGCGCGGTCTCATCGCCGAAAGCGCGGCGATGCGCCAGGCATTGGCACTCGTCGCACGGGTCGCGGAGCACAACACTACCGTCCTCATCACTGGGGAGAGCGGCACCGGGAAGGAAGTGATCGCGCGCGCCATTCATCGCGCCAGCCCGCGAGCGAGCGAGGCATTCGTCGGCATCAACTGCGCCGCCATCCCCGAGACCCTCCTCGAGTCCGAGCTGTTCGGGCACGTACGCGGCGCGTTTACCGGCGCGACGGGCGACAAGGCCGGCCTGTTCGAGCAAGCCAGCGGGGGCACGCTGCTCCTGGACGAGATCGGCGAGCTGCCGATCGGCCTGCAGGCCAAGTTGCTGCGGGTGCTGCAGGAGAGCGAGATCCGGCGGGTCGGCGATCAGAAGACGCGCCGGGTGGACGCGCGCGTGCTGGTCGCTACCGCGCGCGATCTCGAGGCCGAAGTGCGCGCCGGCCAGTTTCGCGAAGATCTGTTCTATCGCATCAATGTCGTCGTGATCGAATTGCCGCCGCTGCGCGAGCGCCAGGATGACATCGCCCCGCTGGCGCGGCATTTCGCGGCCCGTCTCGCGCAACGCTTCGGCCGGCCCCTCTCCCTCAGCGACGCTGCCGTCGCCTGGCTCGAGCGGCAGGAGTGGCCGGGGAACGTGCGGCAGCTCGAGAACGTGATCGAGCGCGCGGCGGTGCTAACCAACCAGGAGATCCTGAACGCGGCGGATTTCCGGAGCGAACCACTCCTCACTCCCCCCACGCAAGAATCGGGGGAGCGGGGAGTGGCGAGTGGGACGCTCCGAGAGGCAACCGAGAGCGCTGAGCGCGACGCCATCACCCAGGCCCTGAAAGCGACCGGCGGCAACCGCCGTGAAGCCGCGAAGCGCCTCGGGGTGAGCCTCCGCACGCTGTTTTACAAGATCGATCGGTACGGCATCGGGTAGTGCAGAACTCTGCACAAGTGCAGGATTCTGCGGTGGTTTTCAACGACTTACTTCAACGTATCTCTTTTGTGCATTTGGAGTTACGCTGAGGCATGGAACGTGTAAGTAGGAGTCGCCCCATGGAGGGCACATGAGTCGCAAAGGGTTCAGCCTTATCGAGATGCTGTTCGTGTTTGTGCTGGCCGGCGTGATCATGGCGATCGGTTTCCCCCGGCTAAGAAACAGTCTCGAGAAGCAAAACATCCGCAGCGCGAGGGCGCTGCTCGGGACGTTGGCGGCAACGGCACGCGGAACGGCGGTTTCGCGCGGCTGCAACGCCACACTGAACATGACCGTCGACAGCGTGTGGGTGACCGCCTGCGCGCTGACGCCGCCGTTCGCGGCGGTGCAGGTGGGCACCAAGAAGCTCGTCGGCGATGAGTTCGGCGTGACGTTGTCTCCCGATGTCGCGTCGATCGTCTACGATCCGCGCGGGATCCGGATGCCGTTGGGGGCATCGCTGACGTACGTGCACATCGTCGGGGCGCATTACCGCGACTCCGTGGTGATTAACCAAGTGGGGAAGGTGACCCGGCAATGAACATCAAACAGAACGAGCGCGGCTTTACGATCATCGAGATCATCATCGCCATCATCGTCCTGACCGTCGGTCTGCTCGGCCTGGTCACGACGGGCGCGCTGGTGACCCGCATGCTCGCGCGCGGGCAGCGCTCCGCCATGGCGGCGCAGTTCGCGTCGCGCCGGCTCGAGCGGATGCGCATCGCGGCGTGCATCGACACGCAGCGGCTCCCCGGCCAGGACACCCTGTATCGCGGGTCGACCTGGGTGGCGATCAACCGGTGGGCGTTTACCGATGCCGGAAATCAGAACTACCGGCTCAAGATCGTGACGACCTACAAGACCATCAAGAATCGCGTCCGCAGCGATTCCACGGAGACGACGATCCCATGCAACGCGTTCTCATGAGCCGTCGCGGTTTCACGATGGTCGAGCTGCTGGTCGCGCTGGTTCTCTTGGGCATTGTGAGCGCCGCGCTCTACCGCGTCCTCGTCAACAACCAGCGCCTCTACATGGCGCAGACCGCGCGGATCGATCTGTCCCAGAACATTCGCGCGGCGGGAAACATCATGCCCGCTGAATTTCGTGAGCTCGACGCGTCCGACGGCGATATCACCGCCATGTCGGCGACGAGTATCTCGATTCGGGCCATGCGCTGGACCAGTTTCGTCTGCGTCGCTCCGCTGCTGAATGGTGTTGCAGCCGGCCGGCAAATGACGATCCGGGGCGGGCAGGCGGGGCAGCCGATGTTCTTCGGTGCTCGGAGCATCCTGGTCGGCACGGATTCCATGTTCGTGTATCTGGATGCCGACCCGACGTCCCGACTCGATGACTATTACGTGCCGGCGAAGTTGACTGGCGCGGCGGCGGCGCTGTGCCCGGCGGTCGCACCGGCACTGCCGCAACCGGGAACGCTGGTGACGTGGGACGGCAACTTCTTCGCCGGCAACAATGCGGCCGGTGCCATTCCGGTCGGGGCGCCGGTGTGGGGCTTCGAGCGCGTCACGTACGGGCTGTTTCAGCAGCCCGGGGACACGTCGTACTACATCGGCTACCAGCCCTCGGGCGGTACGATGCAGCCACTCATTGGTCCGGTGCTGTCCAACGGGTTGTCATTCGCTTACTACGACTCGACCGGTGCCGTTACCGCTATCAGGACCAAGGTCGCTCGCATTGATATCACGGTGCGCGCGCGGACAAACATGGCGGTGCGCGGCGGGGGCCAAGGTACCGCTGCTACGATCATCGACAGCGTCGCCACGAGTGTCGCATTGCGGAATAACCGGCGGTTCTAGGGCCGTCCGGAACCCATGAAGGAGAGAGGCATGAAACGGATTCTGCGGGACGAGCGCGGTATGGCGCTCGCGGTTGCGATCTTCGCCCTCGTCGTTGTCGGGGCGCTGGTCGCCGGAGCATTTTTCGCCGGCACCCAGGAGCAGCGGGTGGGCGAGAATCAGCGCCGCGTGCAAACGTCGTTCGGCGCCGCCGAGGCGGGCGTGCAGGAGCGGGTGATGAGCTGGAAACCCGACTCGATGAACAAGCGCGACGCGTATCCGCTGGACTCCGTGCCCATCTACTCGGCGAGCGCGCAGGGGTCGACACCTGGCGGCACCGGGAGATACTTCGGGTACAGCTACAAGCTCGGGAACAACATCTTCCTGATCGACGTCACGGGACGCGATCAGGCAAGTGCCAACGGCCTGATCGCCGGCGGCGCCGGCGCGCGCCAACGCCTCGGGATGATCACCCGCCTCGCGCCGGTCGACTTCGGCATCCATGCGTCACTCACGACGCAGGGTGGCGTAAACCTGTCCGGTAACGCGGACGTCAACGGGAACGACCAGGTCCCCACTGGCTGGGTGAGCTGCGATCCGCCAGGGGCCCCCCAGGCTGGTATTCGCGACCCGGGCGCCAACGTCGGGACGAGTGGTAACGGGGCGGTGCAGGGGTATCCCCCGGTCGTAAACGACCCGAGCATCACCAACAATTCGTTCACGAACTTCGGCGGGGCGACATATGCCCAGCTCGCCGCGCGCGCCACCATTACGTTGCCGGGGGGCACGTATAAGACCAACCCGAACTTCGGTGGCCCGACGGGCTGTGATAAGACCGACCTCCTGAACTGGGGCGACGGGTTGAACCCGACGAGCGCTTGCGGGAACTACTTCCCGATCATCCACGTCACCGGTGACATCATGCTCACCGGCGACCAGGGTCAAGGTGTCTTGTTGGTGGACGGGACGTTGTCCATTAACGGCTCTTACCAGTTCTTTGGCATCGCGATCATACAGGGGGACATCACGACCGCAGGTGGTGGTAACACCGATGCGCACTTCTGGGGTGGCGTCATGGCCAAGAACGCCAACCTGTCGACTCAGAACGTGAGTGGTCACGCGACGCTCAACTACTCTAGCTGCAGTATCTTAGCGGCTTTGCAGGCGACAAGTCAGATCTCCATGATGCGGCAACGCGGGTGGGTGCAGCTCTACTAGAAGTGGTCTAAGTAGCTGCAGGCGCAATAGTTGTTGCTTCGGCCTCAAGTCGATTCGAGGCTTGACAGGATAAGGGGCGGGGCCTATTGTAGTTTGCCCTCGCCCCTTCTTGTCCCTCGGCCAAAGGTGCACATGGCCCTTTTTGGGTTATTCGGTGGCAAAAAAACCTCGGTCGGGCTGGATATCGGCTCCGGCATCATCAAGCTCGTGGTCATTGACCATGGGGGCAGCGAAGCCGAGCTGACTAAAGTCGCGACAACCGAAGTCGCCGCCGACGCCATTGTCGAGGGCGAGGTCATGGACCCGGGCCTGGTTTCGGAAGCTATTCGGGGGCTGTTCGAGGCTGCGGGCGTGAAGCGCAAATCGGTCGTCACGGCCGTGGGTGGCCGCGACGTGATCGTCAAGAAAATTCAGATGGACCGGATGAAAGAAGGGGACGCCCGCGAGGTCATCCGGTGGGAAGCCGAGCAGCACGTCCCGTTCGACATGGCGAACGTGGAGCTCGATTTCCAGATCCTCGATCCCGACGCCGAAGGCCTCCAGATGAACGTGCTGCTCGTCGCCGCCAAGCGCGAGTTGGTGGAGAGTAGGGTCGGATTGTTGGGGGAGGCCGGACTCGAACCCTCGATCATCGATGTCGACGCCTTCGCGATCCACAACGCCTTCGAGCTGAACCATCCCGACGCCATGCAGGGCGTCGTCGGTCTCGTCAACATCGGTCACGAAGTGACCAACGTGAACATCCTCGAGGACGGCGTTCCCGTCCTCACGCGCGATCTTTCCGTCGGCACGCGGCGCTTCCGCGAGGACTTGCAGCGCGAAAAGGGACTCGCGAGCGAAGAGGCCGAGAAGGTCATTCAGGGCACGTCGTCACATCCGGATCTCGCGGGCTACGTGAGCGCGCGCGGTGAGGAGATCGCGGTCGGCGTGGAGCGTGCCGCGGCGTTCCTCGCGACCGCGTCGCGCAATGCGGGGGGGCTGTCGCGCGTCTACACGACGGGCGGCGGTGCGCGCATTCCCGGGCTGAACGATGTGCTCGGCGGCCGGCTCAAGGTGCCGATCGAGCTGGCGAATCCGGTGCAGCGCCTGCGCGTCAAGGATGATGTGTTCGAGACGGTCCCAGTGGACGAGGTCGCCCCGCTGCTGATGCTGGCGGTCGGCCTGGCGCTGAGGCGCGCCGCATGATTGAAATAAACCTAATCCCGGGAAAGAAGAAGGCGGCCAAAGGCGCGGGCTTCCAGCTCGCGCTGCCGGATTTCAAGGCACTGATCGCGCAGGTCAAGGATCCGTTCCTGATCGGCGCGATCGCGGCGTGGGTGGTCGTCGGCGGTGGCGGGGCACTCCTCTTCATCACCGATCGAGCGCGACTCGCGGCGGCGGAGAGCCGGCTCGAGAGCATTCGGACCGAGAAGCGGCGGTACGACATCGTCATTGCGCAGAAGCGTCAGGCCGAGAAGGTGCGCGATTCGCTGCTCTATCAGATCAACGTGATCCGCGACATCGATGCGGACCGTTACATCTGGCCGCACGTGCTCGATCAGGTGACGAAGGCGTTGCCGCCGTACACCTGGATCACGAAGGTGCAGACCGTGTCGACCATCGTCGCGCCCGCCCCGGGGCAGCCGGCGGCCAACGGCCCCGTGACGATCGAGCGGGATACGACCGGCCGGCCGGCGGTGAAGGTCTCCCTCGAGGGACGGACGGTGGACATCCAGGCCTACACGACGTTCCTGCGACAGCTCGCGGCGTCGCCCTGGTTCACCGACGTCACGCCGGCCTCCTCACAGACGGTGATCGAGGCGGATCGGCCGTTGACGGGGTTCACGGTGATGATCAGCTACAAGATCGCGGACTCGGTTTACATCCGTACCGTCCCGCTCGTGCAATCGGTGAGGTAGCGCATGGCACTGTTACCGACCGATCAACGCAGCCAGATCATGGCGCTGCTCATCCTCGTCGCCGGGGCGGGCGGCTACTTCTTCTGGACGAAGAAGCACACGCCCGACGTGGAGCAGATCCGTTCGGCGAATACGGAGTCCGATAGTCTCGAGCGAATCGTCGCCGCTGCGAAGAAGGACCTGGCGAGTGGGAGCATCGAAGATCTGCGGCGGCGCGTCGAGGAATATCAGGGCTCGCTCGAGCTGATGCGGCGGCTGGTACCGGAGCGCAACGAGGTCCCGACGCTGATCGACGACATCTCGACCAAAGCCAAGGTTCGCGGGATCACGCTCGGCAAGATCCAGCCGCTCAGTCCCGAGCCCGGTTCGCCGTTCGACACCTATCGGTACCGGCTCGAGATCTACGGCCACTACGATCAAATCGGCGAATACCTCGCCGACGTCGCGTCGCTGCCGCGCATCGTCGTGCCGCAGGACGTGACCCTCTCGGCCGCCACGCCGGCGGCGCAAAAGCTGCTGGGCGACACGGCGGGCGCGTTGCTGCTCGCCGAATTCTCGATTCGCACCTTCGTCAAGTCCGCCAACCCGCCGCCGCCCGCGGGGAAGCCGGCCGGAGCTCCACGTGCACGCAGCTAGCGTCGCGCTCGCGTTCGTCGCGTTCGCGCTGCCCGCGGCGGCGCAGCAGTCGGAGCGGCCCGGCGATACCACGGCCGCGCATCCGCAGACGCTGCTCCGCGAGGTGTTCTCGTACGAAGGCGGCGGGCGCGATCCGTTCATGTCGCTGCTCAAGTCCGGCGACGTGCGGCCGCTGATTTCCGATTTGAAGCTGACGACCGTCGTCTACGACGGGCGTTTTGCGTCGCGCAGTGTCGCCATACTGCGGGACATCACCAATCGACGCATCTACCGGGTGAAAACGGGCGACATCATCGGGCGCTTGAAAGTGACGCAGATCCGGCCCCGCGAGGTCGTCTTCACCGTGCAGGAATTCGGGTTCGAGCGGCAGGAGACCCTGTCGCTCGCCAAGCAGGAGGAGACGCCATGAAGGCTATTCTTCCCATCGCGGCGCTCCTCGTCGCCGTCGCTCCCCGGGCCCTTGCGGGGACGACGGTGGACGAGTGGAGCGCACGCGACGGCGAAGTCCGCGGGGTGAGCGTCGTCCCCGCCAGCGGCAAGGTCGAGATCGTGATCGACCTGCAAGGCGCCGCCGTCGTCCAGGACTTCACGCTCGCGAATCCCGCACGACTGGTCATCGATCTGCAGGGGGCCCGGCTCACCGCCCCCGTCACGCTGTATGACGGCCAGAATCGCGGCGGCGTCCGCAACGTGCGCTACGCGCAATTCAAGCCCGACGTCGTGCGCGTCGTGATCGATCTGGACGCGCTGAAGGACTATCAAGTCGAGCGCGCCGCCGGACAGGTGCGCGTGCGCATCGGCAGCGAGCGGACGAGCTTCGCGGCGTGGTCGAGCAACAGCGCCGCGCCGCTGGCTACAACCGCCGCCGCAACGCCACGCCGCGTAGCAGCGCGGGCTGAGGTGGCACCGCCGGTGACGGGAGGACCGGAATCGGCGGCGCGGGTGACGACGCCGTCGTTGGGCCGGCCGATGTCGATCGACGAGTATCTGGCGACGCACCGCGCCGAGGCGGCGCAGTCGCAGGCGTCGCGCATCACGGTGCAGTGGGACAATGCGAGCATCGAGGACGTGGTCGCGGGCTTTGCGGCGTTCAGCGGGCGCACGATCATCCTCGGTAAGGACATCAAGGGCAACGTCACCGCCGAGGTCAAGAACCAGCCATGGGATCTCGCGCTCAACGCTGTGCTCGAGTCGCAGGGTCTCGCGGTGCAGAACCAGCCCGGCGGGATCCTTACCGTCGTGGACAAGAAGGAGCTGGCGCGCGCCGATTCCACCGTGCCCATCACGACGCGCCTGGTGCGCATCAACTACGCGAAGGCGACGTCCCTGGTCCCGTCGGTCGCATCGATTCTGACCAAGCGCGGCCAGGCAGTCGCCGACTCGACCAGCAACTCGCTGGTGATCACCGAGGTCAGCTCGCGCATCGACGAGGTCGTGGAGTTCGTGAAGGGTCTCGACCAGCGCACGCCGCAGGTCTCGATCCAGGCGAAGATCATCTTCGTCGATCGCACTGACGTCGAGGAGATGGGTGTCAAGTACGACCTCGGCTCCACGACACAGTTCTTCAACAAGCTCATTCAGCGTCCCGACCCGCGCACGGCGAAACCGGTCGATACCGATCTGGACGGCGTGCCCGACGCGCTCGTCCCGCAGGAGAATTTCCCGTCGAACGAGAACATCGTGTCGCTCGGCGGCAACTCACTCTCGGCGCTCGGCAACGCGAGCCAGGCAGTCGTGGACCCGGCGCTCGATCTGATCTTCTCGACCGCGCTCGGCAACTTCGACCTGACCGCGTTCGTGCAGGCGCTGCAGCGCGTCGAGCTCGCCGACATCCAGGCCGAGCCGACGATCACCACGCTCGACAACCGGCAGGCCGAGATCCTCGTCGGCGACCGCGTGCCGATTCGCGTCATCGATGTGAGCGCCGTCGGCGGTGGTGGGGGTACAGCCGGTACCAACGTGCCCCGTGCAACGGTGCAGTTCCAGCAGACCGGTATCAACCTCCGGGTCACGCCGCACGTGACGGGAACGCGTCAGATCCTGATGGAAGTGCACGCCGAGCGCTCGAACGTGCGCCCGGCGTCCGTGGACATCGGGTTCACGTTCCAGACGCAACAGGCGGACAACCAGATCCTGGTGAGCGACGGGGAAACGGCCGTAATTGGCGGACTTACGGTGACTGAGGTCACGGTAACGAAGTCCGGAATTCCCTTCCTTGTAGATCTGCCGATTCTGGGCAAGCTGTTCGGCTTCACGTCCCAAACGGAGAACCGGCGCGATCTGCTGATTTTGATCACGCCGCACATCATCGACGATCTCGTCTCGCCGTCCGGTCAATAAGCGGCGGCGGATAGCGGGAGAGGGTTAGCTATGCGGCTGGTTCGAATCAGACGCGGTACCACGCTGCTCTGCGTGAGCGCGCTCGCACTCGCCGTCTGGGCGTGCGAGACGGCGCGCAACATCGGCGGCATCCAACGCGATGTCACGCCACCAGCCATCACCCTCACGAACGCCGCGGGTGACACACAGGCCATCAGCGGCGGTCTCCGCTTCAACGTGTCCGCGGTCGACAACCTGGCGCTCAAGAGCGTGAACCTGACGTTCAGCGGCGGGCTCATCGGGACGCTCGATACGAGCTTCATCGGCCAGGTCAAGACATACTCGGTGGGCCGCACGATCACGTTCCCATCGAACTCGGGGGCGGGCGGCAACATCACGATCGTCGGCCGTGCGACCGACGGCGCCGGCAATTTCGCCGAAGATACGCTGACCATCTTCCTGTCGAACGTGCAGGCGCTCCAGGTCATCTTGATTTCGCCGACGCCGGGCGCGGTCGCGTCGCAGAATCGTTCGATTCCGATCGAGGTCCACGCCATCCAGAACTCGGGGATAGCGAAGATCGGCTTCCTGGTCGCGCCGGCGAGCGCGGTCAATAACCCCACGGTGCCGCCCAACGATTCCATCGTGTTCCTGGGCGCACTGAAGGACACCGTCGATTACACCGACACGCTGACCGTCGTCGCCGGCACCGGCACGTTCGACGTCGTCGGGTTCGCCGAGGACTCGGCCGGCCGGCGCGGCTTCACCAACATCGTGACCGTGACCATTCAGTCCGCCGCCAACGACGTCACACCGCCGCAGGTCTCGCACTCGGTCGGGGCGCGTGTCGAAGTGGACGACACGGTGATCGTGCGCGCCACCGACCCGAGCGCGATCTCGTGGATCGGCTTCCGGGTCGACACGGGCGGCGGCGTGCTGCTCAAGTTCGATACGATCAACGTCGCGGCCGGCAATCTCACCGACGTCACTCGGCGCGCAAGCCTCAACCTCGGCTCGGT
Organism: Gemmatimonadota bacterium; assembly: GCA_046728135.1. Taxonomy (GTDB): domain Bacteria; phylum Gemmatimonadota; class Gemmatimonadetes; order Gemmatimonadales; family GWC2-71-9; genus 20CM-2-65-7. The sequence goes on along the minus strand of JBKPDZ010000014.1, from coordinate 6,239 downwards.
CCTACCGCCCGGCGTGTTGCCGCATTCGATCGTCGTGCGCGGCTACGCCTGCGACGCCGCAGTGGCGCGCAATTGCTCGTACACCAACACGACGTCGCTACTGCCGAGCGCGCCCAGCACGCCGGCGCTGTACCCCGCGGTCAAGCTGGCGGGGCTGCCGCGCTCGCCCACCGGGCTCATCGATACCGTGATCGTGGTCAACGGCGTCACGGTGCCAATGGTCGGGGCGGGGACCGTCGTCGACGCGATTTACAACGCGAACCTGCGGGAGTTGTACCTCACGAATCCCGGGCTCAATCGCGTGGACGTGTTCCAGGTCGCCAACACGTCCTTCGTCGCCGGCGGGATTCCCACGGCCGGTGGACAGCCGTGGGGCATCGCGCTCTGGCCGCGCGACACGCTCGGCGGGTACAAGGATACGATCGTCGTGGCCGACGCCGGCGGTTCGTACCTCGGCATCATCAATGTTGGTGTCGGTGGACCGCGCCAGATCATTTGGCGCCAGAGTCTGCCCGACTTCATCATCCAGACATACAAGGTGATCGTGCAGGCGGGCGGCGCGGTCGTCCACATCACCGATTATCACACGTCCGATCTGCCGCAGTACGTGGCGACAGTGTGCCGGGTGGCGAGCGGGACCTCGACCTGCCACGCGGACTCGGTCTTCGCGGTGTACTCGACCGCCCCGACCGGCGCGGAAACACCGCCCTTCAACGGGCGCGCTACGCTGCGGATGGAAAAGTTGATCAACACGACGGATCCCAACCTGATGTTTGGGCACCTCTTCTGGGAAATCGGGACCCAGTCCTTCAACGACGTCACCGATACCCTGCGGATCTTCATGAGTCGCGGCCGCAATTTCTCGAAAGTCATACTAGCGGCGTGCGCCGGCGCGACCATCCAGCTCTCCCGGATGGGTTTGGGGGACCGCACATTCACGCGCAACACCGGGAACTTCACACACGCGTTTATCGGCGAGGGCGGTAACGTCACGGCGCAGTTTGCGCGCGTCATGTCATACGACGCGCGTGATTCGCTAGTTCAAGGGCCCAACGTGACCTGCGCTACCGGCAACAACACGTTCGATACGGGATCCAGCGACATCGACTTCGGCATGTCGCCGGGACGCGAGGTCAGCGACTTCATCGCCAACACGGGCATCAAGATCGTGTCGGTCGCGACGAACTTCAACGGGCTCACGAATGCCGTGCGCGCGGACTCGATCTACTATTTGGATCAGGACCTGCGGCGCATGGTGACGTCCGCGGCGCCCCCGGGACCGTCGCCCCTGACACCCGGCATGGACATGAACTACTTCCATGACTTCGCGCCGACGGGGCAATGTCCTCCAGGCAGCACGTACTGCGGTGGCGGGACCGACAAGAACCAACGGCTGATGTTTTCGGCAGACCCGAGCGGCAATATCGACGTGTTTGACACGTTCTTCGGGGCGTTCCTCGGATCCATTCCGGTCCGCGACCCGGTCATTGGACCGCTGCGCGTCGCGCGCGATGCCGGCGGGAATCAGTTACTCTTTGGGGTGACGCCGAACGGCCTGCTGGTTCTACAGCTGCCGGCGTTCGTCAACCCGCTGCCGGCGCCGCCGACGCAGCATTGAGCCGGGCGCTCCGGGCCCGGGTGCGACGTATGCGAGCCCGACCCCGGTCGGGCTCGGTTGTTATGGGCGATGTAGGGGGGTGAGGATGACATTCCGGTTCACGACGGCGGGTGAGTCGCACGGCCGCGGCCTGGTGGGGATTCTCGAAGGCATTCCCGCCGGCCTGCCCGTCTCCGCCGCCGACGTGGATCTGGAGCTGAAGCGCCGCCAGGGCGGCTACGGTCGTGGCGCCCGCATGAAAATCGAGTCCGACCGCATCGAGTGGCTCGCCGGCGTGCGGGCCGGCGAGACACTCGGCTCCCCGATCGCCATGCTCATCTGGAACCGCGATTGGGAGCACTGGCAGGACGTCATGGCGCCCGAAGCGGACGCCGCACCCGATCCGCAGGGACGCCGCCGCCAGGTCACCCGCCCGCGCCCCGGCCACGCGGACCTGGCCGGATCGCTGAAATACGACCGTCAGGATGCGCGCGATATCCTGGAACGCGCGAGTGCGAGAGAAACCGTGGCGCGTGTGGCGTGCGGCGCAGTGTGTAAAAAGCTCCTGCGGGAGTTCAGCGTCGAAATCGGATCGTACGTGGCGGAGTTAGGCGGCGTGGTTGCGAACGTAGGGGCGCAGCATGCTGCGCCCCTACCGGCGCACATCAACGAAACCGCCGACCAGAGCCCCGTGCGTTGCCTGGATCCCGAGGCCGAGGCGGAGATGATCCGCCGGATCGATGCGGCGAAAGCCGCCGGCGACACGCTTGGCGGCATTGTCGAAGTGCTCGCGCTCGGCGTGCCGGTGGGACTGGGCTCCCACGTCTCCTGGGACCGCAAGCTCGACGGCCGGCTCGCGCAGGCGCTCATGTCGATCCCCGCGGTGAAGGGCGTCGAGCTCGGCCTCGGTTTCGAGGCCGCGCGGCGCAAGGGCTCGGAGGTGCATGACGAAATCCTACCCGGCTTCTCACGCGCCACCAATCGCGCCGGGGGCACGGAAGGCGGCATGACAACCGGCGAGCCACTCGTCGTCCGCGTCGCGATGAAGCCCATCTCCACGTTGATGTCGCCGCTCAAAACGGTGGATCTCAAGACGGGCGGGCCCGCGCAGGCGCAATCGGAGCGCTCGGACGTGACCGCGGTGCCGGCGATGGGAGTCATTGCGGAAGCGATGCTGGCGATCGTGCTGACCGAGGCGCTGCTCGAGAAGTTCGGCGGCGACGCGTTGAGCGAGACGAAGCGCAATTTCGACGGGTATCTCGCGCAGGTACGTGCGCGGACTCAGGCTCCCCCTCTCCGCATCGCGGAGAGCGGGTCAGGGGGTGAGGTCTGAAGCGGCACATCGTGCTGATCGGACTGCCGGGCGCCGGCAAGACCACCGTGGGCCGTCTCGTGGCGGACCGGCTGCACGCCGGATTCGTGGACATCGACAACGTGTTGATTCGCAAGGAAGGCAAACCGATCGCGATGATCTTCGCCGAGAAGGGTGAGCAAGCGTTTCGCGAGATGGAACGCAAGGAAGTCGAGACCGCGTTGACGCACGAGCCGGCGGTGATCGCGCCGGGGGGCGGCTGGGCGGTGCAGCCGGGCGCGCTGGATGCCGCCAAACCTCGCGGGTATCTCGTTTATCTGAAGGCGCGTGCCGAAGTGGCAGCGGGCCGCGCGGAGCCGTCGGGAACCCGCCCCGTTTTGATGGGTGACGATCCGGTAGCGCGCATGCGCGAGCTCTTCACGCAGCGCGATCCGTATTACTCCAAAGCCGATGCGACCGTGCAAACCGAAGCCAAGAGTGCGGAAAACGTAGCTGCCGAGATCGTAAAGCTTGCGCAAACGAGCGCCGGTTGGTAAAGATGCAACCCCGAACGTTTGAACAAAGGTTGATCAGTGCCTGATAATGAAGAGGGAGTGAAACAAAAAAAGCCGAGAGCGCCGCGCAAGAAGAAGGTCGCGGATGGCGCTCTCCCGACGCCGGATACTGAAGAGACCGACGCCGCTCCTGCAAAGGGCGGCGCACTCGTCATTGTCGAGTCCCCGACGAAGGCCAAGACGATCGGCAAGTACCTGGGCCGCGGCTACACGGTCAAGGCGACCGTGGGGCATCTGCGCGATCTGCCCAGGCGCGAGCTGGGCGTGGATGTCGAGAACGGCTTCACGCCGAAGTACGTCACTATAAAGGAAAAGGCGAAAACCCTGGCCGAGATCAAGAAGGCGGCCAAGGCTGCTGATCGCGTGTTACTCGCGACCGATCCTGATAGAGAAGGCGAAGCGATAGCCTGGCACGTTGCATCCCAGTTAAATGGAAATGGAAAAGTCAGCCGCGTCTTATTCCACGAAATCACGAAAGACGCCGTCCGTGAAGCCCTCGCCAACCCGCTCGACATCGACCAGCGCAAAGTCGACGCCCAGCAGGCGCGCCGCGTGCTGGATCGCCTGGTCGGCTACAAGGCGTCGCCGGTGCTCTGGAAGAGCATCAAGACCGGCCTGTCGGCCGGTCGCGTGCAGACGGTGGCGCTGCGTCTGATCATCGAGCGCGAAGAGGAAATCCGGAAGTTCGTGCCGCAGGAATACTGGACGGTGGCCGCCGACCTCGAGAAGGACGGCCAGGCGTTCCAGGCGCGGCTGCAGAAGCTCAACGGCCACAAGCCGGAGATCAAGACTGAGGCAGACGCAAAGGCGATCGTCGCCGAAGTCGAAAAGCTGCCGTTCGTCGTCACCGCGGTCTCGACCGGCGAACGCCGCCGCAAGGCGCCGGCGCCGTTCACCACCAGCACGATGCAGCAGGAAGCGGCGAAACAGCTGGGTTTCTCGGCGGGCCGGACGATGCGAGCGGCGCAGAAGCTTTACGAGGGTGTCGAGCTCGGCGAGCAGGGATCGGTCGGTCTCATCACGTACATGCGCACCGACTCGGTGCGTGTGTCGGATGCGGCGATCAAGCAGGCGCGCGAGTACATCAATGCGCAGTTCGACAAGCGGTACCTGCCTGACGAGCCGAACGTCCATAAGGGCGGCCGCGGCTCGAAGGTCCAGGATGCACACGAGGCGATCCGCCCCACCGAAGTTGGTCTCACACCCGACGCGGTGAAGAAGTACCTCGAACGCGATCTCTTCAAGCTCTATCAGCTCATCTGGCGCCGGTTCCTCGCGTCCCAGATGACGCCGGCGGTTTACGAGGCGACCAAAGTGGACTTCGAGCTGGCCAACGGGAAGTTCCTGTTCCGTGCCACCGGCTCCCGCGTGTTGTTCGACGGTTACCACGCGCTGTACACCGAAGCCCATGAGGCTGAAGACGCCAAGACGTTGGGCAGCCTGGAGCCCATTCCGAAGCTCGCCGAAGGCGACCGTGTCGCGCTCAAGCGAGTGGTGCCGAGCCAGCACTTCACCGAGCCGCCGCCGCGCTACAGCGAGGCGAGCCTCGTGAAGGAGCTCGAGCGGCTGGGGATCGGCCGGCCATCGACGTACGCGGCGATCATCTCCACGCTGCGCACCCGCTGGTACGCGACCGCCAAGGACCGCCGCTTCCAGCCGACGCCGCAGGGCGAGACGGTCTGGAAGGTGTTGAAGCGGTCGTTCCCGGAAGTGTTCGAGGTCGGATTCACCGCGCAAATGGAAACCGAGCTGGACAAGGTCGAAGAAGGCGATCTCGACTGGAAAGCCGTCCTGGGCGACTTCTGGGGGCCGTTCAATCGCGCGCTGGAAGCCGTAGACATCAACAAGATCATCCACGAGGTGCACGATCTCTCGGGCGTGGCAGCCGAGAAATGCCCCAAGTGCGGCGCGCCGCTCGAGGTGAAGAGCGGGCGCTTCGGTCCCTACATCGCCTGCTCGCGCTACGCGTCCAAGGAATGCGACTACTCGCGATCCATCAAGAAGGACAAGGTGCCCGATCGCCCGTCGGACGAGATCTGCAAGGAATGCGGCGCGCCGATGGTCATCAAGACGGGCCGGTTCGGCGAGTTCCTGGCGTGCACCCGCTATCCCAAGTGCAAGTACACGCAGCCCGTCCCGCTCGGCATCAAGTGTCCCAAGTGCGGCGAGGGCGACCTCGCGGAGCGCCGCACCAAGCGCGGCCGGACATTCTACGGTTGCCTGCGCTACCCGGATTGCGATTATTCGACCTGGAACAAGCCGGTCGCCGTACCCTGTCCCAACTGTGGCTTCGTGGGGATGGAGGAGCTCAAGTCCAAGACGACGGGAGAGACGACACGCAAGTGTCTCAAGTGCGGGCATCAGGTCACGGTCGAGGAAACAGCCCCCGAAGCGGAAGAGGTCGTATCGTAGGGGCAGGGCGCATAGGAATGGATGTAGGGGCGCAGCATGCTGCGCCCCTACCATCGAAATCACAGACATCGGTGCATGTCGTGGGCGGTGGGCTGGCCGGCTGTGAAGCCGCCTGGGCCCTGGCTGAACGAGGTTTCCGTGTAACCCTTCATGAAATGCGCCCGGTGAAAATGACGCCGGCGCACCAGACTGATCGCCTCGCCGAGCTGGTCTGCAGCAACACCTTCAAATCGGTCGAACCCACCCACGCGCACGGTTTGCTCAAGGCTGAGATGCGCCAGCTTGGGAGCATCGTCCTACAGGCCGCCGACGAGGCGCGAATCCCGGGCGGCAGCGCACTGGCGGTAGATCGCGTGGTATTCTC
>JBKPDZ010000013.1:0-10378 GCA_046728135.1 Gemmatimonadota bacterium | reverse complement strand
AAGAGCTGGACCCGCGTCGTGCTCCCGATCGCGCAGATGTATCACGTGTACGCCGACACGCGCGTGCCCTACAACGTCTACGGCAACCGCCAGGACGGCTCATCTTACCGCATGCCGAGCCGCAGCGTGGCCGGCGGGTTGAGCGAGGGCCTGTGGCGTCACGTGGGTGGGTGTGAAAGCGGCTTTGGGATCCCCGACACGGTGGACAACAACACGGTGTGGTCGGGCTGCTACGACGGCGGACTCGAGGTCTACGACGTCCGGACCGATCACGCGCGGAACGTGCGCGTCTGGCCCGAGGCCAGTTACGGTTGGCGGCCCGCCGACGTGAAATACCGCTGGAACTGGACCTTCCCCATCGCCATATCGCCCCACGATCACACCAAGGTCTACGTCGGCAGCCAGGTCGTGCACGTGACGACGGACGGCGGCGCGAGTTGGCAAGTGATCAGTCCCGATCTCACGCGCAATGATACGACCCACCAGCAGAGCTCGGGCGGTGTGACGACCGACAACCTGATGACGTTCGATGGCGCAACGCTCTTCGCGATCGCGGAGTCGCCCGTGCGCGCGGGTGTGCTCTGGACCGGGTCGAATGACGGGCGCGTCAACGTGTCGACGGACGGCGGCGGCCACTGGACTGATGTCTCGGCCAACATCCCGAAGCTTTCGCCCTGGGCGAAGATCGTGAACATCGAGCCCTCGCACTTCGATGCCGGCACCGCGTATCTCGCGGCCGACCTGCACGAGCTCGACGACCTGGATCCCTACATCTTCAAGACCACGGACTTCGGCAAAACATGGCGAAAGATTTCGGACACGTTCCCGCGCTCGTCGCTCTCGTTCGTGCACATCGTGCGCGAAGATCCGGTGCGGCGTGGCCTGCTCTACGCGGGGACGGAGAACGGTCTCTATGTGACGCTCGACGACGGCACCCGCTGGCTCCCACTCCAGGCCAACCTGCCGCACGCCCCCGTGTCGTGGCTCACCGTGCAGCCGCGCTTCCACGATCTCGTGGTGTCGACCTATGGGCGTGGCTTCTACATCCTGGACGACATCTCACCGCTCGAGCAGCTCGACGGGGCGGCGCTCGCGAGCAAGGTGGCGCTGTTCGTGCCGCCACCCGGCTACCGGTTGCGCGAGCAGCAGGGCGTCGCGAGTGCGCCGAACAGCGCGGTGCAGGCCGAGAATGCCCCGGCCGGCGTGCCGCTCACCTACTATGTCGCTGCCCCGCTGGCCGACACGACCACGAGTCCGCCCAGCGCTCCAGGCGCTGCCGGCGCTCCCGCTGCACCAGCAGCCGCCCCTGGAGATAGCACCCGCCGGTTCAAGCCCGCGAAGCTCGTGATTCTCGACGCGCAGGGCGACACCGTGCGTGTGTTCCCGGGCGAACGCAAGCTTGGGCTGAACCGTGTCTGGTGGGATCTGCGCTACACCGCGCCGGCCACGCCCAAGCTCCGCACGCCGCCCCCGGGCAAGACGTTCGTGCGTGTCGGCGCGGACGGCACGCGCCCCCTCGTCACCTGGGACCTCGATCTTTCGCTCCGAGGGCCCCTCGTCCTGCCCGGGACCTACACGGTGCAGGCAATCGTGGAAGATTCGGCGGCACACAGCGCCCCCGTGACGGCGACGCAGTCGCTCACCGTCCTCAAAGATCCCAACACGACCGGAACGGATGCGGACGTGCAGGCACAGGGGAAGCTCGCGCACACGATTCGCGCGGAGCAGGACAGCGTGGCGCGCATGATCAACCGGCTCGAGTGGGTGCGCAAGCAGGTGCGCGATCTCGCTACCCAACTCCGCGACTCGGCGCTCGTCTCCGACTCCGGGGCCAAGCGGATGGTCGCCCTCGCCGACTCGCTCGATCGGCGCATCGTCCAGGTCGAAGGCGCGCTGTTCGATGTGAACCTGACCGGCGCGCGTGAGGATGCTTTCCGGAACCCGATGCAGCTCTACGGCCGGCTCGCCGCCCTGCAGTCTGATATGGCGGAGAACGGTGCGGACTTCGCGCCCACCAAGCAGCAGCTCGCGGTGCATGACGTGTTGGCCCAGCGACTGGCGGACGCTACCGCGCGCTTCACTGACCTCATGGCGAAGGGCGTCCCGGAGTTCGCCGCCGAATTGCGGCGCACTCCGCTCCGCGACGTCATCGGCAGCGGCTTGGACGCAGGGGCGGGAGCTCGGCCATGAAGACTCGGGCCCTCGGCAAGACCGGCTACCGCGTCAGCGAGATCGGCTTCGGCGCCTGGGGACTCGGCGGGGAGATGTGGCGCGGCGTGGACGACGCCGTGGGCCGCAAGGCGCTGCACGAGGCGATCGAGCAGGGCATCACCTTTTTCGATACCGCGCTGGCGTACGGCGCCGGTCACAGCGAGCGCGTGATCGGCGAAGAGCTGGTGCATGAGATCCGCGCGGGTCGCGCGATTGTCGCGACGAAGATCCCGCCGCAGAATCGGGAATGGCCCGGCAAAGCGAGCTCCAAACTGGCTGACGTCTTCCCGGCCGAGTACATCGCGTCCTGCACCGAGCAGTCGCTCAGGAACCTCCGCATGGATGCGCTGCACGTGCAGCAGCTGCACGTCTGGAATGATGCCTGGCTCGGGGATCCCGACTGGGAAGCGTCCTACAAGCAGATCGTGCGGCTCAAAGAAGAAGGCAAGGTGCGCCACTGGGGGATCTCGATCAACGATCACGCGCCGGAGACCGCGCTCCGCGTCCTCGCGGACCCGGTGTTCGAAACCGCGCAGGTGATCTACAACATCTACGACCGCTCTCCCGAGAAGGCGCTATTTGCGCTCGCTAAACAAAAACCGCTGGGCATCATCGTGCGCGTGCCGTTCGATGAAGGCGCGCTGACCGGCCAGATCAAGGCCGACACGGTCTTTCCCGCCGGTGATTGGCGCGCGGGATACTTTGCGGGCGATCGCAAGGCCGAGGCGGAACGCCGGGCGAAGGCGCTGGCGAGCGTGCTCGATCATCAGGTTGAAACGCTGCCCGAGCTGGCGCTGCGCTTCTGTCTCTCATCGCCCGAGGTGTCCACGGTGATTCCCGGCATGCGCCGCCCGGCGCACGTCCGTCAGAATACGATGGCGTCCACCAAAGGCGCGTTGCCCGCGGCGATGCTGGCGAAGCTCAAGCCTCACGCGTGGGACAAGAACTGGTATCCGGAAGACTGAGCGTCAGAGCTCCCGCAATCGGCGTTCGAGCAGGCGTCGCTCCGGCTCCTCGACGGCCAGTTCGAGCGCTCGGGTGTACGCCGCAATCGCCTCCGCTTTACGGCCCAACCGGCGGAACAGATCCGCGCGCGCCGCGTGGACGAGGTGATACTCCTCGAGCTCACCGCGCGCGAGAATAATGTCGATCAGCGCGAGACCGTGCTGGGGGCCATCGCGCATCGCGACGGCCGCCGCGCGGTTCAGCTCAACGACGGGCGATGGCTCCATTCTGAGCAACACATCATACAGCCCCACGATCTCGCTCCAGTCCGTGGCGGCGGACGACGGCGCCTCGGCGTGCACGGCCGCGATGGCGGCCTGCAGCGCGTAGGGGCCGGCGCGACGCGTTGCAAACGCACGGTGCACGAGCGCCACCCCTTCCTTTATCTGCTCCTGGCTCCACCGTGCGCGATCCTGCTCCTCGAGCGGAATCAACACACCAGCCGCCGTTGTCCGCGTGGCGCGGCGGGCATCGTGCAACAGCATCAACGCCAAGAGACCGATCGCTTCGGGCTCGGGAAGTAGATCGACCAGCAGCCGGCCGAGGCGAATCGCTTCCGTGGCGAGGTCGGCGCGCGTGAAGTAGCCCTGATTGAAGACGAGATAGACGACGTGCAGCACGCTCGCCAGGCGTTCGGGCAGCTCCGGTAACGACGGTACCTCATAGGGAATGCGCGCGTCGCGGATCTTCGACTTCGCTCGGACGATGCGTTGCGCGAGGGTCGGTGCGGTGCTGAGGAACGCGGCGGCCACCTGCTCGGTCGTCAGCCCGCACACCTCGCGCAGCGTCATCGCGACCTGCGCGTCGGGGTTCAGCGCGGGGTGACAACAGGTGAAGATCAGCCGCAGACGGTCGTCCACGACGTCGTAGTCCTCGTGCTGCGACTGCTCGTCCCCCCTCTCCTCCCAGGAGCGGGGGTCAGGGGGTGAGGACTCACGGCGCGTCTTGCGCAGCCGGTCGATCGCCTTGAATCGGCCCGTGGAGATGAGCCACGCGCGCGGATTCGCCGGCGTGCCTTCCACCGGCCAGCGCTCCACCGCCGCTGCGAACGCATCTTGCAGCGCCTCCTCGGCGAGGTCGAAGTCGCCGAGGAGGCGGATCAAGGTGGCCAGGACGCGGCGGGATTCGGCGCGGTAAACCGACTCGATCGTGTCTACGGTTGGTTGAACTCCATGATTGGGCGCACCTCAACGGTGCCATGCTGCGCGCCGGGAATCCGCGAGGCCACCTGGACCGCGTCGTTCAAGTCCTTCGCGTTGATCAGGTAGTAGCCGCCCAGCTGCTCCTTGGTCTCGACGTAGGGTCCGTCGGTGGTCGAGAGCTTGCCGTTCCGGACACGAACCGACGTCGCGGTCTTGGTGGGCTGCAGCGCTTCACCGCCGATGTATTTCCCGGTCTTCTTGATGCTATCGGTGAAGGCGTTGTAATCGGCCAGGCCTTTCTGCAAATCGGCTTCGGTCGCCTTTTCCCACCACTTCTCGTCTTCGTAAATCAAGCACAGGTAACGCATGATTCCTCCCTGGGTGATTACTTGCCGTTTTCGGACCAGACGGGACGAACCTCGATCGACCCCCACTTCGCCGACGGGATGCGGCTCGCGATTTGGATGGCCTCGTTCCGATCCTTCGCCTCGATCAGGAAGTAGCCGCCGAGCTGTTCCTTGGTCTCGGCGAACGGGCCGTCGGTGGTGGAGAGTTTGCCGTTCCGGACGCGCACGGTCGTGGCCTGGTCGGTGTGCTGCAGGCCGTGCGACCCCACGTAGTTGCCTGACTTCTTGATGCCTTCCGCGAATGACCAGTAGTCTTTCTTCGCCTGCGCGATCTGGTCCCGCGGGACGTTCGCCTCCTGCTTCTCCTCTTGGTAAATCAAGCACAAGAATTTCATGGCATCCTCCAGGGATTTGAAATATCACCGCTCCGCCAGATAGTCGTTTGGGCTTGGGCGATTTCGACACAACGCTAACTTTCTGCCATGCCACGCTATGCGGCGTTCCTCCGGGGCGTAATGCCGATGAACTGTAAGATGCCGGCGTTGAAGGCGGCATTCGAGGCGGCAGGCTTTACCGACGTAAAGACGGTGCTTGGGAGCGGCAACGTGGTGTTCAAGGCTCGCGGCACGTCGGAGGCGGCGGTGGAGCAGCAGGCCGAGGCGGCGATGCACGAGGAGCTTGGCCAGGCTTTCCTGACCATCGTTCGACCGGTCGAGCAGCTGCGAAAAATCCTCGCGACCGATCCCTACTTGCCGTTCAAGGTCAGTCCCAAAGCGAAACGAATCGTCACGTTCCTGCGGGGCCGGCCCAAACAGACGTTCAAGCTGCCGGTCGAAAAGGATGGCGCGCGCATCCTCGTGATGCAGGACGGGGAGATCTTCAGTGCCTACCTGCGAACCCCCAAAGGACCGGTCTTCATGACGCTCATCGAGCAGACCTTCGGCAAGGAAGTCACGACGCGGACGTGGGACACGCTGCTCAAGGTTGTGAAAGCTTCCGACTCCGGTCTCTACTGAGTTCCGGCCACGGCTGAACTCGGCTAACATCCAGTGGTGAGCAAACGCCAGCCGATCAGTTTTCTCCTCGTCTCCGCGTCGCTGCGCCGCGGCTCTCTCAACACCACACTGGCAGAGCTTGCGGCCCAATCCATCGAGCGACACGAGGGGACGGTGGACCGTGCGGCGATGAGCGCGTTCGATTGCCCATCCTACAGTCAGGAGGCGCAGCAGGTGGGCTTCCCCCCCGGCGCGACGGAGCTGGGTCGCCGCCTCAAGGCGAACGATGCCTTCGTCATTGCCTCGCCTGAGTACAACGGGTCGATTCCGGGAGTGCTGAAGAACGTGATTGACTGGGGGTCGCGATTGCGGCCGCAGCCCTTTAACGGCAAACATGCGCTCTTGCTATCCGCTTCGCCGTCGATGGCGGGGGGCAATCGGGGCCTGTGGGCGTTGCGGGTGCCCCTCGAGCATCTTGGCGCCCGAGTCTATCCCGACATGTTTTCACTGGCGCAAGCGCATCAGGCCTTCGATCCGCAAGGCAAGATCGCCAATCAGCAGCTCGCCGACCGGCTGGACCAGACGATCGCCGGCTTCATGGATCTGGCCGAGGCGGCGAAGCACTACCCATGCGCCAAGACTGCGTGGATAGAGTTCCTGGGAGAGCACCCCAACTCGCCCATCGATCGAGTCGACAAGCCCGCCTTGAGGCCGTGAATGCGGTGCTCGACGTGCGCGCGTTGCGTTACGAGCTGCCGGAGCAGGGTAGGCCGCTCGTCGATGGAGTGACGTTCTCCGTCGCGGCGGGCGAAACGGTCGTCCTCCTTGGACGCAGCGGCTCGGGAAAGACGACGACGCTCCGGCTCATCAACCGGCTCCTCGAGCCCACCGCGGGTAACGTGCGAATCGCAGGTCAGGAAGCCGCGAGACAGGACGTCACTCGTCTGAGGCGCCGCATCGGGTACGTCATTCAGGAAGTCGGGCTCTTCCCTCATCTGACCGTCGCGGAAAACGTCGGCCTGCTACCGCGGCTCGAGCATTGGCCGAAAGACAAGGCCGCTGGGCGTGTCCAGGAGCTGCTCCGGCTTGTTGGAATGGATCCAGACGACTTCGCGCGCCGCTATCCACATCAGCTTTCGGGCGGTCAGCGACAGCGCGTGGGCGTGGCCCGCGCCCTCGCGATCGATCCTCTGCTCATGCTGCTCGATGAGCCGTTCGGCGCGCTCGATCCCGTCACCCGGGCCGAGATGCAGCGCGAATTCCGAACGCTCCAGGGACGGCTGGGAAAGGCGATGGTCTTCGTCACGCACAACGTCCGCGAGGGGCTGGTGCTCGGCACGCGCATCGGTCTGCTCGACGGGGGGCGCCTGATCTTCCTCGGCGCGCCTGACGAGTTCCGCGCGAGCTCGCTACCCGAAGTGCGCCAATTTCTGGACTCCGCAGCGTGAGCCTCATCCACTTCTATCGCAACCACATCGCTGAGTTGTTGCTGCTGCTGCGCCAGCATATCGGGCTGGTCGCGATCTCGACTGCCGTCGCGCTGGTCGTTGGGTTCCCGTTGGGCGTTCTCGTGGCGCGACGTCCCGCGTGGCGCAAGCCCGTTCTCGGTCTCACCAACGTGGTGCAGACGATTCCGAGCCTCGCGCTGTTTGGCCTGTTGATACCGGTATTTGGCATCGGCGGGTGGACAGCCATCACCGCACTTTTCCTGTATGCACTGCTGCCGATCGTGCGCAACACCTACGCGGGAATCACGAGCGTCGATCCGGCAATTCGTGAGGCCGGACGAGGGATGGGCATGAGCGAATCAGAGCTCCTGCGGATTGTGGAGCTGCCCCTGGCCGCGGGTGTGATTCTGACCGGCGTCCGGGTTGCGGTCGTAGTCAGCGTCGGCATCGCCACGATTGCCGCGGCGATCGGGGCGGGTGGGCTCGGCGTCTACATCTTTCGCGGCGTTGCCAGCGTCGATGACACGCTGATCCTCGCGGGCGCGGTGCCCGCCGCCCTGCTCGCGCTACTCGCCGATGGAATGCTCGGCCTCGCCGAGCGCAGGCTCGTGTGGCGGCCACGCTAACGCGGCTCCCCTTACTGCTGCTCGCGGGCGCGGCGCTCAGCTGCGGTCGTGCGCCACGTGTCGTCGTCGGGTCCAAAAACTTCACCGAGTCGGATTTGCTCGCCGAAATCGTAGCGCAGCAGATCGAGCGCCGCACGGGGCTGCCGGTCGAACGGCGCCTGCATCTCGGCGGCACATTCGTGTGTCATCAGGCGATCACGACCGGTGGCATCGACATATACGTCGAATACACCGGCACGGCGTTCACCGCGATCCTTAAGCAGCCGCCAATCGCCGATCCGGACAGCGTGTTTCGTTTCGTCAACGCGGAATACGGACGGCGCTTTCGCATTCGTTGGACGCTGCCGTTCGGGTTCAACAACACCTTCGCTATTCTGGTCCGACACACCGACGCGAACAGGTATCGCCTCACGACAATTTCAGATCTTGCGGCGGTTGCGTCGCGCTGGAAGGCGGGATTCGGCTATGAGTTTTTGGAGCGGGCGGACGGCTTTCCCGGCCTTGCCGAACGCTACGGGCTGCGCTTTTCCGGGCCGCCCACCGCGATGGATCTTGGACTCACCTACCGCGCCCTGGCGGATGGGCGCGTTGACGTCATCGCCGGGAACTCGACGGACGGTCAGATCGCCGCGCTCGATCTCGTCCAGCTCACCGACGATCGCGGGTACTTCCCGCCGTATCAGGCGGCGCCCGTGGTCCGCAACGCGGTGCTCGACAAGTATCCTGCAATCCTGGCCGCGCTCGCGGAGCTCGGAGGCAGGATCTCGAACGTGGAAATGCGACGCTTGAATGCCCTGGCGGACGTGCAGCATCGCGATATCGCGGATATCGCGCGTGAGTGGCTCGCGGAGCGTATGCCGTGAGAAACCATTAGGGAGGAGTTATGGCTCAGGGGGAGGGGGACGGTCGCGTCGTCGTTCGCGGGGGAGCGCAGGGATTCGTGCAGCAGATCGCCGCCGGGCGGCATCACCTCATCGCCGACGAGCCGATCGCGTCCGGCGGGACGGATCGCGGACTCGATCCATATCAGTTGATCGCTGCGGCGCTGGGCTCCTGAATGTCGATGACCATCGCGCTGTACGCGCGACAACGGAAGTGGCCGCTCACGGGTGTCGAGATTCGGTTGCGACATTTTCGTGATCACGCGAAGGACTGCGAGGACTGCATCAAGAAAGAGACGAAGCTCGACCGGATCGATACTGAGGTGAAGCTGGAGGGGGCGCTCAGCGCGGAGCAGCGCGCCAAACTCTTCGATATCGGACAGCGCTGCCCGGTGCATCAGACCCTGGAGGCAGGAATCGAAGTGACAGCGGTCGCCGTTTAGGCCAGCGGAGGAGCAATGCTACAGAAATTCCCCATGTATGCGTACATCCCGGCGAAGAACATGGTACGCGCCCGCGAATTTTACGAGCGCACGCTCGGTTTCACGCCGGCACGTGAGGTGGCGGGCGGCGTGATGTACGAGTTCGGAGATCGCACCGCGTGCTTCCTCTATCCCACGCCCAACGCCGGGACATCCAAGGCGAGTCAAGCGTTCTGGGAGGTTGCCGACATCGAGCGTGAGGTTGCGGAATTGAAGGCGCGGGGGGTGCGGTTGGAGGAATACGACATGCCGGGGCTCAAGACCAAAGACGGCATCGCTTCCAGTGGAAGCAACAAGGCCGCGTGGTTCAAGGACACTGAAGGAAACATCATGGCGCTCATCCAGAACGCCAAACGCTGACTAGCGCGCGGGCCGCGGCGCCGGCTCGAACATCAGCTGATCGACAAAGCAGAAGCCCCAGTCCTCACCGGGCTCGAAGCTGCGCATGATGGGATGTTTGGTCGTATGGAAGTGCTTGGTCGCGTGACGATTGGGGGAGTCGTCGCAGCAGCCCACGTGCCCGCATTCGAGGCACAGGCGCAGATGCACCCACTCATCCCCGGTCTTGAGGCACTCTTCGCAGCCGTCGGGCGTTTTCGGCGCGACGTCGTGAACATGGGAAAGGTGCTTGCACTGCTGGGCCATGATGTCTCTCCTTGACGGGGAGGTTATGACTACAAGTAATACGATGACAGCCTCGACAGTTCCCGATCAGCAAAGCCAGGCGTTCCCGCGGCTGACGCCGGCGCAGCTGGCGCGCCTCGAGCCCCACGGCAGACGTCGCAAGCTCGCGCTCGGAGAGGTGGTCGGCGAGCCCGGTCAGCCCGTGACGAAGATCTTTGTCGTCGTTTCCGGCCGGCTGGATGCATTCACAACGGACACGGTTCAGCGCTCGAAGGATTTGGCCATCACTTTCAGCGAGGGGATGTTCACGGGTGAGCGCTCGATCCTCGCCGGGGGGCGGTTTCTCGGCCGGATCTCGGCGGGGGTTGCGACGGAAGTCCTCGAAATCGACCGCGATGAGCTGCTCAAGCTGATGGCGACGGATACCGAGCTGAGCGACATCTTCCTGCGTGCCTTCATCCTCCGCCGCCTGCAGCTGATCGACCGCGAGCAGGGCGACGTCGTCATACTCGGCTCCAACCATTGCTCGGGCCTGCTGCACATCCTCGAGTTTCTGACGCGCAACGGCCATCCCTATAAGATGGTCGACCTGGACACCGATGCGGCAAGCCAGGAGC
>JBKPDZ010000012.1:0-25687 GCA_046728135.1 Gemmatimonadota bacterium | reverse complement strand
CCAGAGATACAGATGCTCGAGCTCCTGGAGAAACAACCCGGAATCCATCATGTAGTGCACGTGGTTCGCGTACCGCGCGAGCGTACGCTTCATCGCGCGGTAATGTTGCGCGTCGTACACGTGCGGCGCGCCTTCGTATGGTCTCGAGCCATAGGGGTCCACAGTGAGGACGAAGGGGGGGCGGCCGCCGCGATAGACATCGTCCAAAATGCGCAGCATCAGGAGCGCCGAACCGCCGCTACGCGTGCCGATCTCGAGGAGGGGAGGAGCCGTTTTGCCGTGTGGCGCGCGGGGCGATTGCGCGACGGCACGGGCCAGCTCGCGCAAGAAGCGCGTCTTCGTGTCGCTCTTTTGGCGGCAACGGAACACGTGCCAGGCGAGGCGCAGCTCGGAGAGCGCTGCTCCCCTAGGGACTTCTCCCATCTCCCTTCTCCCGCATTTTGCGGAAGTACCCCTTCGTCACCAGATACGTCAGCACCGTGAACACGGCGAGCGGCGCCGCCACCATGACCAGCGAGCTCACGAAGTAGATGAAATCGATGTGCGGATTCATCGGCCGATGAAACGACGCAGGTGACGCAGATAGTAGGTGAGGGCGGCACCGAGGGCGGCAAAGCCAAGTCCCAACGCCATCTGCCCGCGCCAGAGCGACCACAGCGCGAAGCCCACGCAAAAGACGATGCCTGTAGTGATGAGTACACGATGAAACGGAATCATCGAATCGCTACGCTGTCACCTTGTCGAGCACCATCAGCGTCAACAGCGCCGGCAGGTAGAGAATGGACGTGAAAAACAGACGCCACGCGCGGGCGGGCGTCGCACCGACCAGCAGTCCCGTGCCCGCCGCAACGTAGGCGAGACCCAAGACGAGCGCACCAACGAAATACCAGGTGCCGGTGATGCCGAGCAGCGTTGGGAGCAGGCTGATGGGCAGCAACGCCATCGCATACAGCAACGCCATCCTGCCTGTGTCCCTCCCATCCTCATCGGCAACGCTGAGCATCTGGAGGCCGCTCGCGCGGTAATCCTCACGGTACAGCCAGGCCAGCGCGAGGAAATGCGGCAGCTGCCACAGAAACAGGATCCAAAACAGCGCGACGACGGCAACCCCGAGGCTTCCGCCCGCTGCTGTCCAGCCACCGACGATGGGGAGCGCGCCAGGCACGGCTCCGACCAACGTGTTCAGCGACGTCTTCCGTTTCAACGGCGTGTACAGCAGCACGTAGCTTGCGAACGTCAGCGCCGCGAGGCCCGCAGTGAGCAGGTTGACGGTCAGGCCCAGATACACGACGCCGCCGGTCGTGATCGCTGTGGCGAACCAGATCGCAGCCCCGGTGGTGACACGGCCGGAGGGAAGTGGCCGCCGCCGCGTGCGCGCCATGCGGCCGTCCACGTCGCGCTCGCGGATCTGGTTCCAGGCGTTGGTCCCGCCCGCCACGAGGGCCGTGCCCAGCAGAGTGTTGGCCAGCAGCAACAGATCCACATGATCCTGCGCGCCAAGATAGAATCCTGCGGCGGCGGTGATCAGCACCAGCTGCGTGATGCGCGGCTTCGTCAGCTCCAGCAGCGACTTCACTAGAAGACTTTCTCCATGATCGCCACGGTCACGAGTATCGCCGCCAGCGGCAAGGGCACGATGAAGATGAGCCGCAGGCGCCAGCGCTCGAACTTGAGGTGCATGAAAAACAGCGCCACGAGCAGCGCCTTTATGATCGCGAGCACGAGCAACATGAGCAGCTTGACGTTGCGCGAGAAGGGCAGCTCGAAGGCAAGCGCCACTTCCGCTACCGTCATCACGAAGAGATACAGCCAGATCAGCATGTAGTTCGGTCGCGTGTGCGTGGTCGCTGGAGGCGTCGTCATAAGTCGCCGGTCCTCAAATCAGGTAGACGATCGTGAACAGGATGATCCACACGAGATCGACAAAATGCCAGTAGAGACCGATCACTTCGATGCCGCGATAGTCCTGCGGCGAATACTTCTCCGGCAGCACCTTGGTGAAGTACAGATATGTCATGCTGATTACGCCGCACGTCACGTGGAAGCCGTGAAAGCCGGTCATCGTGAAGAACGAGGAGCCGTACAACCCCGCAACCGTGGCGCCGTACTTGATCGGATCGGCGGCCGCATGCTCGGCGAGCAGCGAGCCCTCACGGAACCCCGCCGGCGTGAACCCGTGCCCGACGAGCTTGATGTATTCGACCAGCTGGACGCCCACGAAGGCCGCGCCACAGATCATCGTCACCAGCAGCCAGAACTTGAGGCCGCCGTCCCGGAGCAGCTTCCCCGGCACCGGCCGCAGGAAGTACTTCTTGCCGTCCTGAATCGCGGCGTAGGCTTTCACCATCGAGACGGACGAGCAAATCAGGAGGAACGTGTTCACGGCCGTGAGCGGGACGTTCAGCACCGCGCCCGGCTTCGCCCATTCGCCCGGCGCCCCGAAGCGCAGGACGATGTACGATCCAATCAGCGCCGTGAAGAACATCACGTCGCTCGCGAGGAAGACCCACATTCCCAGCTTGTTGCTGTATACCCCCGCGCCCGGCTCCGCCGGGCTTGGCGGCCGCATCTGATCGAGGACTTGAGTCGCGTGCGTCATCGCACTCTCCCGGTCAATGTCCGGCCGGCAGCGTCGCCGGCGCAGGATCGCGGTCGGTGGGCAATTTCACGAATTGCGGCAGGAAATCCTTATCGCCGGCCTCCGGTGCGCTGAACTCGTACGGCCCACGGTAGACGTTCGGCGTCCGTTCCCAGTTGCCGTGCGGGGCGGGATTGGGCAGCGACCACTCCATGCCGTTGTCGTCCCAGGGATTCTGCGGCGCCTTCTTCCCGAATTTCAGACTCCACAGGAAGTTGAACGCGAAGAGCGCCTGCACCGCGAAGAGGGCGAACGCGGCTTTCGAGATGAATACATTGAGCGGTTGCTGCGGCTTCAGAAAGTCGTAGATCGTCGGATCGTAGATGCGCCGCATCTGGCCGCCCATCCCGATGATGTGCATCGGAAAGAACGTCAGGTTGTAGAAGACGAACGTCAGGTAAAAGTGCAGCTTCCCGATCCGCTCGCTCATCATCCGGCCGAACATCTTGGGATACCAGTAGGTGATCGCCGCGAACAGCGCGAACAACGAGCCGCCGAACAACACGTAGTGGATGTGCGCGACGATGAACTGCGTATCGTGCAGCGGGATGTCCACCGGTGTGGCCGCCATGAAAATGCCGGACAGTCCACCGATCGTGAACATCGACACGAAGCCGATCGCGTTGAGCATCGGCACGTGGAAGCGCAGGTTGCCGCGCCACATCGTCCCCAGCCAGTTGAACACTTTGATCGCCGAAGGCACCGCGATGAGCAGCGTCGACACCATGAACGTGGACCCGAGGGTCGGGTTCATGCCGCTCATGAACATGTGGTGGCCCCAGACGATCCAGCCGAGAAATGCGATGCCGATGATGGCGAACACCATCGAGTGATAGCCGAAGATCGGCTTGCGGCTGCCGTTGGCGATGATGTCCGAGACCATGCCCATCGCGGGGAGGATCAGGATGTAGACCTCGGGATGCCCGAAGAACCAGAACAGGTGCTGCCACAGCAGCGCCTGGCCGCCCGCCACCGGATCGAAGAAGTGCGTGCCCAGGACGTTGTCGAACAGCAGCATGATGGCGGCGCCCTGGAGCACGGGCAGCGCGAGCACGCCGAGAATTGCCGTGATGAAGAGCGCCCAGACGGAGAGCGGCATCCGGAACCACGTCATGCCGGGCGCGCGGTGGTTGATCACGGTCGTGATGTAATTCAACGAGCCGAGCACGGACGAGAGTCCCAGGACCACGATCGACACGCACCAGAGCATCTGCCCGACGGTTACGCCCGAAAGGTCGGGACGCGCCGCGAGCGGTGCATAGTTCGTCCAGCCGGAGCGAATCGGTCCGTTCGGCACGAAGAAGCTCGCCGTCATGATGAGCCCGGCGAGCAGTGCCAGCCAGAACGACGCCATGTTGATGCGCGGGAACGCCATGTCGTGCGCGCCGATCTTCAGCGGGATCAGGAAGTTGGCGTAGACGCCGACGAGCAGCGGCATGATGGCGAAGAACACCATGAACGTGCCGTGCATCGAGACGAGCTGGACGTAGTACTCGGGGAGGATCACGCGATCGACGGCCATCGTCTCGGGCAACAGCCCGCCCCCCGGCATCGGCTTGCCGGGGAACCCCAGCTGCCACCGGATCTGCATCGCCAGGAGTCCGCCGACCAGCAGGAAGAACAGGCTGACGAACAGGAACTGGATGCCGATGATCTTGTGATCGGTCGAGAAGATGTATTTACGCCAGAAGCTCATGGGCACATGATGGGCATCGCCGTGCGCCTCTGGTCTAGCGTGCGCGACACTCGTCATTCGGTCCCTCCGGCCGCTTGTTGAGCCACCCAGGCCTTGTACTCATCGGGCGTGTGGACGAACACCCGTGCCCGCATCTTGTAGTGCCCCATCCCGCACAACTCCGCGCAGCCCAGCTCGAACTCGCCGGTCTTCGTCGCTTGGAACCAGGCTGTGATGTGCATGCCCGGCACGGCATCCTGTTTCAAACGCCATTCCGGGACAAAGAACGAATGAATCACGTCCTCGGACGTGAGTTCGACCGCGGTCGGTTGATTGACGACGACATGCAGCTGGTTGCGCACCGTGAAGTCGTCGCTCGTGCCGAGCTTCTCATCCGGCCCCGGATACGTCACCTGCCACTCGAATTGTTTGGCATGCACGCCCAGGTGATAGGCGTTCGGTGGGACACTCTTCCGATCCTTGATGAGCACCCAGTAGTGATTGCTGATCAGGCCGAGCGCCACCATCGTCACGGCGGGGATCGCGGTCCAGATCACTTCGGCGCGCGTCGAGCCGTGGGTGTAGAACGCCTTCCGGCCCGGACGCCCGCGGTAGCGAATGATGAACGTCACCAGGCCAACTTCGACGAGCACGAGCGCGATCCCCGTGATGATCAGAATCGCGAGAAACAGGCCGTCGATCGGACCCGCGAACGTCGATCCTGCGTCGGGAAGCCACCAACGCATCGATCTCTCCTCGCGCTAGTGCGCGGCGAAGGTAAAGTTCTGCGTCTTGGTCTCGGCGCCCGCGACGGTCACCGTCGCTGTCTGCGTACCGAACTTCTCGTGCCACGCCTCGATCGTGTACGTCCCGGGCGGCAGGCCCTTGATCGAGAAGCTCCCGTCCGGCCCGGTCACGGCGAAGAACGGATCGGGCCGCACGCCGAGGTAGGCGTGCATCCAGCCGTGCACGTTGCACTCGAGATTGACCATCACCTCAGGCGCCGCGAACGTCACCGTCTTCGTCATGCCGGCATTGGGCTGACTGACGTTGAACGGCCGGTTCTTTTTCGCGATGGCTTTGATGTTATGCAGGAGTGGATCCGAGTTCTTGATCTCGACGTTTTGGCCCACCATGACGCCAAAGACGTGCGGGTGGTAGCGGCAGCCGTTCTGGTCGAGCACCACCGCGGTCGTGGGGGCTGTAAACGTTTGCCCCGCAGGCACGCCGGCGCTGACGTAGACGAAGACGTTCGCCAGCGCGTTGGCTGGACCCGCCACGACGTTTTCCTCGGTCGGTGGAGTCGTGTACTTCGCTTTACAGGCTGCCTCCTCGCTCATGTCGATCGTGGGATTGCGTGGCGCGGTGCCGGTGAACTTGATCTTGCCCGCGATCGTCCCGCCGGCTGTCGCTCCGTTTCCCCCTCCCCCGGGCGCGGGCGCCGGCTCAGCCGCGGGCGGCGCCGGTGGCGCGGCGAGAGCCGCGTTGCTCTGATTGCCCTTGCTGCACACGGTGAGCACGAACATGCTGCCCACCACGCTGAGAATTCGGCCTTTCATTGCTGCCTCCGGTAGGAAGTCTTCTGCTGCGCGCGCCACACGACCAGCATGCCCAACCCCAGGGTGAGCACCATGGCGATGACCGGCGAGATGAATACCCTGGCCGGCACCGGTTCGTCGAGTGCGAGGAAGTACCACGTACTGACCGCCATCCGCGTGCCGTGCTCTCCGTTGGACCCATCCGAGGCGAAGAACGCCACCGGGATCGCGCGGCCGGTCCGAAACGGAAGCTGGCTGGCTGTATCGGCTGAAGCAAGTGCGCGGGTGAACACGACGCGCCATTGGCCATGGTCGTACACGGCCTGCGCTCCCGGCGCGGTCCCGGCCCCGACGGGATCGAACCGATCGATCCCGCGCGCCAGCCCGGCCACCGCCGCCCCCCGGGAGCTGCTCGACCAGCGCCACTGATAGACGGGCGCGCTGGGGCTTCCCATCAAGAAGTAGGGCCGTTCCATGCCCGTCGGAATGGAAACCGGAAATTGGACGGCGAGTTGATCCGGCCACAGCGCAGGCTGCTCGCGCGTGGAATCGTCGCTGTCCAGCGTGGCGAGGACTCGGCCGATGTGACCCAGCCAGGCGGTATCGGGACTCTCCGAACGGTCGTCCCACACGACGCGCAGGGCGATGGAATCGACCGTATGCACCGCCTTCACCCAGACGCCGGTCACGGCCGGAGCGAACCAGCGCTCCTTGCGAATCACCTGGCCGACCAACGGGAACCAGTACACGTCGACGGACGCCCACGCGGAGTCGTCCGGTGAGTGGGGCAGCGCCTTGGTCACGAGCGGCGCGTGAATCACGTCGCGCACGACCGGCGCGTCTTTGGGCGACAGGCTCCGCACGTACTGCGCCACCCGCCACAGCTGCTCATCAGTGAGGAACTTCTGGTCGAGCAGATCGCTGAACGACGGCATCGGTGTGCCGTCGAGACCCGTGCGCAGCCGATGATAGATGTCCTCGACTGTGCCGCCGCCGTTGAAGCGCCAGTTCTCGTGCAGATTCGCCGCGAAGATGGGATGGCCGGCGTCATCTTTCAGCGTCGGGGCCGACCGCCCGTCGCCTCGCCCCTGGTCGCCGTGGCATTTGCGACAGCCGATCGAGTCGTAAAACTGCCGGCCGACCTTCAGCGCATCGGCATTACTTCCCCCACCTGGCGCACCGCTGAACTTGAGAGGTTGCGGCCGCTGCGTCGTGTCGGCGAAAAAGCTCGAGAACGTTTTGATGTACGCCAGCACATCGCGGCGTTGGCGGTCGGACAGACGCGTCTTCCACCCCGGCATCGCCGTCCCGCCCAGCCCTTCATCTATAGAGCGGAGCAAATCGGCATCGGTGGGCAGTTGGCCGCTCGGGGTCGAGCGGATCTGATAGATGGCCCCCGTGAAATCCCGGGGCGGAGGAATCATGCGCTTCGCGGCCGGGCCATCACCCGCGCCATTGTCACCGTGGCAGCCAGCACACCATTTCCGGTACACTTCCTTTCCCGCTGATGTGTCCTGGGGGACGGGGGACGGGGGACGGGGGACGGGTGCGAACAAGACGGCGAGAACCATGAACTCGTTAATCATGCCCCGTCCCCCGTCCCTCGTCCCCCGTCTCCCAAGTTCTCGGCTTCCAGCCCGTCTGATCGTACAGGAAGAGCACGACCGACCAGATCTCGTTCTCGGTCAGAAAGTCCTCCCACGCCGGCATCGCCGAATTCCACGGCGTGCCTTCGCGCGGCAGGCCGGGGCCGCCCTTGGCGATCCGCCAGAAGACGAAGCTCTCGGTCAGCTGCGCGATCGTGCCGTTGTCCTGGAAGTTCGCCGGCAGGGGATTGAACCCGCTCGCGAAATGGCCCTGGCCGTCGAGGTGGTCGCCATGACACGGCACGCAATTCTGATAATAGATTCGACGACCTTCGGCGACATGCGGCGCCATCGCTCCCTGTTTGCGTAACGGGTTCTCGAGGCCCACGAGCGCGATCGTCTTGCCGCGGAACGTGATCTGTGAGGGCGGCGCGGGATGAATCGAGCGGAGATTGGGGGGCGCGGCGACGCTCGCTTTCACCTGGCTGTAGGTGAGGCAGCCAACGATGAGCGTCACGGCCGCGAGCAACCCGTTCCGGATCAGCTTGAGTCGCGGCTGGATCAGCACTTCGTGCAGCGGCTCTTTGAACTGCGTCCAACGGGCCTCGTCATCGCTCACCCAGATCAGTATTCCGACGAGCACCGTGGCCATGTATTGCAGCACGACACTCTTCGGAACCATCGAGCTTCCGGGAAGCAGCGGGATGCCGAACGCGATGACGAGATACGCCAACACGAACAGACCCACCGCCTGCCAGAAGGGGTGGCGGAGATACGCGCTCATTTCTGGCTCGACAGGAATTGCACCAGCGCTTCGAGCTGCGCGCCCGTGAGCTGATTCCCAAACATCTTCGGCATCACGCCGACGAACTTCTCATACCCTGTCGCCACGCGCGTATCGGGCTTGAGAATGCATTCGCGGATCAGCGCCGCTGACAACCGCGAGCCGACGTGCGTCAAGTTCGGCCCAATCGCCCCGCCTTCGGCGCCGACCTTGTGGCAGCCCGTACAGCCGGCGCTCCGGATGATCGTCATGGGGTCCGTACTGCCGCCCGCGATCCCTGCCGCCGTTGCCGCCCCTGCCGCCCCGGAATTGGCGCCAGAGGCGGCACTGGCGGCAGGGATGTCCGAGGACGTTACGTCCACCGTTCCACCGTTCGACTCAAGAAATGCCACCAGGGCCCAGATCTGCTGCGGCGACAAAATCCGCCCCATTTCGGGCATGATCGGCTCGTAACCCTGCACCACATAGGCGCGCGGGCTCGTGAGCGACTCGTAGATGTAGGCCTTGCAGTCCTTGCCGGCCTCGCGCTTGCCGCAGCGCGCGCCGATGGTCCCCTGTCCTTTTTCGTCGGTCAAGAGATTCGGGGCCCGCGTGCCGAGGCCGTGACAGGCGGTGCAGCCGCCCGCACCATGGTACAGCTGATCGCCGGCCGTCACGAGCTGCTCCGGAGTGACGTTGGCGCCGAGCGTGAGCGCGTGGGGCACCTCCGACTGCACCTGCGGGATCTTGTTCGCGATCAAGGTATACAGCGCGAGCGTCCCGAGGACGATCCCGATGATGCGCAGGTTAGTGGCCCACATGTGGCGCCTCCACCTGTGACGGCACAAACGTCGACTTTTCCGCCAGCCCGCCGAGCCAGAAGATGAAGCCCACGAGCGAGAGGAAGATCAACACGCAGGTGCTGATCATGATGGCGGCATACCCGAGCGCCGGCGTCGCGGCGTACGGCGTCGTATCCTGCATGACCTGCCAGACGTGCCAGTGCTGGCGGATGCCGCTGCGGGCGAATCCCATCAGGCCCATTAGCCACGTGAACGTGACGGCCAGAATGAACAGCGCGTACTGCGACCGCGGTGGCATCCGGCCCCATTGAATCGCGCCGAGCGATTCCGCCCCGCGCGCCATGAGCACGTCGATCAACGTCACGAAGATGATGCACGCGAGCACGGCGCCCACCTGATACACTGAATAGCCGATGCGGACGATCGCCTCCACGAAATAACCCCGGATCCCGAAGAACAGCACGATCGCGGCGGCGATGACGAACATGGCCGCCTGAATGCGCGTGCCGACCTTCGCCCATGGCACGACCTGCCGGATATTCGCCCGCCGGTAAAGGAGGAAGGACAGGAACGTCGACAGAATCATCAAGTTGACGGCCGTGTTCTTGGCGCTCATCACCCCCAGCGCCCCGAGCAGCGGATGGTGCGAGCCGCCCATGGCGGCGAGCTCGCGCGAATCGGCGATCATGGTATGCGGCGTGCCCCACACGAGCGCGCCGAGGACCAGCACGACCAGCAGCCATTTCGTATAGGGCCGGAACCGCTCCGCGCCCGGGATGCGGCCCATCCCGACCCAGAGGTAGTAGTTCCCGGCGAGGAACAGCACCGCGATGAGGAAGGCTTGAATCACCCACAGCCAGCTCATGAAGCCGCCCATCATCGTGATGCCCATCGACTGATCGTACTGATAGATCTCGCGTCCGAGCCAATAGCCCGCGAACGGCAGCACGATGAGCGCCGACATCGCGATGAAGTTGCCGACGTAGCCCATCCAGTCGTAGTGGGCGCGCTCTTCCTCGGTGCGGGCGGCGAGGAAGCGGTAGCTCGCGTAGGCGCCCACGATCGCGCCGCCGAACACGACGTTGCCGATCAGGCGGTGAATGTTGATCGGCATCCAGGTGTGATTGAGAATCGCGTGCCACAGCTTGATGCTGGTGGGTGAAGTCTCGGGGGTGATGTCGCGCGGCGGCGTCATCATGTACGTGAGCCACGAGTCGGCGATGAACATCACGATCGTGCCCCAGACGTTCAGCAGGATACCCAGGCACCAGTGTACGATCTTCGCCCGGCCGTATTTCCAGCGATCCCAGCCGTAATAGTAGAGGTACAGTGTGAACGACTCGAAGAAGAAGATCGAGACGTACACCCACATCGACACGCCGAAGATCGCCGTCAGATACGCCCAGAACCGCGGATACAGCGTCGACAGCAGGAACACGAACACGGCGCCCCAAATTGCGGTCGCGCTGTAGGCGATCAGCAAGAGCCGCGTGAACTCCTTCGAGAGCCGGTCGTAGCGCTGGTCTTTGCCGAAAATGCCGATCGCCTCCGCCACCACGGCGAAGATCGGTACGCCCAGCACGAATGCCGCGAACATCAGATGGATCTCGGCGGCGATCCAGATCGCGGCGCGGCTGCCGATGACCGGGAAGTCGCGGTACGCAGCAGCGGTGTCGGCAGCGGCCTGGAGCAGCAGATGGTCAGTCATCGGTCATCTGTCATCAGTTTCGGAAACGAAGAACGGCCTTCGTTTGGAAAAATCGATCGGCATCGCGCTGCGGATTTCCGTGAGCAGCTCGGGCGTGATCTCCTCGAGCCCGCGCTCGCGCGCCCAATCCTCCACGCGCTTGGCGACGACGCCGCGCACGAACGATGGAATGCGGTCGAGTCGTGACCGCGCGGCAGCCGACCAGCGCAGCGCCGGGACGAAATCCTGACCGTAGGAGATCTCGCGCTGGGGCTCGAGCATCGCGGCGCCTGCCGGCTCGTACACGCACGATGGGTCGGCGGCCATCAGATCGCCCGCGAGCGCGAACGCCCGCGCGCGACATCCCCCACACAGCTTCTGATACTCGCAACGCCCGCATTTCCCGCCGAGCGAGCCCTCCCGCAGCTGCCGAAACAGCGCCGCGCTGCGCCAAATCTCGCCGAAGCTCTGGGCGCGCAGGTCGCCCGCGACCTCGGGGAGGTACGGGCACGGCGTCAGTTTCCCGTCCGGGGTGATGCGGCAGTACTGCGTGCCGCAGGGGCAGCGTGTCTCGTAATTCAGGATTGGGGAGCCAGGATCCAGGGCATGCACGTGACGCATGTAGTGCGGGGCGCACTTGGCGCGGATCATCATCTGGCCGCGATACTGGCGCTGCCAGCCCGCGAGATCCGCCAGGACCGCTTCATACTCGGCGGGCGCCAGATCGGACATTCCCGCACCGCGCCCCGTGGCGACGAGGAAGTAGCAGTTGAAGGCCACGGCCCCCTGCTCCGCCGCCCACTGCGCGAGCCGCTCGAGCTCAGCGCGATTGCCTTTGGTCGCCGTCGTTTGGATGATGAAGTCGAGTCGCTGCGCGCGCAGCCGGCCCAGCGCGAGGGTCGTGGCCTCGAGCGAGCCCGTGCCGTGGCGGAAGTTGTCGTGGTAGCTCGGGCGCAGGGAATCGATCGACACCGCGACCCCCCGGACGCCGGCGGCTTTGAGGGCCGCGATCCGCTCGTCGGTCAGCAGCGTGCCGTTGGTCCCGACGACGACCGTCGCACCGTGTTGGGACGCGTACGCCGCAAGCTGCGTGAGGTCATGACGCAGCAATGGCTCGCCGCCGGAAAGGATGATCATGGGCGCGGGGTTGACGGCGAGCAGCTCGTCCACAATCCGCAGGCACTCCTGGGTCTCGAGCTCGGTCGTCGCGCTCTCGTGCGGTCCGGCCGAGATGTAGCAGTGGGCGCACTCCAGGTTGCAGCGCCGCGTGAGATTCCAGGCGACGACGTGCGGAACGTAGTTCACTGCAGCAGCTTCTCGACCGCCCGCTTGGCGTCCTCGGGCGTCACTGTCTTCATGTCGACCGGACACTTCTGCATTTTATCTTCGATATCCCGGATGGGGCAGCGTGTGATGCCTTGCGCTTTTGCCTCCTCGATAAAGGCGCGCATCTCGGGCGACAAGGCATCCTTGCCTTCCGCCTCCGCTCTGATCTGCTTCGCGCGCAGCTCGGTGAACATCACCATCATCGTGTCCACGTCGAATTCGTCGGCCTCGATCATCGCCTGCTTGTTGTCATCCATCACCCGTGTCGTCACGCGCCAGATGTCGTGATGGCGCGCAAAACGTTCGACCGTGCTGCGAGCCAGCGGCCGGGCGATCAGCGGGACGAGCTGCAGGCGCTGCCAGCTCTCCTCGGTCCAGACAATCGGGTCGGTGGCGACGGGCGGCCGCCGCGACACGGCACCCGTCACGGGACATTTCGTCTCGACTTCTTGGGTAGCGGGCTCGGGATCGGCGTCGTGCCCTTGCACCTTCGTTGCTTTCATCTGCTCGCTGGCCTTCACCTCAGCGAGCGCGATCTCTTCGGCGCTGCCAATCCCCATGATCAGCTGCATGTGTGTCGGGAGCAGCTTCTGGATCGCCTCGTCGAGCCACTGGTTCGTGACCGTGGGTGGAGGGCCGCCATTCCCGGCCTTTTCAATGACGTATTCCTCGACCGCGCGCCGCGCGATCCCCTGGGCAAAGGGCGGGACGCGGAGAATCCGCACTTCGGCTTGGGGGGCCCACGGCAGGCCGGCCTGGCCGTCCTCTTCGATCCACGGGATGTCTTCCGGCCGGACCCCGACGGTTCCGACGAGGAGCACGGAGCACGGAGCAAGACGCACGAGGTTTTCCGATTGCGAGCCGAGCTCCGTGTTCTCGATCCGGTGCGCGCCGTGGCGGCCGATGACGAGGAGCGTCGGCATGATCTCCTCGGCCCACTGCATGATCACCTGGAATGGCTTCCCGATGAGGATCTGCGTTTTGAGCGGCACGTCGGGGAATTGCCGCGCCATGACTTCCGCACGCTTGAGGTTCGCCTGGCAAAGCTTGAGCAGCCCTTTGTCGATGATGTTGTTGTGCAGCTCTTCCTGCTCTTCGAACTTGAACACCTTCGACGCCTGATACGACAACACGTCCTTGATGTTGTGGAAGACCACGTGGTGATACTCGACGTCGAATGCGCTGCACACGTAGAGCGATGCGCCGAACCGCTGCGCCAGCTCGAGCGCCGCCAGCATCGCCTTGTAGCTGTAGGACGAGCCGTCGACGCACACCATGAAGCGCCCGCCGGTGAGCGGCTGCTGATCGCGAACGATCAGCACGTCTTTCTCGACGCCGCGTAACACGCGAGCCGCTACACCACCGAGCTGCGAAAACTGCTGCCGTCCCAAGCCATGCGCGCCGATCGCGAGCAGATCATACTGGCGACCGGACGATCCCACTAATCGGGCTGCCGTATCTTCGTCCTCGGCGACGAGCCTGCCGTTTTCGCCGAGCTTGACGTCGCTGCGGACTTTGTCGCCCCCGTCGTAGCCCGCGGCGCGATTGGGATCGAAGCCGATCAAGCCGGGCAGGCGCCCAGCACCGCGGTTCACCTCGTTGACGATCTCTTCGTAGTTGATCCCCTCGAGCAACTGGCGCGTGAGCGCGACGCCGGCCGCTGCGCAGCGCTTGCCAAGCTGGTCGAGAAAGCTGTCGGCGATGAGCTGCAACCCTTTTTCGATCAGCTTGTCGTGGATCTTGCGCTGCTTCTTGATCTCTGCGGGAGTCTGGAACTGCGCGGGGAGGCCGGTTTCGAGCTGGCGGAAGCGGACATCGTGGAGTCGGGCGGCGTAGACGTGGTTGCCGGTGATTCGCCCGCTCCCCCCCGACTTGCGACAGATCTCGATGGCACGATCCACGGCCCAATCGGAGTGCTGCGAGTTGTCGACAGGAACGAAAATCTCGCGGTACACCGCTACCTCCCCGAGTGACGCCGCTCGAGCGGGCTCAAACTCTAGATGTCGGTGTGGATGCCGTCAGAGTTAAGGGATATGCAGGGGTGTCCCGAGGCTGTCAAGGAACTTGTTCACAAGCGGCCGGGACGATTTGGCTGCCGTCACTGTTCCAAACCGTAATCGCATCGACGGGGCAGGCGTCGCACGCGCGCAACAAACGCTCCCGTTCCACCGCGTCGGGATTCACAAAGACCGCCGTGCCACTCTCGTCGAGCACAAAGGCCTCAGGAGCCTCGGTGATGCAATCGCCGAAGCCCACGCAGAGCGTGCGATCGATGCGCACGAGGAGTTCACCCACCCTCCGTTCCTCGAAGTCGCTCACATGCCCTCGAGTCCCAGCTCGGCGCGCGCGGTGTCCATGATCGCTGGCGTGATTTCGGTGATGCCGCGCTCGCGCGCGTAGTCCGCATAGATCTTCTTCACCATGCCGCGCACAAAGCTCGGGACGCGAGCGAGCCGCTCCTGGGCGTCGCTCGTCCAGGCAGGCCCGCCCGTAACGACGTTCGCCCGCACCATTTCCAGCGGCTCGGCCGGGACGGTGCGACCACCGATCTCCACGCCGAGTGATGAGACGAGCTGCGTTTCCATCGGGTTCGTGAGCATCGCTACGACGCGACCGCACTTCGGGCACTTGAACGTCGCGGCCATGGTGCCGTCGCCGGGAACCTGGCGCTCGCTGAAGGCCATTTGCTGGTCGCACTCAACGCACAGGAATTTCACAGCTGCGCTGCCAACCGGTTCCAGGTGTCTGGTGTCGGGTGCCAGGGAATCCTGGCCACGATCGGTGCCGCAAACTCCGCCGCCAGATCGTCCCCGGCCGTGCCGTGCAACGCCCCTCCCACCATGTTCTCCACGATGCCGAGCAGCTCAGAGCCTCGTTCCACGGCAGCGCGCATCGCCCGGCGCACGGCATCTCGCGATTCTGGCGTCGGGATCGTCACGGTCAGCACGGGGGGAGCGTGGCCGAGGATATCGCACAGCTCCAGGTAGCGCTGCATCCCGGGGGGGAGGTCGAGCAGCAGGAAGTCGAGTTTCCCCCACTCGACATCGCCCAGAAGCTCCCGCAGCGCAGACGCTTCCATGGCGCCGCGCCAGACGAAGCTCTCCGCGGTGGGACCTCTGAACGCGAGGGGAGAACCCTCTTCCAAGAATTGACCCATGGAGATGTACCTGACCCCATCCATCCCACGGGTTGGCTCAGGGGTTTCGTGCATCGTGCGTCCTGCGTCGGAGCCCCCTAGCAAACCCGGTATCGTCGGCCCATTCAAGTCGGCATCGAGCACCGCCACGCTCCCGCCGGCTCGGGCGAGGGCGCGAGCCAGATGGGCCGTCACATAGCTCTTCCCCACGCCGCCCTTGCCGCTCATCACGGCCATGATTCGCCGGACGGCCGCCAAGCGCTCGGCGACCCGTTTGCGCTGGGCGCCGATCTGCTCGGCCAGGCCTGAGCGGTCAGGATCGGTCAATTGGTGGTAGGTGCGCATCGGCCTAAAAGCTAGCCGGTTGGGCGGTTGGTCGGTTAGTATCCTGCATGATCGAGGGACTCAAACAAAAGCTCCAGGCCGAAGTCGAGCGGCTCAACCACGAGATCTCCTTTGTCTTGCCCAAGGAGATCGAGAAAGCCCGCGCCCACGGCGACCTGCGCGAGAACTCCGAATACAAAGCCGCGCTCGAGCGGCAGCAATTCGCGCAGGCGCGCGTGCATCACTTGCGGCTACGGCTGTCGAAGCTCTCCGATGTTCGCGAGCAGGATATCCCGCGCGATCGCGTCGGGTTCGGCTCGCGCGTGACGGTGGAAGATCTCGACACGAAGAAGAAAGAGGTCTACGCCTTGACGCTCGGTGAGTTCATCGAGGGCGAAGACGGCGCGGAGGAGATGCCGGTGTCCATGGCTTCACCGCTCGGCAAGGCGTTGCTCGGGGGAAAAGTGGGCCAGAAGGTCGACATCACACTCCCGATGGGCAAGCGCAAGCTCAAGATCGTGAGCTTGGATACGGTGCACGACCTCGCTGAGCGGCGCGTGTGAAGGGGCGACGCCACACTTGACTAAAACATTTCTATGATATCAGTTAGACTTACGAAACAGTGGCCAATACCTCTGGAGTGTCGAGATGACGAAGCGTCTGCGGACCGCTGCGGCGGTCTTCTTGCTTTCCGCCCCTCTGGCACCGCTGATGGCCCAAGCCGATCCCGACCATCCCGTTGCCGGAGGCGGCGCGATCCCGGCGGGTTGGCACGTCCGCACCGAGCCGAACCGGCAGACTGGGCAACCGGCGTCGCTCGAGAACGTGAAGTTCGCGAACATGGGAGACGGGCTGCATACCACGGTCGGCCCGGCTGCTATCTACTGGCGCGATCGGGACACGATCTCGGGCAATTATCATGTCGTCGCCAAGATGTCGCAGATGAAGAATCCGGCCCATCCCGAGGCGTTCGGCATTTTCATCGGCGGTAAGAGCCTCGCTGATTCCGGTCAGACCTACACCTATTTCCTGGTTCGCCCGATCGACGGCATGTACTCGATCCGCCGCCGCGCGAGCTATATGACGCGGCCGACGGCGGTGGTCGAGTGGACGGCCAGCGATGCCGTCACGAAGGCCGACTCGAGCGGTCGGGCGACGAACGAGCTGAGCATTCAGGTGCAGGGCGGCAAGGCCAAGTTCATGATGAACGGCAAAGAGGTCTACACGGGCGACGCCGCGAACCTGGACGTGAACGGAGTCGTGGGATACCGGGTGAACCACAATCTCGACGTGCACCTCGGGCCGCTCGGGATTCACAAACTGTGACCGCCTTGAACCCAACAGCGGACGACGATCGCTTTTCGTTCACACCGTTCACGCGGCATCCGTTCTTTACGCACGTCAACCGCTGGATCCTGGAGCGGGTGATTTGCCCAGGGCGTCAGGTCATCGTTGACCTCGGCTGTGGCCCGGGTGCCGTCACAGAGCTCATTCTCGAGCGCGTGCGCGGCCAACAGCCCCCACCGCACGTCATCGGCGTCGATCCCTCGCCGTCCGCGCTCGCCAAGGCCCGGGCGGCGATTTCGTCCAGGCTGGCCGAGTTCGTGCAAGGCAGTGCGGAGTGGCTG
The DNA here is from genome assembly GCA_046728135.1 of Gemmatimonadota bacterium. Classification (GTDB taxonomy): domain Bacteria; phylum Gemmatimonadota; class Gemmatimonadetes; order Gemmatimonadales; family GWC2-71-9; genus 20CM-2-65-7. The sequence goes on along the minus strand of JBKPDZ010000012.1, from coordinate 8,583 downwards.
TCGAACCTCGTCAAATCCGCCGACGCGGTGGTGTTTCTCAACGCGATCCACTTGATGCCTGACAAGGTGCAGGTGCTGAAGGAAATCCGGCGCGTGTTGAAGCCGGGCGGCCTGCTCGCGTTCAATAGCACGTTCTTCAACGGCGCGTATGTCGAAGGCACCAGCGGCTTCTGGCGGCGCTGGGTCGTCCGCTCGGTGCAAGCGCTGCGCGAACAGGGCATCGAGGTCAAGCATGAGGGCCATGCCGCGGCGATGGAATGGTTCTCGGCCGACCAGTACCGCACCGCGCTCACGGACTCCGGCTACCGTGCGACGACGGTCGAACTCCTGCGCATCGAGATGACGCGTCAGGCACTCATCGATATCGGCCGGTTTTCACTTTTCATCGAGGGTGCGCTACCCGGCGCGCCGCTCGAAGAAGGCGCGAAGGCCCTCGAAGTAGGCCTCGAGCGCACCATGGACGAGCTCAAGGTGGATTCGGTGCCGCGGCACTGGCTGGAGGTTGTCGCGGAAGCTGTCTAGCCGCCCAGATCGTCAGCCCCAGCACGAGCAGGGCCCCCAGTGTAATCACGTTCAACGACTCCACCACGCTGCGCCCGGCCGTGCCGATGAGTGCCGGCGCGCTCAGCGTCAGGCAGGCAAATGAGGCCCACCACAGGGCCCACACCCACCGCCGAACGTTCACGCCCTGCATCACACGCCAGATCAGCCAGTAGCCTGCCAGCAGCGAGACGAAATGAGCCTTCCATGCCAATGGAGAGACGATCGGCAGGATACAGAGTCCGACCGCTAGCTCCGCGTGCACGTACGGGTTATCGAGGCCCGGGGGGTGACGACGAGCGGCGAACGCCAGCGCGAGCACGCCGATCGCGCCAAGCGCATAGAACAGCCGCACGACGCGCGGCGGCGGCCACTCGGCAACGGCGTACTGTATGGGGTCACGAGCGCCGCCCTCGCGCGTGAGCAGGCGTCGCAGCGCCGCGAGGAGCGACTGGTTCGGGAACATCGGCGTCGGATTGGCGGTCTCCGCCGCGGCGACGGCGCGCCACTCCTGCCAACGCTCCGCGGTCAGCGCGGGACCGAATGCGACCACGGGCAAGAGCACATTCAGGACGACGAGGAATCCTGTCGTCCACGCCACGGCGCGCCAGGCGCGCTTGTACACGAGATAGGCCAGAAACAGCAGCGGCACCGCGCGCACGCTCACCGCAGTGGCGAGCGCGAGTCCTCCCATCGCTTCCCGGCGCCGGCGGAACAGATCGAAGGCAAGGAGCACGAGGAACAGCAGATACAGGTTGATCTGCGTGCTCTCGAAATGTTCCTGGAGCAGGCGCGCCGTCATCACGAGCGGGACGAGCGTCGCCGGCGCCGTCCATGGCGCGGGCGCTTCGCCGGCGAGACGCGGCAGCAGCCGGCACGCCCCCCACAGCGCCGCCACGCTGCCGAGCTGCCACACCAGGAGCGCCCCGACCCGCGAAATCCGGGCGACCTCCGTCAGTGCGACGGCGATGAAGATGAAGAAGGGAGGCCAGGTGTCGAAGCTGAGGGTGGCATAGGGGTCGGCGTGTTGCCGAACGACCTGGCCCACACGCAGGTAGTCGTGGAAGACCGCCAAGTCGATTCGGACGAGACTGCGCCCGATCTCCCAAGCCGCCAGCAGCACCAGGAGCACCGCTAGGGTGCGACGCAGTCCCGGATTCACGCCAGCACGAAAGTCAACCGGCTGTGGGCCTCGCGCAGCGCGGTCTCGACGGTTGCCGGCGTCTCGCCCCGCGCAAAAATGAATCCGGGATAGCGTGAACCTTCGGGAAACGGAATCAACCGTTCGCCGGGATGCGCCGTGATCTGCACGTCTTCGACCAGCGGCACGCGCTTCGCATCCGCGACTCCACGCACGTCCTGCAGCGTCCCCGCTCCCGGAATCGGAATCATCATCACCCCGGCGGCCAACCGCTCGCGCTGCAGCGACGGGATCGGCATGCCGAGGGCGTGGCGCACGATGATCTCTTCGAGCGAAATCCGGTTGTCGCCAAAGCGCAGCACCGCTGAGCAGCGCCCGCCGATTGGCCGCGCCGCAAGCTCGATCAAGAACGGTCCCCGCTCGTTGTAGCGCAGCTCGGCATGAATGGGACCATCCATGATGTCCAGCGCGCGGACCGCGCGTTCGGCACACTGCGTGATCGCAGTCTGCAGCCCGGGCGGCACGGTGGACGGCGTGACGTAAATGGTCTCCTCGAAAAACGGCCCGTCGAGGGGATCGGGCTTGTCGAACAACGCCAGCACGTGCAGCCGGCGGTTCACCACGAGGCCCTCGAGCGCCACTTCGTAACCCGGAATGAAGTCCTCGACGAGAAAGTGCGCGGCGGGGGGGGGCTCGCCACACGCGGCGGCGGCCGGTTCCGCCAGAATTGCCTTCAGGCGATCGTGCGCTTTCAGGAAGCTCTGTGCACTGTCGGCGCGAATCACCCCTCGGGATGCGGACAATCGCAACGGCTTCAGCACACAGGGATACCGGATCGTTGCCGCGATCGTCGCGGGGTCTTCCGCCATCAGGTGTAGCTCGAAGCGCGGGATCGGCACGCCCGCATCCGCCAGCGCGAGACGCTGGCGATGTTTGTCCCGCGCCGCTTCCGCCGCGCGCGTGGGGTTGCCTTTCAACTTTAATCGCTCCGCGATGTAGGCGGCCACGATCGCCGTATCGTCATCGACGCCCACGACGCCGTGAACGGGGTACCGGCGCGCGAAAACGCCTACGTCGGCTGCCGCACGCTCGGGGTTCTTGAAATCGAGCGTGAGCAAACCAGCGGGATTCTCGGCTTCGAGTGTGCTGCGCTGCTCGGAGGCGACCGTCAACTCAACGCCGATCTGCCGTGCAGCCTCCACGAACGCCGTCGCGCGGTAGGTCGTGGTCGGCAGCAGCAGCAGGAGACGGGGCATGGAATGGTGTAGGGGCGCAGCATGCTGCGCCCCTACATGACATCACCTGATTTCATTTCTTGGATGCCTGAAAATACGGGTTCGCGCCCGACGTATGATCGGTGATGTCCACGATGCCGCGGACGGCGGGCACGAGCTGCGCCAGCATGCCCTCGATGCCCTGCCGCAATGTGACATCCGCCATGCCGCAGCCCTGGCACCCACCACCCATGCGCAGCATTACCACGGCATCCTGGACGTCGATGAGCTCGACATGCCCGCCGTGCCGCGCCACCATCGGATTGACCTGCTCGTCGAATACCTTCGCAACCTGCTCGTAGAGCGCGTCGTCGCTCACGGGGCTCGACGACTTGGGACTCGTCGCCACGGCCGGCGCAGCACCTGTCAGTGCCGATCGAATCGCCGTGCCGACCGCCTTCCCGACGGCCTGCCACGGCGCGGGAGACTGCTTGACTACGGTGACGATGTTGCCGGACACGATCAGCTCGCTGACCGCGAGCCCCGGAAGCGCGAAGATCGCCTCGGCGAGGGGCGAGCCTTTCGCTTCATCAGCCCCGGCAAATCGCCGCACGCTTCCGCTCAGGACCGGGACGCTCAGCACGAACTTGCAGCGCTGATCGTCGATCGGCTCAGCGGTGATCCGAATCTCGGCCGCGCTATCGGGAGGAGGCACCGTTCTCCCTCATCGCTTTCGCCGCCGCGACCATGTTCCTGAGGGCCGCGAGCGTCTCCTCCCAGCCGCGGGTCTTGAGACCGCAGTCGGGGTTCACCCAGATCTGCGCGTCATCCAGCACGCGCGTCATGCTCTTCAGTGCCCCCGTGATTTCGGCGACGGCCGGCACGCGGGGGGAATGGATGTCGTAGACACCCGGACCGATTTCGTTCGGGTACTTGTACTGCTCGAAGCCCTGCAGCAGCTCGGAGCCAGAGCGGGCGTTCTCGATTGAGATCACGTCCGCGTCCATGCGCTCGATCACGCGCAGCACGTCGTTGAACTCGCTATAGCACATATGGGTGTGAATCTGGGTGGCGTCACGGACCCCTGCCGTGGCGAGCCGGAACACATCCACCGCCCACTGGAGGTAGTCGTTCCATTCGGCGCGCCGCAGCGGCAGTCCCTCGCGCAGCGCCGGTTCGTCGATCTGAATCACGCGAATCCCCGCCGCCTCGAGATCAACCACCTCATCCCGAATCGCGAGCGCGATTTGCTTCGCCGTCTCGGCGCGCGGCTGATCGTCGCGGACGAACGACCACTGCAGGATCGTCACCGGCCCGGTGAGCATCCCCTTCACGGGCCGCGCGGTCAACGACTGCGCGTACTTGCTCCAGCGCACCGTCATCGCCCGGGGCCGCGAGACGTCGCCGAAGATGATCGGCGGCTTCACGTACCGGGTGCCGTAGGACTGGACCCAGCCGTGCTCGGTAAACGCAAACCCCGCGAGCTGCTCACCGAAATATTCGACCATGTCGTTGCGCTCGAACTCGCCGTGTACGAGCACGTCGAGGCCCATCTCTTCCTGCAGCTTGATGGTCTTGCCGATCTGGGCCTCGATGAACTGGTCGTATTGCTCCGCCGTGAGCTGATTGTCGTTCAGCTTGCGGCGCGCGGCGCGCACTTCGGTCGTTTGCGGGAACGATCCGATCGTCGTCGTGGGATACGGCGGCAACTCGACCTGGGTCTTGCGGCGCACGGCGTACGCCGCCCGGCGCACTCGATCCTTCTCAGTGACCGCAGCCGCCCTGCGTTGGACCGCGGCGTCGTGAATCCGCTTCGACGTGGCGCGCGTCTGCGCGGCACGACCACTGCTCTCGATGGCCGCACGGTCGCCGCGCGCCAGCGCCACCACCTCCCCGAGCTTCTGCTTGGCGAACGCGAGCCAGCTCTTGAGCTCGGGATCGAGCTTCGTCTCGAGATCGAGATCGTTGGGCGTGTGCAGCAAGGAGCAGGACGGCGCTACCCACAACTGTTTCGTGCCGACCGTCTTGGCGGCGCGATCGAGTAGCGCATGCGCTTTCGCGAGATCGGCGCGCCACACGTTGCGCCCATCGATGACACCGGCCGACAGCACTCTCCCCTTGGGCCATTTCGCGAGCAGCGGATCCAACTGACCAGGAGCGCGGACCAAGTCGACGTGGAGTCCTTGGACCGGCAGGGCAAGCGCCGTGTCGAGATTCTCGCCCAGTCCTGCGAAGTAGGTCGCGACGAGCAGCCGCAATTTCCCGGCGCGCGCCGCGAGCGTCTGGTATGCCCGTCGATACGCGGCGCGCTCCGCGTCGGTCCGGTCGAGCGCGAGGCACGGCTCGTCGAGCTGCACCCACGTCGCGCCCGCCGCGGCCAGCGACTCCAGCACGTCGCCGTACACCGGCAGCAGCGCGTCGAGCAGCGACAAGCGGTCGAACGCCGCGCCTTTCGTCTTGGCGAGCAAAAGGAAGGTGAGCGGCCCAATCAGGACGGTCGTCGCGTCGATGCCGGCGGCTTTGGCCTCTCGGTACTCGTTCGCCGGCTTGGCGGACGCCATGCGGAATCGTTGTCCGCGCTCCAACTCGGGGACGATGTAGTGGTAATTGGTATCGAACCACTTCGTCATTTCCATCGCGGTGACGTCGCGGCCTTTGCCTTGACTGCCGCGCCCCATCGCGAAATAGGTCCCCGGGTCGACCCACTCGCCGCTCCAACTGTACCGCGGCGGTACCGCGCCGACCATCGCGCACGTGTCCAGCATGCGGTCGTAGAACGAGAAGTCGTTGGCGGGAATGCGGTCCACACCGATGTCACGCTGCAGCTGCCAATGCCGCCGGCGCAGCTCCGCGCCGGTGGCGAGCAACTGCGCGAGGCTCACCTTGCCGCTCCAATACCCTTCGGTAGCGCGCTTCAGTTCGCGCGCGGCTCCCATGGGTGGGAAGCCCAAATTCGATGCGATTGTCATAGCGATGCGAAATCTAAGGGCAAGGCGGGCGCGGAGCGACTGGAGGCTGGAGGTGCGGTCTGGCTCCTATGGGTGAGAAGGGGACGGCGGGTGTACGGGGGGGTGCCCGTGCCCCGGGGGAGGCCCGTGACGCGCTTGCGCCGCTGCGGCCCGCGCAAGGCCTGCCGCGGCAGCCGCCGGTGTGAGTCCCTTCGCCACATCCGATTGCACATCCACCGGCAAGAGCAGTAAGTCCGCTGCGGACTTGCCAGAGCGCAGCGTCACACTGACGAGACCGATGTCCTCGGCGGGGGGAACGCCTAGCGCCGCCAGCGTGCCCGCAACTCGCAATCCCACCGTCAGCGCCTGCGGGCTCGCGCCGACGCGCGCGAGTGCGGTGATGTCGCTGCCGCTCAATCCCGCGTTGATCGCGAACGCACCGGCCGCGATTGCGAGCGTATCGAAGACCGGACCGCCTTCATGCAGCGCCGCGGCGGCGGTGTCCAGCTGCGTCGCGACCAGGCGCACCGCGGTCGCGACGCGATCGTCGGAAACCCTCTTCGCGCCGCCTTCGACGGCTTTTTGGATCAACGGATCGACCGGCAGGCCACGCGCCGCGCCTGCCGTGCCGAGCTGTTCGACGAGCGCGGCAACGGTGGGTGAGACGCGTCCCGCAAGTCGCTGGGCGATGCCTTGCTGCAGACCCAGCAGGGTGAGCGGCAATGCGAGCAGTGTGAGCATCAGAGCGTCAACACGCTGTTGCGGCGCCCAAAGCCATCGTCGACGGCGGGCGCGCCCGGATCGGGTACCCAGCGCGCGCCGTCGACAACGAACGCGTACTGGTGCTGCCCGGTCGGCAGAGTCAGCGTCGCGGTCCACACGCCGGTCGACCCGGTGCGCACCAGCGGTGTGGCATGTGGGTCCCACTGATTGAATGTCCCCGCGAGGCTCACTTCTCTGGCGTCCGGCGCGACCAAGACAAACCGGACCGTGACGAGCGGCGCAGGGCTCGCTGGCTTCCCCGGCCAGATCCACAAGACCAGCGCCGCGGCGATCGCCAACGCGGGAGCGAGGACCCAGGGACGGATGCGGAGGCGGATCTCGCGCGGCTGCATCACGCGCTTCCAGGCAGGAACGGCCGGCGCCGGACGCGACGCGAGCGTCTGCATCACGCGCTGCGTCACGCCGGGGAGCTCGACCGGACGGCGATCCACGCCGGCCAGCAGTCGCAGTGCCTCCTCCCCTTCGGCGCGCAGCTCCGCCGGGAGGTCGGCGATGGTGAGATCGCCGTCCAGCAGCTGCTTTACCAGGGGATGAAAGTCGCGCTCGCTCATGTGTGGTCTCGCAGTTGTTCGCGCAATCGATCGTAAGCCCGATGCATCCGCATCTTTAGCGACGGTACCGAGGTGCCCAACCGCTCGGCTATCTGTCCGTACGACAACCCCTCGATATGCTTCAGAACAAATACTTCCCGCTGATCCGCCGTCAGCTCGAGCAAGGCTAGCTGCAGCGCGCGGCGTCGTTCGGCCGCTTCTGCTCCCCCGTCGGTCCGATCGGCCGCCGCGACGCTGTCAGCCGCTTCTAAGGGCGCCTCTGCGCGACTGCGCCGCCGTTCGGCAAAACATCGATTCCGCAGAATCAGAAAGAACCACCCGACGAAATTGTCGGGCTCCTTGCACTGTGCCAGCTGATCATAGGCCCGCACGAACGCGTCCTGCACTGCATCCTCGGCCGCGTCGGCCGAACCCAGCATCCGCGCCGCGTAGCGCGCGTATCGATCGCGATAGCGCTCAACCAGCAGCGCGTATCGCTCTCGCTCCCCCGCGAGCACGGCCCGCACGATATCGCCGTCTTTCGGCTCGGCTCCAGGGCGCAACCGATTCCCCCTAAAGAGTGGCTACCCTACGGATTGGTAACGATTTGGGAGACGTTCCATTGTGACTTGCGTTACCTCGCCCCCTTGTGGGAATCTTTACCAAGCCATGTCAACGATGCTAGAGCCCCAGCCCTCGCAACGCCCCCTCGTTGCCGACGCAGACCTGCTAAAACGGGTCGTCAAGCGGGACTCGACGGCGCTGATCGAGCTGGAACGGCGCCATCGTGCGTCGTTGTATGCCAAGGCGTACGGCATCCTGATGGACTCCACGTTGGCCGAGCGGGTGGTACAAGAGGTGTTCGCCCAACTGTGGTTTGCGGCCGATCGGTTCGTCGTTCGGCGCAACCTGTGGACCTGGCTGCGGATGCTGGCGAAGGATCTCGCCCGCGCCGAGTTGATGTCGCGCGAACCGAGATATGCACGACTTCACATTTGCAATCCGGAGCAAGAATGAAGCGCATTGCATGGTTCATCCCGGCGTTGCTCATACCGGTGCTGGCCACAGCGCAGACGCCGAAAGTGGCGGCCCCAAACGAGCACGCGTCGGATGTCGCCAAGGCGAAAGTGGCCGCGGCGATGGCCCACCGCGCAACCCACGTGCGTGGTGAGGCAGTCGGTCTCGATAACCGGCCGGTGACCCCCGCACAACAGGCGACCGCTGCGACGCACGCGACGCCGAATTCCGGCGAAGGACCAGCGACGCCGGCCACGCCGGCCACACCCGCGACACCTGCGTCGCCCTCGCACCGGCCAGACCACGCCGGCTCGGGGGGGCAAGGCAGAGGCAATAACCCACGGCGTCCCTAACTAGAACTAGACATCAGCCGTCGCGCTGTATCTTACCGGTCCCATGCGCATGGGACC
>JBKPDZ010000011.1:0-24195 GCA_046728135.1 Gemmatimonadota bacterium | reverse complement strand
CACGTCACGGTGTTCGTCGGCAGCGTCAGATGTGTATAAGAGACAGCCCTTCTACCGCGCCGAGCAGGACTACGCCGAGTTCAGCAAGTACTCGGACTTCCTGAAGGTGGTGATGTACAACAACTGCGGCGGCCCGCGCCTGGCCCAGTACATCCGCAACATCCAGAGCACCCTCTTCGCCGACCTGACGCCGGAGCAGGTGCTCGACTTTACCTACGGGGTCCAGCAGTATCGCGAGCAGCCGCTCGACCGGATACCGCAGCAGGGCCTCTCGGCCGATTACGTGTTGCGCGAGACTCGGCGCGCGGTGGCGGGCGTGACGCCGGCGGTCCAGATCTGGCCGGGAATCGACATCGACATCCCAACCGGTGCGGGGGAGAAGAAGACGCAAGCCGAGGACGTGTACCAGGCGGTGCGCGCGGCGTTCCAGGGCGGTGCCCACGGCGTGCTCTTGTCGCGCAAGTACTCCGAGATGCAGCTGGCGAACCTGCGCGCGGCGGGGCGCGCCGTGCGCGGGCTGTAGGAGGAGGCGGGACGCATGGCTCGAAAAGTCACCGCGGCACTGCTCCTCGTCGCCGGATGCACGAGCCCCGGGCCGAATACGGACTGGCGGGTGACCGGCGGCGACCCTGGGAACACGCGCTATTCCGCGCTCAAACAGATCGACACGACCAACGTGGGTCAGTTGCGCGTCGCATGGGTCTACCATACCGGCGATCTGCCGCCGGACGGTCACGGTGAGATCCAGGCGACACCGATCGTTGTGGACGGTGTCCTCTATACCACGACCCCGGCACTCGCGGTCATCGCGCTCCGCGCCGCGAACGGCTCGCTCCTCTGGCGATTCGACCCACGCACCACGCACGACGCACGACGCACGGACCTTACACACGTGAATCGCGGCGTCGTGTATTGGGCCGAGGGCGACGAGCGACGCATCTTCTTTACGGCGGGCCGCCGGCTGTACGCGCTCGACGCGCGCAGCGGCCGGCCGATCCGGTCATTCGGCGACTCGGGCTCGGTCGATCTCAGCGCGGGCTTGTCGCGTGAGATCGGCGACGCCTATCTCGTCGCGACGAGTCCCGGCGCCATCTACAAGGACCTGCTCATCCAGGGCACGCGGGTGGGGGAGGAGGAAGGATCGGCGCCGGGCGACGTGCGCGCGTACGACGTTCGCACCGGGGCGATTCGCTGGACGTTTCACACGATTCCGCATCCCGGCGAATTCGGGTACGACACCTGGCCGGCCGGCGCTTGGAAAACCGCTGGCGGGGCGAACAGCTGGGCCGGCATGTCCGTCGATACAGCCCGCGGCATCGTGTACGTGCCGACCGGCTCGGCCACGCCGGACTTCTACGGTGGCGCGCGACTCGGCGCGAATCTCTTCGCAAATACTCTTCTGGCGCTCGATGCCGCGACGGGAAAACGGCTCTGGCACTTCCAGACCGTACATCACGACCTCTGGGACCGCGATCTTCCCGCGGCGCCGAATCTCGTCACCGTAACCCGGAATGGTGCGCGGGTCGACGCCGCCGCACAGCTCACCAAGAGCGGATTCGTCTTCTTGTTCGATCGGCAGACCGGGAGGCCGCTGTTCGACATCCAGGAACGTGCCGTCCCCCCCTCTGATCTGCGTGGGGAGCACGCATGGCCGACGCAGCCATTCCCCGTGAAGCCCGCGCCGTTCGCGCGCCAGACGATCAGCGCGTCGGACGTGAGCGCGGACGCGTTGCCGCGGTTCCGCACCCTCAAGCCGCCGACATTTTTCATGCCGCCCAGCCGCGACGGCAGCATCGTGCTGCCGGGCTTCGACGGTGGCGGCGAGTGGGGCGGCGCGGCTGTCGACCCCGAAACCGCCACACTGTACGTCAATGCCAGCGACGTACCGTGGATTGCGGCCATGCGTGAGTCCGCGGTCTTGTCGCCGCACAGCGGCGCTCCACGGGACGGAGCGGCCGTCTACGCCACGGTCTGCGCCGCCTGTCACGGCCCCGATCGACGTGGCAAGGGTCGCGCGCCATCACTCGTTGGTCTCAGCACGCGTCTCTCGCTGCACGACGTTCGCCAGATTCTCGACCACGGCCGCGGGTTCATGCCTTCAGCTGCCGCGCTCCCGGTGGTCCAGAAAGCCGCGGTGATCGCGTACCTCGGCTACGCGATTGCGCCAGTAGACACCGCGGGATGGACATCGCAACCGGCGACGACTGCTCCCTATGAATTCGCCGGCTATGAGCGCTGGCGAGACACAAGCGGCTACCCCGCCATCAAGCCACCGTGGGGCACACTGAGCGCGATCGATCTCAACACCGGTGAATACCGCTGGCGGATTCCCCTGGGGGAGTTTGCCGCGCTCACGGCACGCGGCGTGCCCGTTACCGGCACCGAGCAGTACGGCGGACCGATCGCGACGCGCGGCGGGCTGGTCTTCATCGCCGCGACCGAGGACGCGAGGTTTCGCGCGTTCAATGCGCGCAGCGGCAGGCAGCTCTGGGAGGCGACGCTCCCGGCGCCCGGCTATGCGACGCCGGCCACGTTCGCCGTGCGTGGGAAGCAGTTTGTCGTGATTGCGGCCGGGGGAGGTAAATTGGGATCGAAGTCGAGCGATACGTACGTCGCTTATGCATTGCCGTAGTGGAGCGTCATGTTCATTCAGATCAAGAAGGGCCGCGACGGCCCAGCGACACTCGCATGCCTGCGCTCGGACGGAACGCGCACCTGGGGGAAAGAGCACCCCTTCTTTCCCGTGCACGACATCACCCACTGCGCGGTGGAAACTGTGCTCGGCTTCGATCAGGCCTTCTTTGGTCTGATTGCGGCCGGGTGGAACATCGACGACTTCGAGAAGCCGGGTGCCAGTCGCAAGATGCCCGGTCAGGCTATTGTCGCCGAGCATGTCGTGGGCGTGTTCGATCGCGAGCGCGCACTCCCGCAGCCCCTGACGGCTACGGAGTTCAACGAAACCGTGGTAGCGAGCCTGCCTCCCGCCGAGCGACCGGCGTTTCGGCCACTCACCGAGGCGCAGCTGTCCCAGGTGCGCGAGCTGCGCAGGACGCTCGAAGCAAAGTGGTACGCGTTGCCTTCAGGGGAGACACTCGAGATTCCTTTTCCGGTGCGAGGAGGAAGCATTCATGCCTAAGGGGAACGCAAAGTCCCAGGTGCGCGCGTACTTCGCCGCCACGCCGCCTCAAGCGCGCGCCGCGCTCAAGCAGATTCGCGCCGCCATTCTGTCGGCGGCGCCCAGCGCCGAGGAAGCGTTCAGCTATCAGATCCCCGCGTTCAGGCTCGACGGGGAGCCACTCGTCTGGTATGCCGCATTCAAGAATCATTGCAGCCTGTATCCCATGACCGCCGCGATCCGCCGGCGCTTGGCCGCTGACCTCGAGGGCTACAAGACCTCGAAGGGAACGGTCCGGCTGCAGCTCGCAGATCCCATCCCGACAACGCTCATCAAGAAACTCGTCAAAGCGCGAATCGCCGAGCTGCATCCGTGATGTACGAAAACCGTTACACGAGGCCGTTAACGACGAGACGGTTTGCGTACCGTATGGCCAGTCACGTTGGTGTTGCCGCCGCACTGGTGCTTGTGTCGCTGCTCATCGGCATGGCAGGGTACGAGCACTACGAACGGCTCCCCTGGCGCGATGCCTTCCTTAATACAGCAATGCTGCTTGGCGGCATGGGGCCGGTGGACGCTCTGCACACCAACGGTGGCAAAATCTTCGCGGGTATCTTTGCACTGTATGCGGGTGTCGTTTTCCTGGTCGTCGCGGGTCTGTTCCTGTCACCGGTGATTCACCGGATCATGCACCGGTTCCACTGGGAACCGCCGAAATCGTAAAGTGCGTCAACTGGCGTCGGTCCTGGGCGCCGTACTGACGGCTGCAGTTCCCGCCGCCGGACTGTCCCAGGCGCGCGGCGGGGTCGAAGGCCGCGTAGTCGATCCGGCGGGCCGGCCGTTGGCGTCTGCCGAGGTGAGCGTGCTTCGTTTGCGAGCCACCACCGACGCCGATGGCGTCTGGCGGATCGGCCACCTCGATCCTGGAGTGTACCGGATCGCCGTACGCCGGCTCGGGTACCGCCCGTTCCAGCAGGCGGTCGAGGTCGAGCCTGGCCGCACCGCGCAAGTCACCTTTGTGCTCGAGCTCGTTTCCTTCACGCTCGACTCCCTCGTCGTGAGCGCCCCGCCCTCCAGTATCTCCACCACTGACGCCGAGCTCGGCACGAAGCTCACGGTCGGCGAGATCTCGCTGCTCCCGTCAACGTTCGACGTCCGTCAACTGATCGCCCTGACGCCGGGCGCGCGGCCGGATCAGATCTGGGGCGGTGCGTCCGACCAGGCCAACTCCTACTCGCTCGATGGCACCACGGTCAACCATCCGGGCCTGGGCGGCGCCCTATTGTTGCCGACTCCCAGCTGGATCGAGACCCTCGATGTCCGCGGCCTGGGCGCCGGGGCCGATGTCGGGGACGCACAGGGCGGCCTCGTCGAAGTGGTGACCCTGCGCGGCAGGAACGTGATCGAAGGAGCGCTCCGTACCTCGTTCGAGTCGAACCGGCTCAATGGCACCAACCTGATCCCTGGTGAGATCGGGGACGAGCTGGCGGGCCGCCGGGAGCTGGATGGTCAGGTGCGTGGCCCGCTCGTCCACGACCGCTTGCACTTCGCCCTGTTCGGCCATGTGATCCGGCAGGAGGAGCAGGTCTTGAACTACCTGCCGTCCACGCCAGGGGCCTTCGTCGCGCAGCCACCGTCGTTCCGCGAAGAGCGAGGGCTCGCCAAGTTGACGTGGCAGCCGAGCGGCCATGATTTGCTCGAGGGCAGCCTCATGGGGCGGTACCAGGACGGCGAACGGGTCGGCCAGACGGGGTACGCGGCCGCGGATGCGACCGACCGGCTGCGGCAGTTCAACCTGACGGGCAACCTCACCTGGCAGCGCATTTGGTCACCTCGCAGTGCACTCACGGTGCGGGTGGGTGGGTTCACCGCCCGCGAGTGGCATGATCCCTATAACCATGTCGTGACGCCGGGCATCGAGTTGCTGACGGAGGTCAACCCACCCCAGTACCAGAACGCGTTGTTTCGGACTGGGGCCGCGCCGTCGAGCCTCGAGCTGACGGCCGGCTGGACGGGGCGTGGCCGGGTCGCCGGCTTGGAGCACGAGGTGAAGGTCGGTGGCGAGTACACGCTGGGAGGCTGGTGGTACGAGCGTCGGCGGAACGGCGGCATGACGTGGCGGCCGCTGCGCGTCGCCGGATTCGACCCCGCGATTCCGGCGACGTGGCCCTACCTCAACGCGATCCCGACCGAGTGGGGTGGGGACGTGACGATCAACAGCGACGTCCGGAACGGCGCGCTGTTCCTACAGGAGCAGATTGGGATCCTTCCGTGGCTCCGCTTCAATCCGGGGTTCCGGTACGGGTGGTGGACGGGAAACCTCACGCCGGCGAGTGGCGGCCCGCGATTCACGGCGGTACGGGACGCCGCGCTCGAGCCCCGCATCGGCGTGGTGGCGGAGCTCAGCGCTTTGGGCGGGCTCGTCGCCAAAGCTCACTGGGGGCGGTATCACCAGCCGATGTTCGCTGCCTTGTTCGACCGCGTGATCGGGGCCGGGACTTACCGCAACGAGGAGATTTGGTCTTACCTCGGGCCCGCGCCGGGGACCCCGACGCAAACGTTCACGCTTGGCGAGCGTGATTCGCTTGCGGCCGGCGGGCTGTTCCGCTTGGACGAGACAGTCCGGCTCGACCAGGCGGGCCGCGTGGAGCAGTATCGCCAGCCTTATGTGGAGCAAACCGTCGTCTCCCTGGAACGCGCCCTCGGCGCGCGCTGGAAGGTCGGCGTGGCGTACATCCGCCGGAGAAACCGCGACATGGTCGCGCTCGTGGACCGGAACATCGCGTCCAACTACACCGTGGTCGACAACGTCATGGTGCTCGATCGCTTCGGCAAGCCGGTGGAGTTCGCGGGCCAGCCGCTCGTATTGGAGCAGCTGGCCATTTCCAACGAGGACATTCTCTATGTCCAGGAGTTGTTGCGGCAGGGCCAACTGACGGATCCCAACGTGCTCTATGCCCCGCCCGGCCTGACTCCGGCGCAGCTGGCGTCGCTCCGCTATGCGCCCGACTTCGTGCTCACCAACGTGCCGCAGGCGACGCGGCGATTCGCGCAGCTGCAGCTCCGGCTGGACGGGCACTACCGGACGTGGTGGGCCGGCGCGTCGGCGACCCTCTCGACACTCGAAGGGAACTACAACGTGGTGACGGGACCGGACGACTACACGAACGGTGGGCCGGGTCCCTGGGTGCGACTCAACGAGCAGTACAACTACTACGGCGCCCTCAATAACCAGAGTCGTTTCGAGGGGAAGGTGTCCATCGGCGGGCTCCTGCCGGCGCGGCTCAGGGGCGGCATGTTCTTCTCGTATGCGACGGGCGATCGCGTCACGCCCACGCTGCCGATCTCCGGGCTGCTCACCGAGTATGCCGTCGTGGTACCTGGGACAGGATCCCCCGGTGTTCTCGACACGGTGCCCTTCCATCCGTTTCTGTTCCGGACCGTGACCGGCCACCGCATTTTCGTTCAGCCTCGCGGGACCTACCGGTACGAAGCCCGCGCTTCTCTGGACCTGCACTTGGAGCGGAGCATCCCGAGTGGCCGGACTGAGATCCTGCTGGTCGTGGACGGGTTCAACGTGTTGGGCGACGCCAGCGTCACGGGCATTCAAACCGAGGTCAATGCGATCGCGGGTTTCGCGGGCAGTGACTACGGCCGGGTGCGATCCCGGGTCCCACCGCGCACGCTGCGGCTGGGAGCGGGAGTGAGGTTCTAGCGATGGAATTCAATCTTGGGCTGTCCGTCGAGATTCTGAAGCGCACGCCGGCCACGCTTCGCGAGCTGCTTCACGACATCGACACGGAATGGGCGCGAGGCACCGAGGGCCCGGATACCTTCAGCCCCTTCGACAACATCGGCCATCTGATCGACGGCGAGGAGACCGACTGGATGCCGCGCGCGCGTATCATCCTGGCCCAAGATGCGAACCGGCGCTTCGAGCCCTATGACCGCTTCCGCCACCGAGCCCGGAACAAGGGCCGCACTCTGGATTCCTTGCTCGACGAGTTCGCGAAGCTGCGGGCCGAGAACCTGCAGGTCCTGAAGTCCTGGCACCTGACGGACGCCCAACTCGACCTGCCCGGCGAGCACCCGAGCCTCGGTCCAGTGACGTTGCGGCAGCTGCTCGCGGCCTGGGTGGTGCACGACCTCGGCCATATCGCACAGGTAGCCCGGGTGATGGCCAAGCAGTATCGGGCCGACTTGGGCCCTGGGTTCCCTTTTTGCCGGTTTTGACCGATCACGAGGCCCCCCGATCGTAAGGAAGCCTAGCTTCTGCAGGATCAATCGTTTATGTTGAGTCGTTCGTTCGCTGGCAGTGCCATCGGCGAGGGGTTGAACCATCAGGCGGCGCCTGCGGGCCTCGGCATTGGGTCGAGGCAGCGCGCACCGGCGCGCCGGCGGTGACTCGGCGACCCTCCCACGCATCAGCCAGCCCTTTATTACGGCGCAACCCGCCTTTACCAAAAGCCCGACGCAGCAGACACGCGTCGTACAGTTCCTCGCTGTGAGGGACGTACTCCCCGCTTGTCCGGCCCCAGGGCAGGAACAGAGTCAGTTATGACACCGCAGTCTCAACAGCAACACAGCCATTTGACACGCCCGGTCCACAAAGAACCCCCCGCCCACGCGCCCAATGCGGCGCTGATGATCGACTTCGACAACGTCACCATGGCGATTCGATCGGACCTCCAGACCGAATTGAAACGCCTGCTGCAGTCGGAGATTATCCGTGGGAAGGTCGCCGTACAGCGCGCGTACGCCGACTGGCGCCGCTATCCACAATACATCGTCCCACTTTCGGAATCGTCGATCGATCTCATCTTTGCGCCGGCGCACGGTGCGAATAAGAAAAACGCGACCGACATCCGATTGGCGATCGATGCGCTGGAGCTGGTCTTCACGCGACCGGAGATCGGAACGTTCATTCTGCTTTCGGGCGATTCGGATTTCTCGTCGCTCGTGCTCAAGCTAAAGGAATACGGCAAGTACGTGATCGGGGTCGGCATTCGAGAGTCCTCGAGCGACCTCCTGATCCAGAATTGCGACGAGTACTACTCGTACAACGAGCTCGCCGGCTTCACGAAGGCGAGCGACGTCGAGTACGTGAAGCGTGATCCGTGGGAGCTGGTCGTCGAGGCGGTGAAGCAGATGACGGCGCACAACGACGTCATGCGCTCCGACCGCTTGAAGCAGGTGATGCAGGAGATCGACCCCAACTTCGACGAGAAGGACGCCGGGTTCTCGCGCTTCAGCAAGTTCGTGATCGAGGCTGCCCGGCGCGGCTTGATCACATTGACCCGGCTCGACAATGGTCAATATGAGATCGCGCTCGGACCGCAGGTCGAGGGCGCGCCTGCCCAGCCGACGCTCGCCGCGATGAGCGAAGCAACGCAGCCGGCAGCTGATCGTCCCCGCAGCCGGCGTGGTGGTCGTGGTGGGGGGGGGAACAAAGGACGCGGCCACGAACCAGCCGAACCCACAGAGCCGCAGTCGCCGGAAGCTCCAGCGGAACCGGCGAAATCGGCTTTCTCGTTCGGAGACGCGTTTGACCGGCTGAAGCAGGCGGTGGGCCGGATTGGCGTGGACGAAGCCGCCGAGGTCGAGGAGCCTCCGCCAGCGCCGCCGCCAGCTATTGAAGAAGAGGATGATATCCCCATGCCGGCGTCGTCGGCACCACCGCCGCCGTACAGTACGCCCTCGTCGCTGCCGGGGGGAATTCCCATCCGCAGCGCGCGATTCCGACGCGGCTCGCGTGGCGGCGCTCGCCGCCCGGCTGCCGGTGGTGGTCTCCCTGAAATTCCCAAGATTGGCGTGGTCGAGGTGGATCCCAATTTCCGTCCCCGTGGCGACGTGATGCCCGTCGCCCCGAAACCGCCCACGGTTGGCGGCCAATCGTCGGGGACGGGAACCCCGGAACGTGGCGAGCGTGGCGAGCGTGGCGGCCGGGGGCGCGGCGGACGCGGCGCGCGCGGCGGAGGTCGGGGCGAAAACGGCGAGCGGGGCGAGCGGGGAGAGCGCGGGGAGCGGGGGGAGCGCGGGGAGAGGGGCCGTGGTCGTCGCGGTGGTCGCGGCGGCCGTGGTCGCGGTCCTCGGCGTTTCGAGTCGGAAGCGGTGGACCATTCGAATCACGACGCCCGTCCGGTCCTCGAACAAGCGCCCCCTCCCGAACCTCCAGAACGTCCCGCACCTCCGCCGCCTCCGGCGGCGCCCGCGGTGGCCGACAACGAGTCCTTCTGGTCGAAGGTGAAGCGGGGACTCACCGGAGGCGAGTGAGGATCGCGGGCGCGGCCGTCAGGCCCCGATTCTACGCGCGACCTACAGAAGAGGTCGCGCGTGGACTATTGGGACACATCCTGGTGAGCGACGTGGGAGGCCGTCGTCGTCAAACGGCCGGCCGAATTGTGGAAGTGGAAGCGTATGTCGGCCCGCATGATCCCGCCTGTCACGCGTACGGACACCGGCGCACTGCCCGCACCGAACCCCTCTACGGGCCGCCGGGGACGGCGTACGTGTACTTCACCTACGGCATGCATTGGTGTCTCAACGCCGTGACCGAGCCCCGCGACTATCCCGCGGCCGTGCTGATTCGGGCGCTCGAGCCGGTCGCCGGGGTCGAGACCATGCGCGTGCGGCGCGGCAAGGAGCCACTCTGTTCCGGTCCTGCTCGCCTGTGCGAGGCGCTGGGGATCACGGGTGCGCTGAATGGCATGTCGCTGCAGCGCGGCGTGCTCCGCATTGTCGCAGGATCGAATCCAAAACGGGGTGAGATCATGACAGGCCCGCGCATCGGCATTACGGAGGCTGCGGACTGGCCGCTACGGTTTTATCTCAAGGACTCGCCCTGGGTCTCCCGCTAGTGCCGCTCGGTAATTCCTTCCTTTGACGTACCGAGGCTGATACGGACGCCGCCCTGCAGGGTGTGCGTGTTGCTCAGCAGCAGGAAGTTGCTGGCGCCCGACGTCAACAGGTAGTGCGCGAACACGTTCAACTTGCTCGAGTAGTTGATCTGCAAGCCGCCCATGATCCAGAAGAACGCCTTGCTGGAGGCATCGTTCACACGGTCGTCGGCCTGGGAAGACTGGCTCAGGTCGCAGCTCGGGCAGTCGACCACGGGATTGAGGATCTGCATGATGGCGAACCCACCGCCGCCGAACGGCTCGATCACCTTTTGCGTCGGATAGGCGAGCACGCCGAACATGAGACGGCGTACACCATTGAACGAGACGTCGCGACACGGCGCGGCCCCCAACGAGCAGCCTGACGAATTGGGATCGAAGATCACCGCGTTCGCGTCGGACAGGAAGAACGCTTGCTCGTACGCGACGTACAGTGCGGTACGGCGCGACGTGATGAGCCAGTGGCCGCCGGCGATCGGATCGTACACATAGGGCTGCGTGTTCGTCTTGGATACGAAGAAGCCGCCCTGTGCACCCCAATACCAGTTGAAGTTCGTGTTGAAGCCCCGGCCTTGTTGCGGCGGAATGAAGAAATAGGAGGCGCCGAACGAGCCTTGTACCTGGCCCGTCCATAGACTGGGATCCGTGTAGAGCGGGTTGGCGGGCGTGAATTGCGCACGCACATCACCCCGGATCGCCACGTGATGCGACACAAAGAGGCGGAAGCCCAGGCTGCCATAGACCATGTGCTGCGTGAAGTCGTAGGGCGGGTCTTTCCCAAAGACCATGCGGGAGTAGCCGCCCGAGGCCAGGAGCGACGACTGGTCGCCGACCGGGAAGTTCAGCACGAGGCCGGCACTGACGGTCGAAACGTCGATGTTTTGTGTCGATGCCCAGTTCGTCGTCTGGATGTAGTCGCCCGTCACTTCGATACCGACGCGATCGCTCAGGTTGTAGCCGATGCGTGCCCCGCCGCCGAAGGCGTTGGTGATCTGGAATGAGCGGTCGAACCGCCACCACGACCCGAAGCCGCCGAATTCGATGTTTTGCGATCTTTGCGCCGCGGCGGAATTCGCTGCCAAGATTACGAATCCCACCAGGAGAACCAGCCGCTTCATCGGGACTCCTCCCACGGCTCCGGGTTAAGGGGCCGCCAACAGAACCGCGTTAAAGAGCAGCTTGAAGGTGCCGTGCGTCTGGCCCCGAAACTGCGGCCGAAACCCGAACAGGATGACACGCCCCCCCCTGCTGCCTACCGGTGCCTCCACCAGCGCCGCTTTCCCGACGAGCCGCTCTTGGTACCGGGCATAGCCGGACCGCAGGGCCTGCACGGGATACGTCGCCAGGGCCCTCGCCGGGGCCGAAACGGTGAAGGCGGCGCTATTCTCGAAGTAGACCTGGAGGGAGTCGGCGACCCCGATGGTAACCGGGCTACGAGACCCTTCCACCCCCCCCAAAACCGTACCGAAAATAGAGCCTGGGGCGTAAAATCGCAAAACTTGTGGACCGGATGCCTCTCCAGCTAGAACGTTGACCACCGGTAGGTTAAGGTGTGCAATCGCGAAATTACTTGAACCGTCCAGGCAGACGAGCGTCCCGCCACCCCGAACGAAATCCGAAAGAGCGGTGGCGCCCGATTCGCCCAGCCCCCCAGCGTACTGCAATGGAATGCGAGTAGAGTCAACGCCGCGATCCAGCGATCCGCCATCCGCATCCGGCAACACGATCACATCAAATCGCTGTCGCAAGCCGCCTTTCCGGACGTCGGCGTCGTGGAGTGTCGTGTAGCTGATTCCATACTGTTCGAATAACCAGCGCGTCCAACCTTCGTCGATGTTGCCGGTCCACGGCTGGTACAGGCCGATGCGCGGCAGCCGCTGGCGCGCCCGGCCAGTCGTGCCCGGCACCTCTCGCACCGCAGTCACGGTGAATCCGTGCCGCGCCGCCTGCTCGCTCAGAATCGCACGAGCCCTGGGACCACGGACCACCAGACTATCGCCCAGCGTCGCGACGGACTGACCAGCCGCCAGCAGCTGGGCGACGGCGCGCGACTCACCGTTGGTGCGATTCCTCAGGATGAACACGTCGCCCGAGCCTTCAATCCTGCCCGGTGCCACGACGACGGTGTCGACCTTCACGAGATTTGCGCTGAACGGGCCGTTCACGACCTCGGCCCGCACGCCCATGGTGAACGGCAACGTCCACCCTGCGACATCGTAGGGCGGGCGGTCGTTCACGGGCGTGTAGTGTTGCGGCTCCAGCAGGTCCTTCGCGTGGGCGCGGTACGGCTGGCCCATGGGGATGACCAGCGAGCCGGCCGGGTAACGCTGGCCGTCGGCGCTGAAGGCCTCCGCGGCCCGGTACACTTCGACACCACCGGCGGCGAGCACATTGGCGAGCGCCGCCCATGCTTCCGGATCCCGCTGCTCGGCGGAAGGCGGCAGGATGTAGGCGAACGGGTTTCCCGCCAGTCCCGCCTCCACCTCGCGGCGACCGAGCGCTACGAAGCGATCGATGATGCTCGCGCGGTCCCGCGCTGCCAAGCGCACGAGCGACTGCGACGTGATCAGCTCATAGCGCACGATGTCGCCCAGATGCCACGTGCCACCCGGCCACGGCTCCGCGTAATTCACGCCCCGCGCCGGCTGGCGCACGGAGTCGAATGCCAGCGTGATTGGCGAGCCGAGTCGCGTGCTGGCGGCTTCGGTGAGAATGCCGATCATGTTGTGGCGCGTGGGGGTCGAGCGGAAGCCGCCGTGCCACCAGAGATCGTAGGTCTGCTGGTGCGCGATGCCGGTCATTCCCGCGTCGTAGAGCGCGGCCGCCATCTGCGCGCCGACCAGGTTGATCCCCGAAACGATCGCCGGGTCGAGGTTCGGATTGACGGGATCCTGGAACGGCGGCACGAAGAGCCGCACACCGTTGGAACCCATCTGGTGCACGTCGTAGACGATTTCCGGAAACCACTCCGTGTACAGCATCCGCGTGACGAGTCGCGTCTCGACCTGCGTCAACATGAACCAGTCGCGGTTGTTGTCGTGCCCGATGTACTTGTGATACAGCCAGGGCAGGGGACCGCCTTCGTAGCGCGTGCCCTTGTAGCGGCGATACCAGCTCACGACGGTGTCGAGGCCGTCGGGGTTCATGGACGGGATCATCAACACGACCACAGAGTCGAGGAGCGAACGGAGCGCGGCATCGGTGCTCAACCGATACGCGAGGGTCATCCCCATCTGACTGGACGCGACTTCCGTGGAGTGGATGTTGTTGCTGATCAGAATGACCGCCGGCTGTGTCTTGCGGATTTCCTCGAGCGCGCTGTCGGTGAGGCGGCGCGGATCCGCCAGTAAGCCCTGGGCCCGCTTGATGTCCGCCAGCCGGCTCTGATTGGCGGGCGAGGTGATCGTCATCAGGAGAAACGGCCGGCCTTCAGTCGTGCGGCCGAGCGTGTCGACGCGCACGTACCGGCTCTGTTGGGCCAGGCGATTCATGTAGCCGCTGACTTGCTTCCAGTCCGCCAGCATGGAGTCGGCGCCCGGTTCGAAACCGAGAGCGGCGGATGGGCGGATCGGCGGTTCGGCGGTTTGTAGCAACACAAGTAGCAGGAGCGGTGTCATCAGATGAGCCCCAGTTTTGAACCCACCTTCTTGAAGGCGCGGAGTGCGAAATCGAGATCGTCACGCGCATGGGCTGCCGAGAGCTGGCAGCGGACGCGTGCATGTCCCTGCGGTACAACGGGATAGCCGAAGCCGGTCACGAACACGCCTTCCGCCAGCAGCAGTTCGCTCATGCGGATCGCCTTCGCCGTTTCGCCGAGGATCACGGGGACGATGGGCGTGGCGCCCGGCAATGGCTTGAAGCCGAGGGCGAGTAGCTGTTCGCGGAAGTATTTGGCGTTCTGATGCAGCGTCGCCACGAGCTCCGGATGCGCTGCGACGTGCCGGACCGAGGCCAATGCGCTCGCGGCGACGGTTGGCGGGAGGGCGTTGCTGAAGAGCTGCGGCCGGGAGCGCTGCGTGAGATAGTCGGTGAGCGCGAGCGGACCGGCCGTGAAGCCGCCGGCCGCGCCGCCAAGCGCCTTGCCGAGGGTGGACGTGATGATGTCGATCTCACCCAGCATGCCGTAGTGCTCAGCCGTTCCCCGGCCCCCTTTCCCGAGTACCCCCGTCGCGTGCGAGTCATCGACCGCGAGGACCGCGTCGTACTTCCGGGCCAGCGTGACGAGGTCCGGCAGCTTTGCGATGTCGCCTTCCATCGAGAAGATGCCGTCGGTGAAAATCAGCTTGCGACGGGCGTTCCCGGCCGCGCGCAGCTTCTCCTCCAGGTCCGCCATGTCGGAGTGCTTGTAGACCGCCGTCTGGCACTTCGTGATCGCCTTGGCGAGCCGGATCGAGTCGATGATCGAGGCGTGGTTCAGCTGATCCGAGATCACGACGTCCTGCTCGCCGAGGATCGTGGGGCAGAGGCCCTCGTTCGCATTCCAGCAGCTGACGTAGGTGAGCGATGATTCGCACCGCACGAATTTCGCGAGTGCGTGCTCGAGCTCGCGATGCACCGTGAAGGTGCCGCAGATGAACCGCACGGATGCAGTACCCGCGCCCCAGCGGTCGATCGCCGCCTTGCCCGCCTGCACCACGTCCGGCACGTCGCAGAGGCCGAGGTAATTGTTCGAGGAGAGGATGACGACCTCGCCGCGTCCTTCCATCTGTACGCGCGGGTCTTGCGGTGAATCGAGGTAGTTGAGCCGCTTGTAGACGCCGTCTTTCTTGAACCCCGCCAGCTCCTCCTCCAGCTGCCCGATGAAGCTCATGCGATCTCCAGAATGACCTTGCCGGCGTCCCCCGACCGGATGGCCGCTAGGGCGTCGTCGATCTTGGCGAGTGGGAACTTGTGCGTGATGATGGGGCGGGGGTCGAACTGGCCGCCGATGAGAAAGCGGCGCATCTGATGCCAGGTCTGGTACATCTTGCGGCCAATCACGCCGTAGACCGTGATCCCCTTGAAGATGATCTCCGTGGCGAAGTCCATCGGGACTGCGCCGTCCGGGATTCCGAGCAGTTGCACGCGCCCGCCCATCCGAACGGCCGCGAATGCCTGGTGCAGCGCCGATGGCACGCCTGACATCTCGCACACCACGTCCGCGCCCTCTTCGTCCGTCTCGGCGAGGACCGTTTTCACGACGTCGTCTGTCTTGGCGTTGATGGTGACGTGCGCGCCCATCGTGGCGGCGAGCGCGAGGCGTTTCGGATTCACGTCCGAGGCAATGACCTTGGTGGCGCCCGCCGCCCGCGCGATGCCTACCGCAAAGCAGCCGATCGGCCCACAGCCCACAATGAAAACGGTGCTGCCGGGAATCTCTGCCCCCCCCGTCAGCACCGTGTGAAACGCGTTCCCCATCGGGTCCATGATGGCCCCGACTTCGGTCGGGATAGTTCCCCCATCGAGCGTCAGCACATTGGTCGCGGGCATCGTGATGTATTCGGCGAATGCGCCGTCGCGATCGACCCCGATGATGCGCGTGTTCTGGCAGATGTGACTGTTTCCGGTGCGGCACTGGAGACAGTGACCGCAGACGATGTGGCCTTCGGCGGTGACCAGGTGACCAGCCCGGAGCCCCGTGACACCGTCGCCGACCGACTCGATCTCCCCGGCGAATTCGTGGCCCACGATGATCGGCGGCTTGATGCGCCCCTGCGCCCAGGGATTCCAGTCGGCGATGTGGAGATCGGTGCCGCACACGCCGGCGTGGCGGACCGCGATCAAGACCTCGCCGGGACCGGGGGCCGGCTTCGGCACCGACTTCACGGTCAAACCGGGCGCGCGTTTTTCCTTGACGATCGCTTGCATGGAGACCGGGATGGGGGAAGAGGGAAGGGGGACGGGTTAGAAGATTGATCGGGTGAAGCCGCCGTCGACCTCGAGCACGGCGCCGGTAATATAGCTGGCCCGTTCTGACGCCAGGAACACGACCGCGGCGGCGAGCTCCTCCGGCGTGCCGACGCGATGCAGCGGGATTTCGGCCAGGCGCTGCTGCATCATCTCCGGCCGCGCCTTCGACAGCTCCTTGATGCGTTCGGTGTCGATGAAGCCGGGGCAAATGCTGTTCACCGTGATCCCATCCGCGGCGACCTCGTCGGAAAGCGCCTTGGCGAAGCCGAGCACGCCGGCACGCGCGGTCGAGGATAGGATGAGGCCGGGCAGTGGCTGCAGCGCGGCGACCGACGCGAGGCAGATGATCCGGCCCCATTTGGCTTTGCGCATGATCGGCACGGCGGCGCGCGCGAGGTGAATCGTGGACAGGAGATTCAGCTCGATGGCTTTTTGCCAGGCGTCGGCGGGCTGGTCCTTGAACGCCGCGGCCGGCGGGCCGCCCGCATTGCAGAACAGCACGTCGAGCCGCCCGAATTTCTGTGCGACGTCCTGCACGAGCTTCTCAGCTTGAGCAGGCACCGTGACGTCCGCCGGGAAGGGCGCTGTCTTGGGGTCACGGCCGTTGACCGCGACCTGCGCGCCTTCCTCCGTGAGCGTGTTGGCGACCGCGCGGCCGATGCCGCGTGTGCCGCCGCATACCAGGGCGACGCGACCCTTCAGGCCTAGATCCATGACAGTCGCCTACGGATCTTCCCACGGTCAAGCGTGGGCCCAGCAACACACTGTGCATTATGCACAGTGCAGTATTGGGCCCACCCTTCAGGGTGGGACCTCACGAACCTGACGCCTCGACTGTTGCTTTGACCGGTTCAATCCGCACCGCGCAGACCTTCAACTCCGCCATTTTCGCGTAGGGGTCGAGCACCGGATTCGTGAGCAAATTGGCAGCCGCCTCGCGGAAGTGGAACGGAACGAAGACCTGGCCGCGCGCGACGCGATCGCTGATGCGCGCGGCGGTGACCATCGAGTTGCGGCGCGACGTGAGGCGCACCAGCTCGCCTTCGCGGACCCCCAGCATGCTGGCATCGTCGGGATGAATCTCGACGATCGCGGTCGGCTCGCGCGCATCGAGGCCGCTGGCCCGGCGGGTCATCGTCCCCGTGTGCCAGTGATAGAGCTGGCGACCGGTATTCATCACGAAGGGATACGCATCGTCTGGAAGCTCCACCGGATTCGTGTACTCGACGGGAACGAATCGTGCCCGGCCGTCGGCCGTGGGGAACGCTTTCTCAAAGAGGAAGGCGGTGCCGGGATGGTCCGGCGTCGGCACGGGGTACTGGAGTCCCGCTCCTTCGAGCCGATCGTAGGTGACGCCGGCCCAGCTGGGCGTCACGCTCGCGATCTCTCGCATGACGGCTTCGGCGTCGGCGTAGTCGGTCCGCAGCCCGAGGCGATTCGTCAGGTCGATCAGGATCTCGAGATCGCCGCGCGCCTCGCCGGGCGAGTCGACCGCCTTGTGACTGAGCTGGATACGGCGCTCGGTGTTGACGAACGTGCCCGTCTTCTCGGCAAAGCTCGCGCCGGGCAGCACGACGTCCGCGTAGCGCGCCGTTTCCGTGAGGAAGAGATCCTGCACCGCCAGGAACTCGAGCTCTTGGAACCAGCCTTCGGCATGGGCGATGTCCGGATCGGAGATGATCGGGTTCTCGCCCATGATGTACATGGCCCGCACGCCACTTTCCGGCTTGACGACTTCGGTCACCATCAGGCCGCTCTTGAGCGACAGCGAGTCGGCGGGGACACCCCACGTGTTGGCGAATCGTGCGCGGGCTTTTTGGTCGCCCACCGGCTGGTAATCGGTATAGACGAATGGAATGGCGCCGACGTCGGAGGCGCCCTGCACGTTGTTCTGCCCGCGCACCGGCAGCATCGCCGCACCCCAGCGGCCGATCATCCCGCAGGCGAACATCAGGTTGAGCAACGACGTGACGATGTCGGTCCCGTTGGCGTGTTGCGTCAGCCCCATCGCCCACAGGGTGCTCGTGTTCGGCCCACGCGCGTAAATCTCGGCGGCGCGCTCGATTGTTGCCGCCGCTATGCCAGTTATTTTTGCCGCCTTTGCCGGCGTGTACGGCTTCACAGCGGCCCGGACCTTGTCGAAATCATGCGTGCGCTGGTCGATGAAGGCCCTATTCTCCAACCCCAGTCCCAAAATGTGATTCAACATCGCCGAGTAGAGCGCGACGTCGGTGCCGGGCTGCATCTGCAGGTGAATGTCCGCGCGCGCAGCGAGCTCGGTGCGGCGTGGATCGGCGACGATGAGCTGGGCACGCTTTTCATGCGCGCGCTTGAGCGCGGCGCCAAACACGGGGTGAGACTCGGTCGTGTTGGCACCGGCGATGAAGATGACGTCGCAGGCCTGCTCGATCTCCCGCATCGAGCCCGATGCCGCCGCGGTGTTGATCGCGCGCTGCATCGCGGCGACGGAGGTCGAGTGACACAAGCGCGTGCAGTGGTCGACGTTGTTCGTGCCGAGGGCGCCGCGAAACATCCGCATCATCACGTAGTTCTCTTCGTTCGTGCACTTCGCCGATGAGAAGCATGCGAGCGCGTCGGACCCGCGGGCTGCCTTGATCCGGAGCAGCTCCTGCGCCGTCAGCTCGAGTGCTTCGTCCCACGTTGCTTCACGGAAGGGTGCGTACCAGTCCGCGGGCGTCGCAACGCGATCGCGGATGTCCATGTCGAGCCGCGCGAGCAGCGGGAGGTCGCGCACGTGCTTGCCGGTGGCGCGGGGCGGCGTGCCGGGCTTGGTGTCCTGGCCCTCGCGTTCGATGGTGCGCCAGGGACCCGCGCGGCGCTCCGTGCCCTTCGGGCCCTTCCAGATCCAGCGGCCTTTCTCCTTGCTCCACCTTTTCCGTATCAGCGGCCGAGTCAGGCGGTCGCGGTGTTGCGGGAAGTCGTAGCCGAAGCGGCCTTTGACGCAGGTGGAGCCCTGATTGGGAGTGTTCAGCTCGATGTCGGGAGAAGTGACGCGGACGACCGTGTTGTTGGCGACGTGCAAGTCCACCTGGCACCCGACGCCACAGTAGGGACAGACTGCGCGCACGACCTTGTCCGGATGTCGGATCTGCTCCGGGGCGAAGCGCTGCCGCGGCATCACCTCGAAAATCGCGCCGGTGGGGCAAACGCGAACGCACTCACCGCACCACGTGCATCCCGCCTTGTCGGGGTCGCCGTCGGCGCCGACGATGATCTCGGCGTGCTCGCCGCGGAAGCCGACGTCCAGCACGCCCACGACCTGAATGTCCTCGCACGCGCGCACGCAGCGCGTGCAGAGGATGCACGTCGACATGTCGTGGCGGATCATCGGATCGCCGGGGCGCTCGTCGCCCGAGCGCAGCGGAAGATCGCGACTGTCGACAGACGTCGGGACGACGTCGTACTGCACCAGGTAACGCTCGAACTCGTTGCGCGGATGCGCACGGCCACCGTTACGCAGGTGCTCGGTCGGGTATCGCTCCGCGAGCAGGCGCAGCACGCCTATGCGGTTTTCCACGGCGGCATGCGACTGCGTGGTCACCACCATGCCGTCGGAGACTTTGGTCGCGCATGCCGGTATGAGTTTGGGCTGGCCTTCGACGGACACGAGACAGATGCGGCAGTTGCCGACGATGGAGAGGGTCGGGTACCAGCAGAGCGTCGGGATTTCGAGACCGGCGGCCCGCGCCGCGTCGAGAATCGTCCGCCCTTCGTCGGCGCTCAGTTTGTGGCCATCAATCGTCAGCGTCGCCATGCCTGAAATAGATAGGCTGGCGGGAAAGGGGGGCAAGGCTCAGCTACATTTTTTCTTAGACTTTGGGATCTACCGGCAGGTGCCGATGGGTATGATCCCCGTCCTCCCCCTCATCGAGGAACCAGCAGTACGCCCAAATCTTGGCGGGTCTCAGGATCTGTTGTCCGGCTCGCAGGATGATGCCCATCGGCTCGCCGTCGAGTGTCATAGGGAGACTTGTCATGCTGACCGGCTGCGCAAGCCGCTTGCCATGTTCTCAGCGGCGTAAGTGCCTGACACTTTTGATGTTACAGAACGTCGCGATGACAGCGTCGTCAGTCCGACACGTTCAGCGCCGTGTCGAGCTGACGCGGCGGCTTGATCGCCGTGAAACCGGAGCGCTTGGACTTGCGGCCGCGTTGGACCTGCCAGCCACGATAGAGCGTCTGCAGCGCCTCCGGTGCCAGAGGGATCACCTCGCGATTCTCATCCGGGGGCGGCAGCAGGACGTGCACCCCCCCGGAGGGAGTCCGAACCTGAAGGTCGGCTATCAACGAAGTGCGTTGTCTCGTCCGCAGCGGGCTGAGACAACTGGGTGCGATCGCCACGAGCGACGGGGTCAGATCGGGAAACCAGCTCCCAAAATTGATGACCAACGCCTGAAACGCCCCGGCCAGCTGCTCCGTCACCGCCCGGCCTTCGGCTGCCTCCACCGCCCCAAGATCCTGATCGAGCAGAAACACCTCCGCGTCATGCGCGGCGAGAAACAGCGCTTCCCCCAGTGCCGCGGCACCCAGCACGACGACGATGTCGCGCGGCTCGATGCGGTTGGCCCAGGGCACAATCGGATGTGTGCGGTCAAAGCCCCAGTGAGTCGGCTCGCGCTGTGCTTCGCGCAACGCCCGATGTTTCTGGCGCCAGCGCGGGAATGACGGGAGGCGGAGGCGCCGCGCGATGATGCGATCGACATGCTCGAGCAACAGCACTTCGGTGAGGAGATACTGCTCTTGTGCGCTCGCCTGCAGCTCGCGCGCGGCCTCATCGCCGATTTTGAGCAGCTCCGCCCGCGCCACCGTGTTCTTGTACTCCTCGAGCCGCTGCAGAATGAACTCCTGGTACTCCTGTTTGAGCGAGCGGGGAGCCCGGCGCACCGGCGACATGCCCGTTTTGGTGGCTTGCTCGAACGGAAGGGAGGTCAGCATGGCTCGACGTGCACGGTGACTTCCTCGAGCTCCAGGTCTTTCTTCAGTCGCTCCTCGACGGCGTCGGCGATCGCGTGTGCGTGGGCGACATTTGCGGCGGGATCGACGGCGATCGTGACCTCGGCGTAGCGCATCCCCGCGTTTCCGCCGCGCGAGCGGATGCCATAGGCGTCTTTCACCCCTGCGACGGCCTGCGCCGTTTGCCGGATGGTGGGTGCGGGAATGGCGCGCTCGTCCACGAGGACGGGCACCGCGCGCGCCAGAATTTGGTAGGCGACGCGCACGATCAGCAGTGCGATCACGATCGCGATGGCCGGATCGACCCACGTCGCGCCACGACGCGATAATAGCACGCCGATCAGCACACCCATGGTGATGAAGACATCGGTGCGCGTATGGGCGGCGTCGGCGATGAGGAGCTCGCTCGACAGCTCGTGGCCTCGGGCGTTCTCGTACCAGGCCACGACAATGTTGGTCAGCAGCGTCGCGAGGAGCAGCGCGAGGCCGAGGTCGCTGACGTTGATCGCGTGGCCGCCCGACAGCAGCTGACCGATGGCGCTGCGTACCAGCTCGAAGCAGGTGACCGAGAGGAACACCACGATCCCCAGCGCGCCGAGCGTTTCGAACTTGCCGTGGCCGTACGGGTGGTCTTCGTCGGGCTCGCGCGCCGCGACGCGGACGACGACGAGCCCCAGGATGTTGTAGGCGGCGTCGACAGAGGAGTGCACGGCGTCGCCGATGATGGCGAGCGAGCCCGCCAGCATGCCGATGCTGGCTTTGGCCACGAGGACCGCGATGTTTGCGACGAGCAATCCCGCGAGCACGCGGCGCACGGCGCGGGATCGATCCAGGGCTTTGTCCGGAACGGACATGGTGTGCAAGCTTGTGCTAGGGGCCGATTTAGTCAACGCAGGTCGGGATGGGCGCAGCATGCTGCGCCCCTACTTGCCGATATTTAGATAATTGTATAAATATCTAGCCTATGGAGGACTCGCTCTTTAGAGCCCTCGCCGACCCAACCCGGCGCAAGATCCTCGAGCTACTCACGGAGAAGGATCGGACTGCGGGGGAGATCGCCGAGCAGTTCCCGATCGCTTTCGCATCGGTGTCGCACCACTTGGGGGTGCTCAAGGCGGCGGATCTCGTCGCCACGGAGCGGGAGGGCCAGTTCATTCGCTACCGGCTCAATACCACTGTGTTTCAGGAAGTCGTGCGCTACTTCATGACCCGCTTCGGTGCGGGGAAAGACGGGGAGGGGGGCAAACCCGATGCGTAGCCGCTGGTTTGGTCTGGTGGTCGCATGTCTAGCCGTGGCGCTGTCGGTCTGGGCCTACCCGCAGCTGCCGCCGACCGTGGCAACCCACTGGAATCTGAGCGGCACGCCGGACGGCTACTCCAGCCGGGCGTGGGCGCTGGCGATCATCCCCATCGTGCTGGTTGCGATGACGGTGGTGTTCAACGTGCTGCCCAAGATCGATCCCCGGCACGAGAACTACGCCAAGTTCCTGAGCAGTTATTGGCTGATCGCCAACGCGATCATCGTGTTCTTGCTCGTGGCGCATGGGATGATCATCGCCGCCGGCCTCGGTTTCTCCGTGAAGATCGACCGCCTGATGCCCCTCGGCATCGGGCTGCTGTTCATCTTCCTGGGCAACTTTCTCACGCGCGTGGAGCCGAACTGGTTCATCGGCATTCGGACGCCGTGGACGCTGTCGAGTGACACCGTGTGGCGAAAGACCCATCGAACCGGCGGCTGGGTGTTCGTGCTTGGGGGCCTCGCCCTTGCGAGCGGGGCATTCCTGCCGCACGGCGCGTTCCTGCCGCTATTCGTCGTCACGATCGTGTTCATGCCTCTCATTCCGATCGTGCAGTCCTACGTGCTCTGGAAGAGAGAGCAATCGAAATAGGAGTAGGGCGCAGCATGCTGCGCCCCTACCAACTCTATGATCGCACTGTACCCTGCTATCCTGAGTGCACTGACACTACAGCATGCCGACACCACACCGCCGGCTGCCGCGGTCGAGGCCGCGTATACAATTCACAGCGCCGGGCTCGAGCTGGGCGGGACGCTCACCATGCCGCACCCCGCGGCCGGGAAAGTGCCTCTCGTCGTGATCATCGCGGGATCGGGTCCCACCGACCGCAACGGGAACTCGCTGATGGGGATTCGGCCGAACTGCTACGCGCAGCTCGCCTGGCGCCTGGCGGAGCGCGGCATCGCGACCCTGCGCTACGACAAGCGAGTGCTGCCCGCCACGAAAGGTACGGTGGACATCTCTCGCCTCACGCTGGACGATTTCGCGGCTGACGCACGGGCCGCAGCCGAATCGCTGGTGCGCGATGGGGGAGGGGGAGGGCGGTTCTCCCGGGTCGTGCTGCTCGGCCATAGTGAGGGATCGGCGCTCGCGCTCATTGCGGCGCGGCAAGGTCCGCCCGTTGCCGGCGTGATCAGTGTGTCGGGATTGGGCCGACCGTTCGGCGTAGTCCTGCGGGAACAGCTCACGCGGCAATTCGACAGCGCGACGCTGGTTCGATACGACACCGCAATGTCACAGTATCTCCACGGCGACCAGCCCAAAGACGTGCCGCCGCTGCTCGGCGTCCTCTTCGTGCCGATCAACCAGACGTTCATGCGCTCACTGTCTTCCTTCGATCCGCCAGCGGCCATACGCGCCGTGCGGCAACCGGTACTGATCGTGCAGGGCGGCCGGGACCTCCAGGTAAGGGTCGCCGATGCCGAGCGGCTGCATGGCGCAAGGCCCGACGCGCAGCTCGTCGTCGTGGCGCTCGCGAATCACGTGCTGAAAGAAGCTGCCGACACTACACTGATGGGTCAGATGCAGCTCTATCAGAATCCCACGTTGCCCATCATGACCGAGGTCGTGACCGCGATCGCCGACTGGATTCTCAGGCTAAAGCCCTGAGCGAGAGTTGTAGGGGCGCAGCATGCTGCGCCCCTACATCACCGCCTGGAGCAGGGCTCCCTTCAGGTAGCCCGTTTCGGGCACATTCAGCAGCTCGGGATGGTCCGCAGATGCCCCGGTCGCCGCGACGAACTGGATCCGGCGGCCGGAGTCGCGCGCGGCGTCGGCCAGCAGCGCGTTGAAGACGTCACGGCTCACATGATACGAGCACGATGAAGTAAACAGCACGCCATCGGGTGCCAGGATCTTCATCGCTCGCAAATTCACTTCTTTATAGCCCGCGACGGCGCGCTCGAGGTTCGCTTTGGTCTTGGCGAATGCGGGGGGATCGAGCGCGATCGTGTCGAATTGCTCCCGCCGCCGCTCCAGCTCGCGCAGCAGGTCGAATGCATTTGCCTCGCGCCACTGGATATTC
>JBKPDZ010000010.1:0-19012 GCA_046728135.1 Gemmatimonadota bacterium | reverse complement strand
GTCGCCTCGGCGGACGGCAAGGCGCGCGACCTGTTCGCGCTGGTGCGCGACCCAAAGTCGTCGAGTCAGGTCTGGAGCCGGGCGCAGGGCTACCCCGGTGACCAGTGGTACCTCGAGTTCCACAAGATCCGCTGGCCCGATGGCCTGCGGCTGTGGCGGGTGACGGGCCCGCAAGCGGACCTCGGCGCCAAACAGCAGTACGACCCCAACGCCGCGCAGGCATCCGCGAAGAATCACGCCGAGCATTTCGCAAGCGTGCTGCGCGAAACCGCGGCGAAGCTGGCTCGCGGCAAGGCGCGCGACGCCGTCGTGACGGCGCCGTTCGACGCGGAGCTGTTCGGCCACTGGTGGTTCGAAGGCGTGGACTTTCTCGCCAACGTGTATCGCCAGTTGTCGCGGGATGGCGTGCAGCCGGTGACCGCGCGCGAGCATGTCGCGACTCACGGCCGCCGCGCGCCCGCGATCCAGCTCACGGCGGGATCGTGGGGGAAGAATGGCGACTTCTCCTACTGGCTCAACGAGCAAACGTCGTGGACTTGGAAGCGGCTCTGGGCGCTCGAAGAGGCGTACTGGACCGTCGCGCCCAAGGCGCTCACCGCCGGTCCCAAGCCGTGCGCGGTCCTCGCCCAAGCCACGCGCTCGATGCTGCTCGCGCAAGGCTCCGATTGGCAATTCATCATTTCGACGGGGGAAGCCGCCGATTACGCGAGCCAGCGGTTCGACGAGCACTGCGGGCAAGCCGAGGACCTCGTCCGCGCCCTCGCCGAGGGCAAGATCGACGATGCGACGCTGGCGCGGGTGGAAGCATTGGGTGCGCAGGACAGTGTCTTCCCCAATGTGTTGCGCAGCGTCGCCGAAGTCGTTGGATGAGTTTGCCGCGCAGGGGTCTCGCCGTCATTCACGGGCATTTCTACCAGCCACCGCGTGAGAATCCCTGGACTGGTCTGGTCGATGTCGAGCCATCGGCGGCGCCCGATCACGACTGGAACGTCCGCATCACGCGGGAAGCCTACCAGCCCCTCATGCCCGTCTACGAATCTCTGAGCTTCGATTTCGGCCCGACGCTCCTCGACTGGTTGGAGCGCGAGGCTAGGGCCGTGTACGACGGAGTCATCCGAGCCGAGCGCGGCAACGCCCTGGCGATGCCCTACCACCACATCATCCTGCCGCTCGCGACCCGCCGCGATAAAGAAACCGAAGTGCGCTGGGGCATTGCGCACTTCAAGCGCCTCTTTCGGCGAGATCCCGTCGGATTCTGGCTTCCGGAAACCGCGGTCGATCGCGAGACACTCGACGTCCTCGCCGCCGAGGGAATCCAGTTCACGGTGCTGGCGCCCCATCAGGTCGCCAAACCGCCCGACCACGGTCTGCCGGCGCGCATCGAGCTGAGCGGTGGCCGGTCGATTGCCGTCTTCGTGTACGACGGCGGGTTGTCGCACGACGTCGCCTTCGGCCCGCTCACCACCGACGCCGATCGCTTTACCGAAGCACTCGCGCGCACGCCGCCCGACGCGCTCACCAGCATCGCGGTCGATGGCGAGACCTTCGGCCACCATCACAAAGGCGCCGATCAAACAGTCGCCACCGTCATCCAGCGCCTGCAGCAGTCCGGCAAGGTCCAGGTGACCAACTTCGCGGCCGCGCTCGCCAAGTACCCGCCCAGAGCGACGGTCGGCCTGGTCGAGCCAACATCATGGAGCTGCCCGCACGGCGTCGAGCGGTGGCGCTCGGCTTGCGGCTGCAAAGTCCACACCGACCGGCCGTCGCAGCAAGATTGGCGCGCGCCGCTGCGCTTCGCCGTGGAGTGGCTGGCGCACGAAGTGCACGGGATCTACGACCGCGAGGGCCGCGATTTGCCTGGGGGACCGCGGGCGTTTCTCGAGGCCGCCGGAGCCACCGGCCCCCTCCCGGGCGGGGGGGGGGGCGACGACAACACCGCGCGGCTCGTCGAAATGGAGCGAGGGGTGCTGCGCGCCATGTCGTCGTGCGGTTGGTTCTTTGACGACATCGCCGGCCTGGAAGGCCGTCAGGTGCTCCGTTACGCCGCGCACGCGATCTCGCTCGCCGGCGCCGAGAGCGCCCGACTCGAGGCGGGGTTCATCGCTCAGCTTGGCGACGCGCGCAGCAACGATCCCAACGCCGGCAGCGCGGCCGACATCTTTCGCCAGGCCTTCCAACCCGTGCAACCATGACGCGCGAACCGCTGCGGTTCATGTTCGGGCTGCACCTGCATCAGCCGGTCGGGAACTTCGACCACGTGATGGCGGATCACGTGCGCGACGTCTACCGGCCCATCATCGAGCGCACCAGTGCCGCCGGCTTCTTTCCGCTGACGCTGCACGTCTCGGGCCCGTTACTCGAGTGGCTGGAAGCGCACGATACGGCATGGCTTGACATGATCGGCCGGCTCGCGGCCGACGGCCGGCTCGAGCTGCTGCTCGCCGGATTCGACGAACCGATCCTCGCCTCCCTCCCCCGCCCCGACCGGCTCGAGCAGATCGGCCGCATGCGCGAATACCTCAAGCGACGCTTCGGCGTGGACGCGACGGGGTTGTGGCTCACCGAGCGCGTGTGGCAACCGGAGCTCGCGGCGGACCTGTCGGAGGCCGGCGTGGAGTACGCGCTGGTCGACGACCGGCACTTTCTGGTCAGCGGATTTCGCGCAGAGCAATTGCACCGGCCGCATCTGACGGAGTCCGACGGCCGGCGCGTCGGCTTGCTCGCGATCGACGAGCGCCTGCGGTACCTGATTCCGTTCCGGCCGCCGGAGGAAACAGCGTCCTACCTGCGGGAGCTGCGGTCGCAAGGACATGGCCTGGCCGTTCTGGCAGATGACGGCGAGAAATTCGGTGGCTGGCCCGGCACGAAAGATTGGGTGTACGGGTCGGGGTGGCTGAACACGTTCCTCGAGACGATGCAGCGACTTGTGGCGGCCGGCGAAATCACGCTGTCGACCGGCCAGGAGGCGTTCCGGCAGGTCCCGACGGGCGGCCTCGCGTATCTGGGCACCGCCTCATATCGGGAGATGGAGAAGTGGGCGCTGCCGGCCGAAGCGCAGCGCGACCTGACCCGGCTCGAAGAGGAGCTTGGTCCTAAGCAATTGGCGGCTTCGACATCGTTCGTACGGGGAGGACATTGGCATCATTTCCTGGTCAAGTACCCGGAGTCGAACCGCATGCAGAAGATGATGGTCGCGCTCTCGGACCTGTCACGCCGTCGCGGCGATCCGCCCGCGGCGCGGCGCGCGATCGGACGGGCGCAGTGCAACGACGCGTACTGGCACGGCGTGTTCGGCGGCCTCTATCTCCCCCATTTGCGCAACGCCATCTGGCGCCAGCTCGCGATCACGGAACGTGAGCTGCGGCGCGGTGAGTCGCTCGCGTATGAAGCGCTGGATCTCGATGACGACGGGTATCCGGAGCTGTGGATCCACTCGTCACAATTCTCGGCGCTGGTCAGCCCGCACCGCGGCGGCGCGGTCGAAGTGCTGACGCGGTTCAACGACCTCGCCAATCTCGCCGATGTCCTAACGCGCCGCCGCGAATCGTATCACGAGATCCCGCAACAGCAGGCGCAGGGCCACGGCGAAGCAAAGGGCGGGACCGCGAGCATCCACGACATTGAGAAAGCAGCACGGCTCACCGCACTGCCACCGGTGGATGCCGAGCCGCGCGCCATCCTCGTGGAGCGTCTGCACGGCGCGGAGATCACTGCTGCCGATTACGCGGCCGGGAAGTACAAGCCGATTCGTTCCTGGGGCGCCGTGCCGATGACCGCGCAAGTCTCGCTCGCCGGGAACAGAATCACCGTCGCCCTGACGGGCTACGAGCTCGAGAAGCGACTCACGTTCGACGTCGCCGGATGTCTGGAAGTGGCGTACGCGTGGAACGTTGCGGGACAACCGAACGCGTTCTTTGCGCCGGAGCTGTCGGTGGCGCGGGAGATTGGGCTGCGCCTGAGACCGGACGCGGAGATCTGGAGGTCGCCAATCACCACGGTCGCGCGCAGCGAGCGTGGGTTTGAGGAGACTGTGCAGGGCATCGCCCTCACGCCGCGCTGGCCGGCGCGTCTTGGAGCAGCCTCGCTCGAGCTCGGGGGCTCCTCCTCGTGATAGCGTTCGAAGCACTCGCCGGGGAGCTCGCGGAGCTCGGCCGTCACTGTTACGAGCGTGGCTGGGCCCTCGGCACGAGCGGCAATTTCAGCGCCGTCGTCAGCCGCGATCCGCTCACTCTCGCCATTACGACCAGCGGCGTCGACAAGGGGCTCTTGGAGGCGCGTGACATCGTGGAAATCGAGGCGGGCGGCCGGGTCGTTCGAGGCACCGGTACGCCGTCGGCCGAAGCGGCGTTGCATTTGGCGATCGTGCGAGCGCGGGGAGCTGGCGCGGTGTTGCATACGCACTCCACTTGGAGCACGATTCTCTCAGATGAACGCGTCGATGGCGGCCTGACGATCGAAGGCTACGAGATGCTCAAGGGTCTCGACGGCGTGCGCACCCACGAGCATCGGGAGCGGCTGCCGGTGATCGAGAATACGCAGGACTGGGCGGCGGCCGTGCCGCAGGTCGAATCGATGCTGCGACAGCACCCGGCGGTACACGGGTTCCTGATTCGCCGCCACGGGCTCTACACGTGGGGCCGGGACGTGGCCGACGCAAAGCGGCACGTCGAGATCCTCGAATTCTTGTTCGAGGCGATGGGACGAAAGCGAGGCATGCCATGGCAACAGTGAAGATTCCATCCGAGCAGCGGACGCTGACGACCGAGGCTGAGGTCACCCAATATCTCGCCACGCTTGGCATCCAATACGAGCGCTGGCCGCTGGCACAGCGCGCCGCGGCGAATGCGCCCGCGGATGCCGTGCTCGCCGCCTACGCGTCCGAAATCGACGAGCTGAAGGCACGCGGCGGCTATGTGACGGCGGACGTCATCGACGTCACGCCGGCCACCCCCAATCTCGAGGCCATGCTCGCGAAGTTCAGCACCGAGCACTGGCATGACGAGGACGAGGTGCGCTTCATCATCCGCGGCCGTGGCCTGTTCCACATCCATCCACGCGAGGGTCCGGTCATCGCGATCGAAGTCGAAGCCGGCGACCTGATCCGCGTACCGCGTGGGACCTGGCATTGGTTCGATCTGTGCGCCGATCGCGACATCCGCGCGATCAGGCTGTTCCAGGACAAGTCGGGCTGGACGCCGCATTACACGAACAGCGGTGTGGATAAGGGCTTTCAGCCCGTCTGTTGGGGACCCACGTACATCCCGCTCACGACACGCTGAGCGACCCTCGAGCTATCCTGCTGGACATCGAGGGCACCACGACGCCCATCGAGTTCGTCCATCAGGTGCTCTTCCCGTATGCGCGCGCGCACCTGCGCGACTATCTGTCGGAGCACGCCGCCGACCCCGAGGTCCGTGCCGATATCGCGCTCCTGCGCAGGGAGCACGCCGCGGAATCCTCGCAGTCGCCCCCCCCCGGGCCTCCGCCGTGGGAGCCCGAGGCGTACGTCTATTGGCTCATGGACCGCGATCGGAAATCGACCGGTCTCAAATCACTCCAGGGCCGCATCTGGGAAATCGGTTATCGCGCCGGCGAGCTGAAGGGAAAGGGTGAGGTCTATCCGGACGTGCGACCAGCATTCGAGCGGTGGCAGAAGGCTGGGAAACAGGTCGCCATCTTCTCGTCAGGCAGCGTCCAGGCACAGCGCAATCTCTTCGCGAACACCACGGCGGGCGATCTGTCGGCATTTCTGAGTCGATATTTCGACACGACGACCGGACCGAAGCGCGAGGCGAGCAGTTATCGCAAGATCGCGGCCGCCCTTGGGCATTCGCCGCACGACGTGCTCTTCGTCTCGGACGTCGTAGCCGAGCTCGACGCGGCGCGCGCCGCCGGCATGCGGACCGCGCTGTGCGTGCGCGGGCCGGATCAGCCGGACGATTCTCCCACACCCCATCCTCGCATTCACTCCTTTACCGAGCTAGCGTAGGGGCCCATGACTGTCGCCGCGATCGTCGCCATCGTCGTGGCCGGTTGGGCGGTTTTCACGTTCAACCGTCTCATTCGCCTGCGCCAGCTGGGCGATAACGCCTGGTCCGATATCGACGTACAGCTCAAGCGGCGGCACGACCTGATTCCGAACGTGGTCGCTGTCGTGCAGGGACACGCTGGCTACGAGCGGTCCACACTCGAGGCGCTCGTCGCTGCCCGCGGGCGAGCTGTGCAGGCGACTGCGGCGGGACCCGCGACCCGGGCCCGGGAAGAAGACCCCCTCGGCAACGTGTTGCAGCGCGTCGTCGCCGTCGCCGAAGCGTATCCCGAGCTCAAGGCGGCCGCGAGCTTCGCCGCGTTGCAGGCAACCCTGACCGACGTCGAAGACCATCTGCAGAACGCGCGGCGCTACTACAACGCCGTCGTACGCGACTTCAATACCGCGATCGCGCAATTCCCGGCGGGAATCATTGCCGCGATGTTGCGCCTGCGCCCGCGGGAGTTCTTCGGCCTCAGTGATCCCGCGGAGCGTGCCGTGCCGACAGTGCCGCTGGCACTCCTGGTGCTCGCGCTCGCCGCGACGTCGCTCAGCGCGCAGCGGTCGTACTCGATCGAGCGGTTCGACGCCCGTATTCGCGTCAATCGCGACGCGAGCATCGACGTGACCGAATCCATTACCGCTCGCTTTGTCGGGTCCTGGAACGGATTGTACCGCACGATTCCGGTCAAGTATCGAACGCCACAGGGTCTGAACTGGACCCTCGGCGTGTCGCTCCATAGCGCGCAGGATGATGCGGGCCGCGATCTCCGCACAGAGACCAGTCGGCAAGGCGCATACCTCAAGTACAAGCTCTGGATTCCGGGTGCCGCGAACGCCGACCGGACACTGGTGCTGCGCTATCACGCGACGAACGGGTTGCGGTTCTTCGACGAGCACGACGAGCTCTACTGGAACGTCACGGGGGACGAGTGGGAGGTGCCGATTCGTGCCGCTACGGCGGAGATCGAGCTTCCTCCCGGAACTCCTGGTGTGCGAGCGATTGCGTTCAACGGCATGTACGGATCGACCGCACGCGATGCGAGCGTCACGATCGACGGCGACGTCGTCCGCATCGCGATGCCGCATCCCCTCGGATATCACGAAGGACTGACCGCCGTGATCGGGTGGGACAAGGGCGTCGTCACCGCTCCGACCGTCGTCGCACGAACCGCGCAAACCGTGCGGAGCAACTGGCCGCTGTTGATTCCCATTCCGGTGGTGCTGTTCGCGTTCGCCCGGTGGCGCCGCTCCGGCAGAGACCCGAGGCAGCGGCCGATTGCCGTGCAGTACGAGCCGCCCGCCGGCATGACGCCGGCCGAGGCCGGGACGCTGATGGACAACAGCGCGGACATGCGGGATATCACGGCCACGCTGGTGGACCTAGCGGTGCGCGGCTACCTGCGCATCGAAGAACACCAGAACCCCAAGCTCTTCGGGTTGTTCGGAGGCGGCACCAGCTATTCGCTGCAGCGCCTCAAGAGTGTCGACGGCCTCACGCCCCATGAGGTCACGGTTTTCGACGGCATCTTCTCGAAACACGGTGATCACGTGGAGTTGGACGAGTTAAAGGACGAGTTCTATAAGGAGCTGGACCCGATTCGGAACGCGATCTTCGACCGCCTGACGGGAAGCGGCTTCTACAGGAATCGGCCCGACAAGGTGAAGCGGAATTGGACCGGCGCGGCGTTTGGTCTGGCCATCGCGATTGGTGTCGGCGGGACCTTCGTGTCGAAGGCGTTCTTGCTGACGCCGGTTCCATTTGTCCTCGCCGCGATCCTGACGCTGATCATTCTGCTCTTATTCGCACAGATCATGCCCGCACGCACGGA
Organism: Gemmatimonadota bacterium; assembly: GCA_046728135.1. Lineage (GTDB taxonomy): Bacteria > Gemmatimonadota > Gemmatimonadetes > Gemmatimonadales > GWC2-71-9 > 20CM-2-65-7. The sequence goes on along the minus strand of JBKPDZ010000010.1, from coordinate 11,152 downwards.
AATGGGAGCACGCGCGCTCGAGCAGGTGCTGGGATTCGAGGAGTTTCTGCGCCGCGTGGAGGCCGAGCATTTGAAGCGGATCATCATCGGCCATCCGGAGCTGTTCGATAAATTCCTGCCGTTCGCGATGGCCTTTGGTGTGGAGAAACAGTTCGCGCGCGCGTTCGATGGCATCTACACACAGCCGCCCCAATGGTACGTCGGTCCCAGCGTCGTGAGCTTCAACGCGAGCCATTTCTCGACCAGCATATCACATCTCTCGACCGTGGCGGGCACGACGCTCTCGTCGTCGCCGCGCAGCTCGGGAGGATCGGGATTTGGCGGCGGTGGGGGCTCTGGAGGCGGTGGGGGTGGCGGCGGCGGCGGGGCATTCTAACCTGGGAGTGCGCGGATGAAGCGATTTCTGTCTCTGGCCGTCGTGTTGATCGGCGGAGTCTTGCCGTCATTGAAAGCGCAGACCCAGTCTGCCATCACCACCGCCGATCTGCGCCGGCGCCTCTACCTCATGGCTGACGACTCGATGATGGGCCGCGAAACGGGGAGCCTGGGCGCTTTCAAGACATCGGCGTACGTGGCCGCCGAATTTCGGCGGCTGGGACTCGAGCCGGCGGGCGACAACGGTACGTATTTCCAGACGGTGCCCTTCTGGGATGTGAAAGCGGATCCGCGTTCGCGGCTCGTGACGAGCGGCGGCACCACCCTCCAGCTCGGGACCGACTTCCTTCCCGTCAGTGTCGCCGTGCCGCCGCGCGTGCTCGAGCAGACACCGGTGGTCTATGCCGGCTCGGTCGGTGACACCGCGCAGCTCATGGCACCGACCGGCGTCGCCGGAAAGTTCATCGTGCTCGATGTGCCGCAGGGGTTCGATCGCCGGGCGATCGGACCACTCCTGGGTCGATATCGCGAGACGAGCACGATCGGCATCGTCGCGCTCGATCAGCTCGGCAGCGAACAGATCGCGCGAATTCGCGAAGGCCGCCCCGTGTCCGATACGACGCGCAATCCTCGGGCAATCGCGCTGGTGTGGCTCAGCCGCCAAGCGGCGGCGGCCCTGCTCGGCAAGGAACCGGCGGCGATCACGCCGGGCACCATGACCGGCACCACAGTGAGCGGCCAGTACGACTTCACCCGCACGGCGGTGGCGTTCCCGGCGCGCAACGTGGTGGGGATTCTGCGCGGCAGCGATCCCGCGCTGCGCAACGAATATGTCTCCTTGACGGCGCATCATGATCACGTCGGCTTCGATCACCATCCGGTGGATCATGACTCACTCCGTGCCTTCAACCGTGTTGTTCGGCCGATGGGCGCCGATTCTCCCAACCGGCCCGCCACCGATCAGGAGCAAGCCAGGATTCGCGCGATCCTCGACAGCTTGCGCGCGATCCGCCCTCCCCGCCCCGATTCGATCCGCAATGGCGCCGATGACGACGGCTCCGGCACGGTCGCGATTCTTGAAATCGCGGAGGCGTTCGCGGGCGCCCGAGGAGCCGAGCGGCCGCGGCGTTCGATCCTGTTCGTCAGTCACACCGGGGAGGAAGCGGGACTGCTCGGCTCGCGCTGGTACACCGATCACGCCACCGTCCCGCTCGACTCGGTCGTCGGCGAAATCGATGAGGACATGGTCGGGCGTGGTACAGCGTCCGACTTCCCGCGCGGCGGCACGGGCGCCGGCAGCCCGACCTATCTCGAGGTCATCGGCGCGAAGCGGATTTCACGCGAGTTTGGCGAGATGCTGGAGGCGGCGAACGCGAAGCAGCCCCTGCCCTTCGTGTTCGACTACACCTACGACGCGCCGGGCCATCCCCTGCAGTACTACTGCCGCGCCGATCACTACAGCTACGCACGCTACGGCATCCCGTCAGTGGCGTTCTCGCGCGGCGAGCACCTCGACTACCACCAGGTCACCGACGAAGCGCAGTACATCAGTTACCAGGACCTGGCGCGCGTCGCGAAAATGGTGCACGACGGCGCGCTCGCGGTGGCAAACGCACCGGAGCGTCCCAAGCGCGACGTGCCGAAGCCCGCCGATCCGCATGCACCCTGCGTGCAGTGACAAAAGGCGGTTGTGGAGGTTGGTGGAGGTTGGCGGAGGGTCTAGAGGTACCTGAGCCAGCGCGCCCAGTCGGTGCGCCGTGCCTTCACGTCGGCATACCAGCGACTGGGGAAATACAACAGCACGATCGCGATGGCCCAGTCGAGATAGAGGAGTCCCAAGCTCCACGTATAGCCCTCAGGCGCCGGTGGGTTCGCCATCGGATGATTCGTGAACAGCCAGGGGCTCACCGCGCCGAGGCGGATCAGCGACACGACGAGCGCGAGGGCGTGGATGAGCGGGATGTGCAGGAGATAGTAGAAGAACGGGACGCGCCCAAACACGGTCAGCCAACGCGCCACCGGGCCGCGCGCGCGATCGAGTAACGGAATCAGCGCGAGCGTTGGCCCGAGCGTCATGAGCAGGAAGCTCAGCGACGCCGGGTACTTGGTCGTGTTCAAGAATGACAGCAACGCCGGCATCGGCGGGCCGTTCGGCGGCGGCGTGGCGCTCCAGGGCCGCGGATCGCCGTAGATGTTCGTGCCGCGCAGCAGGAGGAACAGCGCCGTGGCTCCGAGCCCCAACGAGAGGCAGATGCGGTTGCGCCGCGCGGGCTCGAGCGTCAGCACCGTGCCGAACCAGTAACCCGCCGCCATTACGCCGATCCACGGAATGATCGAGTACAGCACGATCAGCGGCGTGCCGTTGAGCGGGCCGTTGAAGAATCCGATGTACAGAACCTTCCACGACTCGCCCAGGGGTAGAACCCGCATGAGCGGCCCCATGACGCCGTTGTGCAACGCGATGATCGCGACACCGATGATCCCGACGGTCCGCGGGCGCGCGTGCACCATGACGGCCATGATGATCATGCACCAGCCGATCACCAAGATGACGCCCGCCAGCAGGTAGTGCGCGAAGTCGAAGTTGAACGTCCAGCCGACGCGGATCACGGACAGCTCGAGCAACACGAGCAGGACGCCGCGCCGGAACAGAAACCGCGACAGATCGTCGTGCTTGCGCCCGTAGAAGAACGCGCTGGTGCCGGCGAGCAAGATGAAGGCGGGGGCGACGAAGTGGGTGATCCAGCGCGTAAAGAAAATCCCCGCCGTGGGGCCGCCGGCGGGGAGTCCCGAGTACACGCGGACATGATCGATCGCCATCAGGACCATCACCGCGCCACGGATCAAGTCGATCGAGGGAACACGTGACGTCGCAGCGATTGGTGCGGTGGGGGCGGGGGCGGGGGCGGGGGCGGGGGCCGGCGCGGCGAAGGACGTGCTCATACCGCGACAAAACATTCACCCCGAATCCGTCGCCGGCAACCGCTCCCGACTAATTTCGCATGATGTTCACCTCATCCAACGCGGCACGCAACCCGCGCGCGAGCTGGAGCGCGTCACCGTCGCCCCAAAAATGCATGAACAAGAGGCGCGGCGACTCGTTCAGCATGTGGCTGTGCAGTGCCGTCACTTGGATGCCGTGGGCGCGCAGCGCGCGCAGGACCGGATTCACTTCACTGGCGATCAAAACGAAATCCCCGGTCGTCACCGCGCGCGTCGCACCGGTTTCTTGGATGTTGATGGCGGTGGCGACGCCCATGGCGGGCGGTACCTCCATGCTGTCTACCGTCACGGGCCCACCGCGCGGGACACCGATCTGATAGACCCCGCCGTTGACGCGTCCGTGGACCCCAATGATCTGCGCGATCTGTGCCGTATCCAGACCGAACGGCGCCGGCTGGGCCGGTGCTGGCGCGACCGGTGGCGTCCCCGTGCGCGCGAGCGCCTCTCGGACCGCCCGCGCGAGGGCGGCCGGCTGTCCGCGACCGTTGATGTGGAGATACATCACGTGCGGCGATTCACCAACGAGATGGTTGTGCAATGCCGTCTGCGCGATACCGCCACGTTGCAGCGCGTCGATGACCGGTCCAATCTCTGACTCGAGCAGCACGAGATCGCCCATTAACATCGCCAGGCTATCCTTCGTCTCTGTGAACGCCACCCAGGACCCCAACGCAAGCGCGGGCCGCACAGTGACCGCGCCAACTGTGACGTGAAGATCATTGCGCGGAAGACCAACGCGGTAAGTTTGTCCTTGCAGACTGCCCGACCTGCCGAGAGCACTGTCCACCGCTCTCCAGGGCTGCTGCAGGCTTAACGTGAGAACGCAGAGCGTGACGGCGATCATAGAGTGTCCTTACTCGGATTTGTGAAGGCTGAACAAACCTGGGAAGTTGTACGTTCAGTTACCAGTTTCGATCCTGACATGTATGGCCGAACCCGATGTACGGGGGTACTCCTAGGACATGAATACCATCGTTCGCGTCACGCTCCTGCTGGGGGCACTGAGTTTCGTCGCACCCCGAGCCCAGGCACAATACTTCGGCCGCAACGCCGTCCAGTATGAAAACTTCCACTTCAAGATCCTGAAGACCCAACACTTCGACATCTACTTTTACGATCGAGAAGCGGCGGCGGCGGAACAGGCCGGACGGATGGCTGAGCGCTGGTATACCCGGATATCACAGGTGCTCCGGCATCAGCTCAGCGGCCGCCAACCGCTGATTCTGTACTCGGACGCCCCCGACTTCCAGCAGACCAATGTCCTCGGTGAGCAACCCGGTGAAGGAACGGGCGGTGTCACTGAAAGCATCAAGCGCCGCATCATCCTGCCGATGGGCGCGTCACTCTATGAAACCGACCACGTGATCGGCCACGAGCTCACCCACGCCTTCCAGTACGACATCACGGGGGTCGGCCGCGGCAACTTGGCCACGGGCTTGAATCGCGTGCCCCTGTGGTTCATCGAAGGAATGGCCGAGTACGTCTCGCTCGGCAACGTGGACCCCAATACGACGATGTGGATGCGCGACGCGGTGCGCCGCGGCGAGCTGCCCAGTTTCCGCGACCTCGAGAACCCGCGGTACTTCCCCTATCGCTGGGGCCAGTCGTTCTGGTCGTACCTCGGTGGGACCTACGGGGACGATATCGTCGGCGCGCTGCTGCGGTCCGCCGGGCGGAGCGGCAACGTGCAGCTCGCGCTCGAGCAGATGACGCACCGGCCGGCCGACAGCCTCATCGCCGACTGGCATCGCGCCCTCACCGATGCAGCGAAGCCGGTCGCCGTAGCGACAGGCATCACCTTGCCGACCGACCGCGCGCAGCGGATGCAGGCCCGGCTGATGCCGGCGTCGACCTCGGGCGCGCGCCTGCTCGTGAGCCCGGGGAAAGAGCAGCACTACAACCTCGCGCCGGCCCTGAGTCCGGACGGTCGTCGTCTCGTGTACATGTCGGACGCCGGGCTGTTTTCCATCGACATCTACCTCGCCGATGCGGAAAACGGGCACACGATCCGAAAGCTCGTCTCGTCGACGCGCGATCCGCATCTCGAGAGCCTGCAATTCATCAACTCCGCGGGCGCGTGGGACGCCGACGGCAGCCGGTTCGTGTTCGGCGCCGTGGTCACTGGAGATCCGGCGCTGCGGATCGTGAGAGGCGATAACGGCGACCTCATCAAGGAGATCAAGTTCCCGTCGCTTGGCGAGATCTTCAATCCAACGTGGTCGCCCGACGGAAAAATGATCGCCTTCAGCGCGCAGGTCGGAGGTGTGACCGATCTCTTTACGTACGGTCTGGAGAGTGGCCAGCTGCGGCGTTTGACCGATGATGCCTACGCCGATCTCGAGCCGGCATGGTCCCCGGATGGTTCCGTGATCGCGTTCGTCACCGATCGCTTCAGCACGTCGCTGGACGCGCTGTCGTACGGCGACTATCAGCTGGCCGTCATCGATCCGCGGAGGGAGGGTGCCGGGCAGATCCGGCAGCTCCCGCACCTGGCGCACGCGAAACACATCAATCCGCAATGGAGTCCCGACGGGCACAGCCTCTACTTCGTCGCCGATCCGGGCGGGATCAGCAACGTGTTTCGCCTCGCGCTGAGCAGCGGCGCCATCACGCAGGTCACGAACGTGTTCAGCGGCGTCAGCGGCATCACGTCGCTGAGCCCGGCGCTCAGCGTCGCGCAGCGGACGCCGCGCGCCGTGTTCAGCGTCTATTCGGGCGGCGGCTACGCCATTCAGGCGATCGACGACCTCCGGGCGCTCGAAGGTGGGCCGGTCGTCGATCTGCCGAAGTCCGCGGCCGCGCTGCCGCCACTCGATCGCGCGCAGATCGGCACCGGCATCGCCGAGTTGATCAAGGATCCCGGGCCGGGCTTGCCGGCGGAGAACACGGTTACCGTTTCCAGCGCGGTCAAAGAGTATCATGCCAAGCTCTCGCTCGATTTCATCGCGCAGCCCAGTCTCGCCATCGCGGCCGACCGCTTCGGGACGTACGTCGGCGGCGGCATCACGCTGTTTTGGAGCGACATGCTGGGCGACCACAACCTCGTCACGATGGCCCAGGTGCAGGGTCGCATTTCGGATTTCGCCGCGCTGGTCGCCTACGGCAACCGGAAGTCGCGGCTGAACTGGAGCGTCGGCGCGCAACAGATCCCGTACATCATTGGCGGTTTCGGAGCGTACCAGGATCCGAATACCGGCGTCTACGTCGAGGTGATTCAACGCTTCAAGCAGACGAATCGCAGCCTGAGCGGCGTCGTGGCATACCCGTTCAACCGCTCGGACCGCATCGAAGTGTCAGGAGGATTGCAACAGATCTCATACGATAACGAGATCCAAAAGCACGGGTTCAACCTCGACGGCTCGGTCGCGTTCGATTCGACCATCCACCTCCCCGTTCCGCCGGCCGCGACGTTCGAGGCGACGAGTGTAGCGCTGGTGCACGACAACTCGTTCTACGGCGCCACGAGCCCCATCCTGGGGGACCGCTGGCGGATCGAAGCGGACCCGACATTTGGCGGGCTGCAATTCATCACCGCGTTGGCGGATTACCGGAAGTACATCATGCCGGCGCGGCCGTTTACGATCGCGGCGCGTGTGCTGCACGTGGGCCGCTACGGCCGGGATGCGGAAGACGCTCGCATCTATCCGCTCTTCATCGGATACTCGAGCCTCGTACGCGGCTACGATTTCGGCAGCTTCAACATCAACGAGTGCGGCAACACCGGCGGCTCGACCTGCCCTGTCTTCGATCAACTCTGGGGCAGCAAGATGCTGGTCGGGAATGTCGAGCTGCGTTTCCCACCCTTCGGTCTGCTCCACATCGGTGGGGGCTATTACGGCGCGCTGCCGGTCGAGGCAGCGATCTTCTATGACGCCGGCGTCGCGTGGACGGACAGCGCCAAAGCGCAGATCTTCGGCGGAACGCGCAAACTGGTGCGCAGCACGGGTGTCTCGTTTCGCTTGAATCTGCTCGGCTATGCGATCGGCCAGATGGATGTCGTCCACCCATTCGACCGGCCGCAAAAGGATTGGATGGTGCGGTTCAGTATTACAGAAGGGTTCTAGGGAGACGTTCGGACCAATGGAAGAGCGTCAACTCGGGTCACAGCGACTGCGTGTCTCGGCAATCGGCCTAGGGTGCATGGGGATGTCGGATTTTTACGGCTCGCGCAACGACGCGGAATCGATCGCCACGATTCATCGCGCGCTCGAGCTTGGGATCAACTTCCTCGACACGGCCGACGTCTACGGGCCGTACACCAACGAGGTGTTGGTCGGGAAGGCGATCAAGGGCCGTCGCAATCGGCTGATCCTTGCGACGAAGTTCGGCAACGTCCGCACACCTGACGGGAAATGGGCCGGACAAAACGGCCGGCCGGAGTACGTCAGGGCGGCATGTGACGCCTCGCTCGGCCGGCTGGGCGTCGATCATATCGACCTTTACTACCAGCATCGCGTGGATCGGTCGGTGCCGATCGAAGACACGGTTGGCGCGATGGCCGACCTCGTCCGCCAAGGCAAGGTGCGCTACCTCGGCCTCTCCGAAGCCTCCGCGCCGACAGTGCGGCGCGCCCATGCGATTCATCCGATCACGGCACTGCAGACCGAGTATTCCCTCTGGAGTCGCGACGTGGAGGAGGAGATTCTCCCGACCGTGCGCGAGCTGCGGATCGGCTTCGTCCCCTACAGCCCGCTGGGTCGGGGCTTTCTCACGGGTCAGATCAAGCGGCCGGAAGACCTTGCCGAGGGCGACTGGCGCAAGAACCACCCCCGCTTTCAAGGCGAAAACTTTCAGAAGAATCTCGAGCTGGTGCGCCGGGTGGAGGCCATGGCACGTGAGAAGCGGTGCACACCGGGACAGCTGGCGCTCGCCTGGCTGCTGCACAAGGGGGAGGACATCGTCCCCATCCCCGGAACCAAGCATCGCAAGTATGTCGAAGAAAACGTCGGCGCCGTCAACGTGCAGTTGTCGGACGCCGACGTGGCGCAACTCGAGGACCTCGGCGTCGCCGCCGGAGCGCGCTATCCCGAGGGGGGGATGCGGACCGTCAACGGCTGACGGTGGCTGTGCCCTCGGCGGCTGCTTTCAGCTTGGCGATATCGAGCTTCTTCATCTTGAGCAGCGCCTGCATCACGCTGTTCGCCTTGTTGGGATCCGTGTCGCTCATCAGCTTCCCGAGCACCGTGGGCACGATCTGCCAGGAGAAGCCGAATTTGTCCTTGAGCCAGCCGCACATGCTTTCTTCACCGCCACCGGACGTCAGCTTGCTCCAGTACTCGTCGATCTCCTGCTGGTTGTCGCAATTCACGACGAACGAGAAGGCTTCGCTGAACTTGAAGAGGGGACCGCCGTTGAGCGCCGTAAACTCCTGACCCGCGAGCTGGAAGTTCACCACCATCACGGAGCCTTTGGGCCCCGGCCCCGCGTCACCATACCGGCCGACGTGGAGGATTTTCGAGTTCTTGAAGATTGACGTGTAGAACTGCGCCGCTTGCTCGGCCTGGTTGTCGAACCAAAGGAACGGCGTGATTTTCTGGCCAGCCATGGGTTTTCTCCAGTGAATTGGGTTACTCCTGTACCAGCTCGTCCAGCCGCTCGTCGTCTTATCATTCCGGCGTGAAAATCGCGACCTGGAACGTGAACGGCATTCGGGCCCGTGCCGCACAGCTGTGCGAGTGGCTGCACCGCGACCGGCCCGATGTCGTCTGCCTGCAGGAGCTCAAGGCGACCGCCGCGCAGATCCCGGCCGAGTGCCGACTCGACCAATATCACGCGTACTGGCACACCCTCAAGGGCTACTCCGGCGTTTCTCTCCACGTCCGCAAGGAATTGTTCGCCGTCGACCCGGTCTTCAGCCATCCGCCGTTCGACATGGAATCGCGGATCGTACAGGTGGAGCACGGCGATTTCGTGATTGCCTCCGTCTACGTCCCGAACGGCGGCAAGGACTACCCCGCGAAAGTCGCCTTTGTCAAAAGTCTGATCGACTGGGCGGCACGGCTCACGGCTGAGGGTCGACGGCTGATTCTCTGCGGCGACATGAACATCGCGCGCGCAGAAATCGACGTGCACCCCAGGGAGCGCAAGCCGAACGCCGTGGGCCAACGGCCCGAGGAGCGCGCGCTGTTCGAGGCGCTCCTCGGCTCACCGCTCGTGGACGTCGGCCGCCAATTCGATCCCGACAATCCCAACCTGTTTACCTGGTGGGCACCGTGGCGGAATCTGCGCGCCCGCAACATCGGGTGGCGCCTCGACTATTTCCTCACCTCGCCGGCGATCGCCGCCCAGGCGACGAGCTGTGCGGTGTTGGCAGACGTCGGGACGAGCGATCATGCCCCGGTGGTCATGACGACGCCATGAAACGCGCCGACGGATCACCCCTGCTGGCCGGCCTGCTTGCGGCGATCGGAATTATCGTCGCGTGGGTGGGGCTGGTCTATGTGACCCACAACCCCGTCGGCGTAGCCGCGTGGGGTGTCGGAGGACTTCTGGGCATCGTGGTGGCCAAGGTCGCCAAACCTCCGACCAAAGCCACGGGCGCACTCGCGGCGGTCCTCACCCTCGTCACCGTCCTCCTTGCCAAAGTTGTCGTCGTAACGGTGGCCCTCCAGCCGATCATCCGACAAGAGCTCGCGAACAGTCCCGCCTCGTTGATCGTGGTTTTCCTGCTCGAGAAAACCGCGCACAAGTCCTTCTCACCGGAATTGCAGGCGACCATTAACGCCCGTGCCGACCTCGTCGCCGATACGACATTCTTCGGCCAGGGGCACGAACTGCGGGAGCAGATGATCCACGAGGCGGCGGTTGAGGCGAGGGCGTCATCGTTCGCTGAACGCAACCGCCTCATCCACGTGTACTACGACAAATTCTTGGACCAACTGGGTTTCTGGGTCCTGCTGTGGAAGACGCTTGGAGTGCTGGACCTGCTCTGGATTGGGCTCGGGATATCGACTGCGTGGACCCTGGGACAGGGACGGATCTGACTTAGCTTCCCCCTCCCCCTCCGCGCTCGCGCTCTTCCCGTTCGCGGGCTTCCCGGGCGAGTCGCACCCGCTCCTGACGTTCCTTGAGGGCCGCCGCGGCAGCTGCCTCGTGCTCGCGCTCCTGGACGTCCCAGTCCGTATTCGCGGCGGCGTCTTCCCGGGCGCGGCTGACCCGCTGCTGGCGCTCGCGCATGGCATCTTGTTGCCGCTGATCGCGCTCGCCCTCGCGCTGCACCTTGTTCTTGGTGTGCGCCCACCACATCACCAGGAACAGCCCAAACTGGGCTGGCAGCACGAAGATGAACGAAGCCGGGAACAGCCGGTTGACTGTGATCGTAACCGCGGCGCTGGCAAGTGCCCACTTCCACCCGGAAAGGTGCTCATAGTCCGCGGCGAAATAGAAGAGCGCGGCAAACGTGAAGAGGCCGCCACCAAGGCCGAGCATGGGTTAATATGTGAAGCCCGGTTTTGCGGTGCAATATTTTCTGTTGCACGGACGCATCCGGTGGGAGGACGCCAACATGCCCCGTATTATCGGGATTATCCTGATAATTGTGATCTTTGGCGCGGCGATGTTCTTCCTGCGCCGGTACATGGAGCGCTAGTGCTGACGGTTTTTCTGCTTTCTCCCGCGAGCTGTTCGGGGAAGCGCGCGCAGATGCTGCTCAATAGCAAGACCAGTCCGCTCAGTGAGCGGCTGGCGAACGGCGGCGCGCCGCTGGGCGAAGTCTTCACCTTCATGAGCAGCCTCTACTTTCGCGGCAAGCTCGCCTACGCCACCCGGTTCGGGC
>JBKPDZ010000009.1:0-17224 GCA_046728135.1 Gemmatimonadota bacterium | reverse complement strand
TTGCCACACGGCTCCTGGACGGAGCCCGGTGCCTCGCAGTGGATCAATTGAGCGAGCCACAACGCCAGGCGCTGCTTGCCGACGCCACGGGGGCCGGCAAGCAGGAGCGCTTGCGGCAGTTTTCCTGAGGCGTGGGCGCCCGCCAGTCTGCTCTTCACCCTTTCGTGCCCGATGAGGGGCGGCAAAGGCATGGGGGAATCTAGTTGGGGGGTCAGTGCGCCGCGCCACTCATGGCAGTAAGTTATTACAGGACAACATAGTACAATTGTTACTCCGGGCTTGCGCACACATAATGCTATAAGATGGAACTACTTATGTCATTAAGTGAGCGCACACTCTCGAGATAATGGCGATATTATCGATTTTTTTCGGGACTTATTCGGGGGGACGGCTCGCGCTCTGCAGGACTTCCCGGACTTTCCGGAGCAGAACGGCCGGCCGAAATGGCTTTTCGAGGTAGGCGAGGCCAGGTTCTAGCATTCCGTGCCGGACGACGGCGTCATCGGTGTAACCCGACATGAAAAGCACGCGGAGAGCGGGTTGGCGATCCTTCAAACGATTGGCCAATTCTCGGCCGCTCATGCCTGGCATGATGACATCGGTCAACAAGAGGTCTACATGGAGGCTCCCGCTCCCGCCGTCCACCAACGCCAACGCCGCTGGTCCGTCCGCTGCTTCCAGAACGGTGTAGCCGTTCCGCTCGAGTAGTTGTCGAGTTACCGAGCGGACCGGTGGTTCATCCTCGACCAGTAAGATTGTCTCGCTGCCGCGCAGGACCTCGAGGGCCAGCTCCTCGGGGCGCTCGATTCGGTCAGCCGGCTCGTCAACGCGCGGCAAGTACACGCGCATCGTCGTGCCACTGCCGGGTTCCGAGTAGGGCCAGATATGCCCACCCGTCTGCCGCACGATACCGTAGACCGTGGCCAACCCCAAGCCAGTTCCCTTGCCGCGCGCCTTCGTGGTGAAAAACGGCTCGAAGATGCGGGCTTTGGTCGCTTCATCCATGCCCACACCCGTATCGGTGACCGTGAGCATGACGTACCGGCCCGGTTTGACGGAGGGATGTTCAGCGGCGTACGACTCGTCGAGCTCCACGTTGCGTGTTTCGATCGTGAGCCGGCCCCCATTGGGCATCGCGTCCCGGGCGTTCACGGCCAGGTTGACGATTACCTGCTCGAGCTTGCCCGGATCCGCCCGCACGTTTCCCAGCCGCGGGTGCAGGACCGTCGCGAACAGAATGTCTTCGCCGATGAGCCGCCGCAGCATTTTCTCGAGATCGGGAATCAGGGCGTTGAGATTGATGATTTTGGGCTGCAGCACCTGACGCCGGCTGAACGCGAGGAGTTGCTGGGTCAGGCTGGCGGCACGTTGTGTAGCCTGATGAATCTCCTCGACGTCGCCCCGGCGCTGGTCGCCCTCGGCGAGGTCGGACATCAACAGATCCGTATAGCCGCCGATGGCGGTGAGGATGTTGTTGAAGTCGTGCGCCACGCCGCCCGCCAGCCGTCCGATCGCCTCCATTTTCTGCGACAAGATGATCTGCTCCTCGAGCAGCCGGTGATCGGTCACGTCGCGATAGTTGTTGACGATCGCGGCGACGCTCGGATCGTCGAGCAGATTGGTCAACACCCCCTCCAAATGACGCCAGGCCCCGTTCTTGTGGCGCACTCGCGCGGCGACGTGCACGCGGGAGCGGGGCCGGGCGGTCACCTCCTCGAGCCGCAGCAAGACGGCGGCTCGGTCGTCGGGGTGAATGAATTCCATGACGTTGTGCCCCACGAATTCCGGCAGATCGTAGCCGAGGAGCCGGGACGTCGCAGGGCTGCCGTACACGATGGTACCGTCGGCGGCGAATAATGCCACCGCGTCCCAGCTCTCTTCGACGAGCGCGCGAAAGCGCCGCTCGCTGACGCGGAGCGCGGCTTCGGCAGCCTGTTTGTCAGCCTGACTTTTCGCGAATGCGAGCGCGGCCCGGACCGCTGGTCCCAGCCGGATCAGGTTGGTTTTGAGAACGTAGTCGGCCGCCCCCGCCTTGATGCATTCCGCTGCGGTTTCTTCGTCGAGGCTGCCGGTCACGATGATCAAGGGGACGGCCGGTGCCGTTCCACGTAGCATCTCGAGCGCCGCCATCCCGCTGAATCCGGGGACGGTATAATCGGCGAGCACGATGTCGGGAGCAAAGTCGGCCAGCGCAGCGCCGAAGCCTTCGGCCGTGTCGACGCGCCGTGCCTCGCAGTCGAGCTCGGCACGCTTCAGCTCCAGAACGGACAACTCCGCGTCCTCCGCGCGGTCTTCGACCACGAGCACGCGCAGGGACGGGGGGCTCATCGCCTACTGTGGCGGATGGTTGAGCAGCAGCCAGTAGAGGCCGACATCGGAGACGGCCCGCGCGAATGCGTCGAAGTCCACAGGTTTCACGATATAGCTGTTCGCCCCCAGCGCATAGGCCCGTTCGATATCCGGCTCCTCGCGGGAAGACGTCAGCACCACCACGGGGATGGATTTCGTGCGTGGGTCGTCCTTGAGCCGCCGCAGCACTTCCAGACCGTCCACCTTGGGCAATTTGAGGTCGAGGAGGACGACTTTCGGAACGCGTGTGCCGCCGTTGAAGAAGAAGTCCAAGGCTTCGGTGCCGTCACGGCACACGAAAACCTGATTCGCCAGATTGCGCTGTTTGAGCGCCCGCAGCGTGAGCTCCGCGTCGTTCGCGTTGTCTTCGACGAGCAGGATGTCGACGGCGGATGGCATCAGTGTTCCTCGGTGGGAAGCGTGAAATAGAAGGTGGCGCCGTGGTCGACTTTACCCTCCGCCCATACCCGGCCGCCGTGGCGTTGCACGATGCGTTTGACGATGGCAAGCCCCACGCCGGTGCCTTCGAACTGCTCCGTGCTGTGGAGCCGGTGGAAGACGCCGAACAGTTTGTCGGCGTAGCGCGCGTCGAATCCCGCGCCGTTGTCTTTCACAAAGTATACCGTCTGCTCGCCGTCGGGCTGGGCCCCGACTTCCACGCGGGCATCAGCCCGATCGCGCGTGAACTTCGCGGCGTTTTGCAGCAGGTTACTGATCACCTGGCGCAACATGGCCCGATCGCCGTGGGCGGGCGGCAATGGATCGATCTGAATCGCGAGCGAGCCCTTCCGTCCGGCGTCGGTCCGACGGACTTCGTCGGCGACGGTATGCGCGAGCTCCGCCATGTCTACCCGACCGGTGGCGATTTCCTTGCGGCCGAGCCGGGAGAAGGCGAGCAGGTCGTCGATGAGCTCGCCCATGCGCCGGGTGTTCTGGTCGATGACGCCGAGCAGGCGCTGCGCCTCGGGCTCGAGCTTGGCATGATGATCCTCGAGCAAAATGCGGGCAAAGCCGTGGATGGCGCGCAGCGGTGCGCGGAGGTCGTGAGATACGGAGTACGAGAACGACTCCAACTCGGCATTCGTCCCTTCGAGGGCCTGCGTGCGCTGAGCAACCTGTGCTTCGAGATGGTGTTGGGAGCGCGACACTTGCTCGGCCATCGCGTTGAACGACCGCCCCAGCCGTCCGAGCTCATCGTCGCGGCGCACGGGGACCCGCTGGTCGAGATCACCAGCCGCCAGTGCTTCGGCGGCGTGCGTGACCTCGCCCAATGGCCGCGTCACGCGGCGGCTCCCCCACCACGCGATCAGCGCTCCAACGATCACGATCAGCAGGGCGAGCGGCGCCATCGCCGCCAGGTACGCGCGCGCGGGGGCAGACACCACGCGGCTGGGCAGCTCCGCGACGACCATCCACGGCGTGCCGGCGACCGGCGCCGCGCTCGCGCGCATCGTCTCACCGTGTTCGTAGCGGACCGGTGTGTGGCTGTTGAGCACGATCGCCGGCGGCGCCGGAACGATCGTGGCGAAATCGGTCCAGGGGTCACCCGTCGCGTTCCCAAGCAGCAAGCGAACGTCACCGCCCGCCAGGCCCGTGAGCGTGGTACGGGTGCGTTCGCTGAGATTCATGCGTGCGACCTGCTGTACGATCCCGCCGCCCCCGTCCGTCCCCCCCCCCGCTCGCTCCCACCCGTCGCGGCCGCAATCGCGATAAAGAGCGAGGTATCCCGGCGCATCAAGGGGCCGTACCGAGCCGAGTCCTTGCCGGGGGAGACGAATACGCTATCAGCGATCGTGAAGCGTCCCGTGCGGAGCAGAAGCCTGCCACTGAAGTCGCGGAGCTCCAGGCCGGCGTTGGTCGCGGTGTCGGTGGTCACGCGCCGCAGCGCCGCGAGCGCGGCGTCACGGCCACTGCGTCCGCCAGACCGCAGGAACGCGACAATTGCTGGATCCTTCGCCAGCGCGGTGATGCGAGCGCGTCCCTGTCCGGTTTGAAAGAGATCGGCGAGAACCTTGGTCGCGAGCGGCAGTCGCTTGTCGGCGAGGGCACGGGAGGCTTGCCCGACCTCACCGTAGCCCGTCGTCAGCTGCGCGATCGCGACCGCCAGCAACAGAATCGTCACGAACAGCGGCAACTTGCGTTCGATGGACCAGTTCATCGCGCCTCCAGGACCTCGCGCACTTTGCGTGTGATCGCTTCGGTGGTGAACGGTTTGGCGAGATAGGCGACCCCCGCATCCAGCATACCGTGATGGACGATGGCGCTGTCGGGGTAGCCGGACATGAACAGGACCCGCAATCCGGGGCGCGCGGCCCGCAGCGTGTCGGCCAACTTGCGGCCGTTCGTGTCGGGCATGACGAGATCGGTCAACAGCAAATCGATAGGACCCGTATGCCGGCGCGCCATCTCCAGGGCCGAGCGACCGCGGTCCGCCTCCAGCACGACATACCCTTGGGCCGCCAGCGCGCGGTGCGCCAAGCGGCGCAGCTGCTCGTCATCTTCCACGACCAGCACGGTCCCGCTTCCCTGACGCGCGGTTTCGACCGGGACTGCTTTGCCAATATCGTCGGGTAAGGCGTCCACCGCCGGCAGGTAGATCTTGAACGTCGTCCCCTTGTTGGGCTCGCTGTAGAGCCAGATGTTGCCACCGCTCTGCTTGACGATGCCGTACACCGTCGACAGCCCCAAGCCGGTGCCGCGCCCGGCGGGTTTGGTCGTGAAAAACGGCTCGAAGATTCGCGCCTTCGTCGCTTCCGTCATGCCGCAGCCTGTGTCTGTGACCGCGAGCATCACATAGTCTCCCGGGATGACCGACACATGTTTCGCCGCGTAGTTCTCATCCAGCCTGACGTTCCCGGTTTCGATGGTCAGCGTGCCGCCGTCGGGCATCGCATCGCGCGCGTTGATCGCCAGGTTCATAATGACCTGCTCGAGCTGATTTGGGTCGACCCGGGCCGCGTCGAGATCCTCCGCGAGCTGGGCCTTGATGTCGATGTTCTCAGACATCAGCGACCGCAGCATCTTGTCGAGGTTCAGCACGACACCGTTCACGTCCACGATGCGCGGCTCGAGCACCTGCTTGCGCGAAAACGACAGCAGCTGCCGGGTCAGGGCGGCGGCCCGGCGCGCCGCCTTGCGAATCTCCTCGATGTCCTCACGCTGTTGGGAGTTGTGACTGACTTCGGCGGCGAGCAGATCGGTGTAGCCCACGATGGCGGTCAGAATGTTGTTGAAATCGTGCGCGACGCCACCCGCGAGCTGGCCGACGGCCTCCATCTTCTGCGAGTGCAGCAGCTGTTCCTCGAGCTCCTTGCGCTCGGTAATCTCCGTCGCGACGCCGAGCATGGTGACCGCCTCTTCTCCCGGCAGCCGCAGCGGCAGTTTGATCGTTTGAAACCAGCGGGTCTGCTTTGTCTCAGGATTGGTGACGGGCTCTTCGGGGACGAACTTGGGGCGACCGGATGCCATCACCTCGCGGTCGTCGCGCAAAAAATGCGCGACCTCCTCCGCATGAGGATTGAGATCAGCGTCGGTTTTTCCAACGAGTCCGTCGACGGTGGTGCCGTAAATCTCCGCGGTGGCCTGGTTCACGAGCACGAAGCGCCCTTCCCAATCCTTGACGAAGATCAGGCTCGGATTCGCATCGATGATCTCCCGCAGCAGGCGTTCGTGGCGGCGCAGCGCTTGCCGTTCCCGCGCGCGCTCGAGCGCTTCGAGAATCGCGGGGCCAAGACGCACCAGGCGATCCTTCAGGATGTAGTCCGACGCACCAGCCTTGAGGTACGAGACCGCCGTTTCTTCATTCAACGATCCCGTGACCAGAATGAAGGGCACGTCGGGAAGGATCGCGCGCGTCTGCTCCAGCGCCGCTCGCCCATCGAACGCGGGAAGGTTGTGATCGCTCAGGATCACGTCCGGGGCGAACTCCTGCAGTGCGGCGAGGAACGACGATTCGCTTGTGACGCGCAGGATTTGGGCGGGTGGAGTGAGTCGCACGAGCTCATATGCGATGAGCTGCTCATCGTTGGAATCGTCCTCCAGCAGCAGCACCCGCATCGCTCGCATGAACACAGTTTTGGTGATGCGGGAAAACGTGTCTGTCAGCGGTAAGGAAATCCGTTGGTAGGGTTTTGCCTACTGGGCTACGACGTCGAGCGCAAGGCCGCTGGACTCACCAGACCATGCTGCGTCGCATAGAACGTGAGTTCGGCGTTCGATCGCATGCGCAGTTTGTGCAGCAACCGCGCGCGGTACGTTGTCACAGTCTTCGGCGACAGGCCAAGCTGGCGACTGATCGCCGTAATGGGACGACCAGCGGCGAGGAGGCGTAAGACCTCCAGCTCGCGGTCGGACAGCTGCTCATGCGGTGCCGGGGGTGGCCCGCCGAGTCCGTCCGCGACGGCCTGCGCCATGGCCGGGCTCAGATACTTGTGCCCCGTCATGACCCGCTCCAGCGCGCGTAGCAGCTCCTCGGGGGCCGATTCCTTTGTGAGATAGCCGGAGGCGCCCATCTCGAGCATTCGGAGCGCGAGTTGGTCCTCGGGGAACATCGTGAGGATCAGCACCGGTAGCTGCGGTCGCGCCGCGTGTAGCTCGCGGAGCACTTCAAGGCCGTGCCGGTCGGGCAGGCCGAGGTCGAGCAGGACGACATCCCATCGCTGGGTGGACGCAAGCGACATCGCCTCCGCGGCGGTCCCGGCCTCTCCGAACTGGACGCCGTCGGGGAATCCCTGCAGGATCTGGATCAGCCCGCGCCGGACGAGTGCGTGGTCGTCGACGACGAGGATGCGAATCATCGGCGGGGACCCGACGGCGACGCGGGAAACCAGGCCGCGACACGCGTGCCGCCCTCTTGGCGGGGCACGACCTCCAGGACGCCGCCAAGTGCGGCGGCACGCTCGCGCATCCCCAGGATCCCGAGCGAGCCTGGTCCCATGGTGCCGGCCTCGGTGATGCCCGTGCCGTCGTCGTTGATCTCGAGCGTCACGCATCCACTCCTCGTGCCGAGCGCGATGTTCACGAGCGTCGCGCCGGCGTGGCGTAGGACGTTCGTCAGAGCTTCCTGCACGATTCGGAACAGTGCGGTCCCGAGCTCCCCATTGATCGCGTCATTCGCCGCGCCGATCGTTGCCTCGCAGCGGATGCCGGTCCGCCTGGAGAAATCCTGCGACAGCCACTCGAGCGCAGCGGGCAGACCGAGTTGATCGAGGATTGGCGGCCGTAGATCGGTCGCGATGCGGCGCACGCTCTTCACCAGGTCGTCGACCATCAGGGTGGTCTCGTGCAGCCTGGCGCCGAGCGTCTCCCCGGACGCGTCTCGGGATACGGCTTCCTCGGCCGCGGAGAGCTGCAGCTTCAGCGCGGTGAGCGCCTGGCCCAAACTGTCGTGAATCTCGCGCGCGATACGGGTGCGCTCGTCCTCCCGGATGTCCTGTTGGCGCGTCGCGAGACTGCGGAGCGCCGCCCGCGAGGCGCGCAGTTGCTCCTCCGCGCGTTTGGCCTCCGTGATGTCGCGATACGTGCCCAGCGTGCAGTCCTGGCCGCCCAGCTCGATGCGCACCAGCGAGAGCAGTCCGGTCCGGGGTGGACCGTCGGTCGGCTTCACCTCGAGCTCGATATCGGTGACGACGCCAGTCTTCGTGAGCATATCGATGATCCCGGGCCGCCGCGCCGCATCGATGACGCCGAGTTCGACCGTCGTGCGCCCGATGATTTCGTCCCGCGGGCGGTTCACGAGGTGGGTGAACGCTTCATTCGCATCCAGCACCGTGCCGTCAGAGAGACGCGTGATCACGAGCGGCAGAGCATTCGCGTAGAACGCTTTACAAAACCGCTCCTCCGACTCGACCAAGGCGCGCTCGGCGATCCGGCGGCGCGAGATGTCCCGCGTGATTCCCAGCAGTGCCTGAATCGTCCCGGCCGCGTCGCGCAATGGCACGGCGTGGGTTGCGAGCCAGCTGCGTTTGCCATTCAAGCCGATGATCTCGAACTCGAGCGTACCCGATTCGCCTGCAAAGACCCGACGGTGCAATTCGGTAAAGGCGGCGCGGTACTCGGGTGCAACCACCTCCACGATCGGTCGACCGCGCAGCGTCTCGATGGTGTCCGCCTGGACCATCGCGAGACCGGCCGGGTTCATGTCGAGCAGCCGGCCCTCGGCATCGAGGAGCTTCACGCATTCGGGCTCGGTCTCGATGATCGTGCGGAACCGAGCCTCGCTTTCCCGGAGCGCATCTTCGGCGCGGCGGCGCTCTGTGATGTCGAACGCGAGCCCAACCACTCCGACGATGGGCCCACTTCCGTCACGGAGGGGCTCAACGCGCGCGCTGAAGATGCGGCCCTGGAAGCGGGTCTCGTAGAACGCGGACTGTCCTTGGAGCGCGGCGCGATGGGCCGCGAGGACGGTCTCTCGGTCCTCCGGATCGACGTAGGTACCGATCGGCGTGCCATCGACAGTTCCCGGCAGGTGGTCGAACATCGCGAGGACGCCCCCGCACCGCGACGTGAGCAGGAGATCCGTATCCGTCGACCACATGACCGCAGGCATCTGATTCACGAGCTTGATCAAGTGCTCGGTGGCGATCGGTGTCACGGCGTGCAACATGACGCTACGGTACTCCCTTCGGGCTCACGCGTCCAGCACGTCGCGCACTTTGCGCGCGAGGCTGTCGGGCGAGAAGGGCTTCGGCAGAAAGGCACTTCCGGCCGGGAGGCTGCCGTGCTGGACGACCGCATCGCCCGGATAGCCGGACATGTAGAGCACGCGGATGCCGGGCCGCTGCGCCGCGAGCTTGTCGGCGAGCTCTCGGCCCGACATGCCCGGCATCACGACGTCTGTGATGAGCAGGTGGATGGTTCCGCCGTGACGCTCCACGACGCGCAGCGCTGCGGCCGGTTCCGAGGCCGCCAGGACGACGTAGCCCTGCGCTTCGAGCGCACGGCGGCTCAAGGTGAGCACCGCCGGCTCGTCTTCGACGACGAGCACGGTCTCGGTGCCGCGCGCGGGTCTTCCCCGCTGTGGCGTGATCGCCGGACCGGATGACGTCGCGATTCTGGGCAGATAGATCTTGAAGCTCGAGCCGTGTCCCACCTCGGAATAGACCGAGATGTAGCCGCCGCTCTGTTTGACGATGCCGTAGACCGTGGCGAGGCCGAGCCCCGTTCCGCGACCGACTTCTTTGGTCGTGAAGAAGGGCTCGAACAGATGCGCGCGGACGCTGGCATCCATGCCGACTCCGGTATCCGTAACGGCGAGCATCGCATAAGGCCCGGGCTCCGACCCGAGGTGTGTCTGCGCGTATGTCTCGTCGAGGTCGACATTGGCGGTTTCGATCGTCAGCTTGCCGCGTTCCGGCATCGCGTCGCCGGCATTCACCGCGAGATTGACGATCACCTGCTCGATCTGATTGGGATCGGCGCGGACCTGGCCGAGATCGGGCGCGAGCACGGTGACGAGCGCAATGTGCTCGCCAATGAGCCGGCGCAGCATCTTGTCCATCTCCGCGACGACGCCGTTGAGGTTGAGGACCTCGGGCTGAAGCATCTGGCGCCGGCTATAGGCGAGCAACTGTCGGGTCAGCGACGCCGCCCGCTCGGACGCCTTGCGGATCTCCTCGACATCGCCGCGCTTGGCATCGCCCGGCGGCAATTCGCGCAACAGGAGTTGCGTGTTGCCCAGGATCGCCGTCAGGAGGTTGTTGAAGTCGTGCGCAATGCCACCGGCGAGCTGGCCGACCGCTTCCATCTTCTGCGATTGGCGGAACTGCTCCTCGAGATGACGCTGCTCGGTCACGTCCCGCTGGGTGCCCCAGACGCGCACCAGGTGACCGTCTTCGACGAAGCCGACCACGTTATTAAGGAAGACGCGGGGCCGTCCGTCCCGATCGTGCTCACGCGTTTCAGAATCGGACACCCGATAGCCGGCACGAATGAACGCACGGATCTGCTCGCGGTTGGTGTGATCGGTCACGTTGTGCAAGTCGGCCAGTCGCGTTCCGACCAAATCGCGGGCTTCGTTGTAGCCGTACATGCGCGCCATCGCGTCGTTACACTCGGCGATGCGCGCGCCTGCGTACAGCTGATCGATCTGCTCTTCTTCCGAAAGGGTGGTCGGGACGGGTGGGTCGATCTCCAGTCGCGACACCCCTTCCGAGCTCTGCGCGATGAATGCGCGATAGCGCTCCTCGGCCCGCCGGCGGTCCGATACATCCATGCCGAGTGCGAGCCAGCCACCGCCGGTGAGCGGCGCGTTCGCCCAGATGGTGTCGAGGACGGCGCCGCGACGCGTGCGCGTCCGGAAATCGGTCCACTGGCCGACCGGTGCCCCGATGGAATCGCGGAGGCGTTGCCGTTCAACGGGGTCCGGGTACAGGTCAGTGAAGATGTCACGCTGGCGCGCCTCGGCGATCTCATATCCGAGGGTCCGCGTCCATTCGCGGTTGCCCCATTGGATACGACCCTGCTCGTCGAGGAAGACGAGCATCACCGGAATGTTATCGACGATGCGCTGCAGCAGCTCACTCTGTTCGCGCCAGGCGTCCTCGACGCGCTTGCGCTCGATCGCCATGGCCATCTGCGAGGAAACGAAGGTCAGGATGTCCAGCTCACTCGGCCCGTAGCGTACGCCCTGGGAATACGTCTGCGTCACCACGACTCCGATGCTGCGGTCCTTCACCTTGAGCGGGACGCCGAGCCAGTCGATGGATGGCGTACCGATCAGCTCCGCTTCGCCGGCGGCGACGAGACGCTCGTACACTTCCGGTGTCGCGAGCAGGGGGTGCCCCGTGCGCAGCACGTATTCGGTGAGTCCCTTGCGCAGCTTGCGCGGTGGGATGTCGCGGGCCGTGTCGTACTCATCCACGAAGTATGGAAACTCCAGCCGGTCGTCCTTCTCGTTATAGAGCGACACATAGAAGTTCTTGGCCGGCATCAGCTCGCCCACGATTTCGTGAATTGCGCGCAGGAGCTCCTGGAGGTTTCCGGCGGTGTGCGCTGTGTGCGAGATCCGGTAGACGGCTTCCTGCACGCATTCGGCGCGGCGCCGCGCGGTCACATCACGGAAGCTCCAGACCCGGCCCACCGAGCGTCCATCCAATCGCAGCGGAATCGAATAGCGCTCGAGCACCCGGCCGTCCTTGAACCTGAGGACGTCGAAGCTGTCGGGCTGCGGCTCGGCATACCGCTCTTCGATGCCGTCGACGAAGAGCTCCGGATTCACGAGCTGGTCCTTGACATGCTGGATCAAGCGGCGGCGACCGGCGGCGTCGTTCAGGGTGGCGATGAACGATGCCGGGAAGCGCCACATTTCCTCGAAATGCCGATTGTGAGAGACGATCTTGCCGTCCAGGTCAACGACGAGGATGCCGTCGGCGGTGGAGTCCAGGGTGGCCTGAAGCACCGACACGGTCAGGGAATCGGCGACCCTACGGGGTTTCTTCGCCCTCTGCTTTGATTTCTGACGGCGCTCGACCATGTGCCGAATTTAGGGGGGACAGCCCCGGTGACCAGCCTCACGGGCTGGACGGGCGTCTCGCATCTAGCTTTTGCACCCTTCCTTCCAGCACGGAGCAGGAGTGCGCCCGAAGCGGTTTCGGTGGCTTGGCGACGCAGAAGCGAGCCGCGCGGAGCAGCAGCTGCGCGCGGCGGCGCGCCAGCAGGAAGCCGTGGCGCACTTCGGCCAGCAGGCGCTGGCCGGGGCGCTCCCCGTCGACCTGTTCGACACCGCGGCCAAGCTCCTGGCGCGCGGGCTCGATGTCGAGTTCGCCGAGATTCTCGAGTTAAAGCCTGAGCACCGCAGCCTGCTGCTGCGCGCGGGCGTGGGATGGCGCGAGGGCGCGGTCGGGAGAACGCTGATCACGGCCGACAGCGGCGCGCTGGCAGGCTACGCGCTCAATGCCGCGGGACCACTGGTCATCGACGATCTCGCGGCGGAAACCCGGTTCAGCATCCCGCCACATCTCGAAGCACACGACATCGTCAGCGGTGTGTGTGGAGTGGTGCAGGGTCGCGAGCGTCCCTGGGGCGTGCTCGGGGCCTACAGCGCGCAGCCGCGGGAGTTCAGCGGTCCCGACGTGCTGTTCGTGCAGGCGCTCGCGCACGTACTCGCGACTGCGCTCGAGCGCGCGCGCGTCGAGGAAGCCCTGCGCAAGAGCGAGGAGCATTTCCGCTCCCTCACCGAAAACGCCTCCGACATCGTCACGATTCTCGGCGACGACGGGATCATCCGGTACGTGAGCCCGTCGGTCCAGCGGTTGCTCGGCTATGGTGCCCACGATCTGCTGGGCCGCAACGCGTTCGAGTTCATGCACCCCGATGAGCTCGCCCCGGTGATGGAAACGCTGGCCGACGCGATCCAACGGCCCGGCTCGCCGCAGACAGCCACGTTCCGGTTCAAGCATGCGGATGGATCGTGGCGCGTCCTCGAATCGATCGGTCAGGCGAAGCTCGATCAGCAGAACGTTTACAGCGTGATCGTCAACTCTCGTGACGTCACCGAGCGTATCCGGCAGGACGAGGTCCTGCAAGCCAGCAAGCAGCGCCTGCGCACGGTGGTGGCGGGAGCGCCCGTCATTTTCTTCTCCCTGGATCCCAAGGGTGTGTTCACGCTCGCGGAAGGGAAGGGGCTACACTCCCTCGGCGTCCGGCCGGGCATGCTGGTCGGCAAGTCGTTCTTCGAGCTGCTCGGCGACGTGCCGCAGGCGGTCGCCGATGTGCGCCGGGCGCTCGCGGGCGAGTCGGTCACGGCGCGCGTCGAGCTGTTTGGGTTCGAATTCGAAGCGCAATACTCGCCCGTGCGCGAGCGCGACGGCAGCATTTCCGGCGTCGTGGGTGTGGCGACGGACATCACGGAGCGTCGCCGTGCGGAACAGGCGGCGCGGCGCGCGGATGCCGCCAGCCGCATGCTGGTCCAGCAGGCGCCGTTCGGCATTTTTCGCGCGACGCCCGAAGGGACGTTCCTGTCGGTCAATCCGGCACTGGTCGAGATGCTCGGCTACGAGAGCGAGGCCGAGCTGCTGATCCGGCATCTCGACCGGGACGTGTTCAAGGAGCCAGCGGCGCGCGGGCGCTATCTCTCCCAAATGAACGACGCCCAGAGTGCGGTCGAGGCGCAGGCGGTCTGGCGGCGCAAGGACGGTGAGACGATGACGGTGCGCCTCTACGGCCGCGCGGTGCGCTTCGAGGACGGGCGCGTCGAGTGCCACGAAGTCTTCGCCGAGGATGTGAGCGAACGGCGCGGGCTCGAGGAGCAGCTCCGCCAGGCGCAGAAGATGGAGGCGATCGGCCAGCTCACCGGCGGCATCGCGCACGACTTCAACAATCTCCTTACGATCATCCTGGCGAACGCGGAGCTGTTGTCGCGCGGCCCGGATGAGGCGAGCCTGCGCGACATCGTTTCGGCGGCGGTCAGCGGCCGGCTGATGGTGAACCAGCTGCTGGGATTCGCGCGCCGCTCGACGCTGACGCTCGAGTCGGTGCACCTGGGGCACCTCTTGAACGATCTCGCCGCAGTCCTACGCCGGGTGCTGCCGGCCGACATCGAGCTGCTCGTCTTCGCCGACGAAGACCTGCCGGAGGTGTCGGCGGACGGCCATGCGGTCGAACAGATCCTGCTCAACCTGGTGAACAACGCCCGCGATGCGATGCCGGATGGCGGCGTCCTGCGACTGGAGACGAGCTGCACGTGGATCAGTGATGCGCAACGCGACGTGCTGGGCCCCGGGGCCGCTTCGGAGTACGTCTGCCTCGCGGTCGACGACACGGGCATGGGCATGGATGAAGCGACGCGACAGCGCGCGTTCGAGCCGTTCTTCACGACCAAACCGGTCGGCAAGGGGACAGGACTCGGACTTGCGACGGTCTACGGGCTCGTGAAGCAGCACGGCGGCTTCGTCCAGATCGACAGCGCCCCGGCAGCCGGGACGCGGCTGCGCATCTACTTCCCGGTGGCGGAAGAGATGACGCGACGCCGTGCCTCCGGATCACACGAGCAGGTGACCGTACCGACGGACGGCGGGAAGGAGACGGTGCTGGTCGTCGAGGATCAGGCGCAGCTCCGGCGCGCGACGGTGTACACGCTGGAGCACGCGGGATACAACGTCCTCGCGGCAGCCGACGGGATGGAGGCCCTGAACCTGCTGCGCCGGCATCCCGCACCGATCCACCTGGTCTTCACCGATCTCGTGATGAGTCGGCTGGGCGGTCGCGGACTCTATCAGATCGATCGCCGGGAAGGACGCCAGACGCCGTTCCTCTTTACCAGCGGTTACGCCGGAGGGGGGCGGGGAGAAGACCCGCTCGATCCGGGGCTGCCGTTCCTGCCGAAGCCATGGACGAGCGCCGATTTGCTGGCGCGCGTGCGGCGAGTGCTGGACGACGCGAAACGCTCAGATTCGTAGCAGCGCGTTGTAGGGTGTCGCCGACTGGCACAGCTTTGCCGCTCGGGAAACATTGCGAGGCATGGCCCGCATCCTTGTCATCGACGATCAAGAGCCCATCCGGCGGATCGTGCGCCGGGCGCTGGAGAAGGAGCGACACGACGTATTGGACGCGAGCGACGGCGAGCTGGGAATGCAGCTCCTGGAGCGGGAGACAGTGGACGTCGTGATCACCGACATCTTCATGCCGGGACTGGATGGGATTCAGACGCTGCGGGAGGTCCGCAAGCGGTTTCCGGCGGTGAAGGTGATCGTGATGTCGGGAGGCGACTCGACGGGTCTGCTCGATCTGCGCAAGGATGCCGAGCTGCTCGGCGCTGTGAAGAGCCTGCAGAAGCCGTTCACCGCGTGGGAGATTGTGGAGCTCGTGCGAAGTGTGCTCGCGGGGTAGCGCCCGTCGCAAGCAGCTAACTCCTTGGAGGGGGTGCGCGTACTATAGAAGCCATGGACCTGCGCCAACTTCGCTACTTCGTCGCGGTCGCCGAGGAACTTCATTTCACGCGGGCAGCCCGGCGACTGAAGGTTGCACAGCCGACGGTGAGCTTACAGGTCCGGATGCTGGAAAAGGAATTGGGCGTTCACCTGCTCACGCGGAGCAAACGTCGCGTTGAACTGACGCGCGCGGGTGAAATCTTCCTGACCGAGGCGAAACGCCTGCTCAGCAGCGCTGCGGAAGCCATCCAGGTAGTGCAGTCAGCCCACGCCGGGCGGCTTGGCAAGCTTGTGGTGGTGTGCGGCCCCACTTCGGCGTACGCCGGCCTTCTCGGAGCGCTGGAGCCCTACCGCCGTCACTCGCCGCAGGTCGACGTGCAGGTTCTGGAATCACCGGTTATCGATGCCGTCCAGACGGTCGAGCAGGGCAAAGCCGACGTCGGTATCGTCGTGCCATACTTCGAGTCATCGCTGTTGAAGCGCGAAGTCGTATTGGAGTTGCCGCTGCTGGCGGCGCTGCCGAATTCGCATTCGCTCGCCTCCGCCAAGGCGCTCTCCTTGAGGCAGCTTGCCCAGGAGCCGTTCGTGTTGTTCGGGCAGCAGCGGGGATCCGGTTTCTACGAGCGTGTCCTGACGATCTGCCACGCGTGCGGATTCACGCCACGTGTGGTCGCAGGCATGGAGCAGATTCATACGCTTTTGTATGTGGTCGGCGCGGGGTATGGGGTATCGCTCGTTCCTGCGACCATTGAGCCGGCGACGCATCGAGAGGTTGCGCTCATACCCCTGCGCGACGCCGTCGCCACTCTAGAGATCGGGTTGGTTTGGCGCATTGACCGGCTGTCCCCGATCCTACAGGGATTCCTTGAAACAGTCCGAGCCTGGTGCAGGGGTTTGCAGGATGGCAATGGGGTAGCTCGGCAGTAGGTCAGGGTGTTCTCCGTGTGGCGGATGACGAGCAGTGTTGCAAATCGCCACCCATCGAGCGCCTTGCGGCGGTTGTCGCATTCCAGCGCAAGTGTTCAAGACATTGACGCTCAATAGCTTACATCTACTTAACAAGGCTTGGCACGCCGAATGCTATTATTGTGGTCGAAATTATAGCATCTCACAATAATAGGTCCTTATCGGAGGTGTGCCAGAATGAACCGCAGGGGTTTCACACTGATCGAGCTTCTGATCGTGGTCGTGATCATCGGCATTCTGGCCGCGATTGCGATTCCGAAGTTCGCGAATACGAAGGAGAAGGCGTATCTCGCATCGATGAAGTCGGATCTGCGTAACCTTGTGACGGCCGAAGAGGCGTTCTTCGCCGACTCGGTGAAATACACGAGCACGATCGGCGCGGGTGGTATTCAGTACGCGACGACCAGCGGCGTGGTTGGCCCCACCATCACGGTGACGGCTGACGGGTGGACCGCCCGTGTGTCTCACACCACGACGACGAAGACCTGCGCGATTTACGTGGGTTCGACTGCGCTGGCGCCTGCCAACAAGGAAGGTGAGCCGAAGTGTCAGTAGGGCTTCTCTGAGACATGGGGCAGCACACAGCAGGACGGCGGGGAGAAATCCCCGCCGTTTTGTTTTGGAGCTCCCGAGGCAGGACTCGAACCTGCGACCCGGTGATCCGAAAGATGTCGCGACGCAGGCGCCCCGCAAGCAACGTCGTCACTTAGCGCGCGGCAAATCGGCACGCAAGCCCCGAAACGCGCCCGAATCGCACCCCTCAGACCGTACCCAGACCGTACCGGGCGAGAAGGAGGCCGACGCCTAGTGACTCGGCCGCCTGTATATTCAGAGCAGCATGTGCACATCGGTCTTTAGGTTGGTCGCTATCGTCGTGCTCAGTCTGCACGTGGTGCCGCTCGGTCTCCCGCTATTCTGCGACATCGACCGGCATTGCGATGGCCAGATGCCAATGCCCATGTCGTCCGGGCCGAGCATCGACCAAACCTCCAATGCCCCAACCTCCTGGGCGATCCAAGTGCCTAGCGCCTTTAGTTCTTAGC
>JBKPDZ010000008.1:0-8724 GCA_046728135.1 Gemmatimonadota bacterium | reverse complement strand
TCTTCGATCTCGGTCGGCACGAACCAGGACGAGATGCCAGGCCCGGTGGCGATGGCCTGCCACACTTCCTCCGGCGTGCCGGGAACCTCGAATTCGACCTGCACCGAACGGCGTCCGTTGGCTTCTTGCTTCACGCTCATGCTGTCTCCTTGGGCTTCGGTTTCTGCGGTAAGGGGTGCGCCACGAGCACCAGACGGTGCGCGCGGCCGCCGGGGGCGGATTCATCGTGATATTTCGAAACGAGTTTCGTGATGGCCGCGGTGAGTTCGGCGCTGAAAGCCGCCCGGTCCGCTGGCGACCGGAAGCGAACCTCGGTATCCACCGCCAGGGTCGCCAAGCGTTTGCCCGCCACGTTCGCACGACGAACGAGATCGCCCACCTCGCGCACAACCCGCGCGCCCAGGGCGATGAGAAAGCTCGCGGACAGTCGATCGCCTTCCCGATTCGGATCGACGGCGACCCGGCCCATGGCGCTCGGCGAAACGACGTAGGCAGCGGCCGTCGCGACGAGCAGTCGTTCCGTCAGCCCGCCCCACTTGCGTTTCTGGGCCAGCCGCACCAGCCCGTGCGCCTCCAGGGCGCGCAGGTGGTAGTTGACCTTCTGCCGAGTCACGCCGACCCGCGTGGCCAGCGTCGCCGCCGAGGCGGGCGCGGCCAGCTCGGAGAGGAGCCGACTTCGCATCGGCTCCAAGGCCACCGTCGCCGCCGCCGGATCATCGATGACTTGGATGTCGAGCATGGGGATATGGTATCATTGACAACTTTTATTGTCAAGCACGATCCGGGCGTGCCTTTTGACCGGCTTGGGTGGGCGAGGAACGAGCGCGTGGCCGCGGCGCTGGCCGTCAGGTCCTAGCGATCCCGGTCTCGCTCCTCCCGATCCTCATCCGCGAGGTCCACCGACATCGGGAAAAACAGCGAACGCTTCACCGTCGGATAGGGCACGTCCCAGCCGCGCGCATCGTGCCAGAGGATGCGATTCAGCCGTTCCGACGGCGCGGCGTCCGGGTCGTGGAAATTCATACGCGCCGACGCGAGCGCCGCGCGTCGGCGCTCGGCGGCATGCGGACCGGTGATGGCGCCTACCTGCTGATTCACCTCGTAGATCGACTGCTGGGGCTCGAGCGCGCTGTAGGGCGTGAAGTCGGGCGCTTCGTCCGGGCCGATGAAGCTGGCCCGCATGTCGGTCGCAACGAGATCGAACAGACTGAGCGCCGGGAGTCCCAACATCAGTTCGATGGTCTTCACCATGCTCGGCTGGCTGTAAAACGTCGGGTCGATCACGCCGCGCTTGGCGTAGGGGCTCGCGACGAGCGCGACCGTGCGGTGACCATCGATGTGGTCCACGCCGTTCTGGGCGTCGTCTTCGACCGCCAGGATCGCCATCGATTTCCAGAACGAGCTGTGAGACAGTCCCTCGACGATCCGGCCCAACGCGAGGTCATTGTCGGCAACGCACGCCCTGGGCGTGCACCAGCCAGGGTTGGTGCCCTCCGTGTGATCGCTCGGGAGAGTGATGAGCACGAGATTCGGCATCGCGTGCCTCGATTCCCATTCGCGCAGATGCTCGAGCACGATGTCGGCCTTCACAATGTCTGGCACCGTCATCGTCCAGCCTGGATATTCGCGGACCAGTACGCGGTTGAGCGACGGAATGTCAGAGCGCGTGTTGTAGTGCGTGGCCACGGCCGCCCGGAAGTAAGCGGCGTTGTGGGGCTGCGAGTCGCGGTACTGCGTGAGCAGTGACCTTCGGAGCGTGTCGCTGGACCACTGGGGAGACGGGGCGTATTCGCCGAACACGCGTACCGTCTTGCCCTTCGCCTGCGCCGCTTCCCAGAGAAAGCCGCCCGACGAGTACGCAAGCGGGTCCACACCTTCCGACGGATAGCTACGCCCCGTGTACAGGGGCCACATCGGATACTCCGTCTCCATTCCCTGCGTGAGCCAATTGTGCCCGTCCGCCGAATTGCCACCGGACGCGAAAAAGTGATCGAGCAGCACGTAGCGTTCAGCGAGGGCGTGTGCGTTCGGAGTCACGTCGCGGCCGTACTGCAACAGCGAGCTGTCGCTCGCGCCTTTGCCCATATCGCCGAAGACCTGATCGTACGTTCGGTTTTCGCGCACGATGTAGACGACGTGGTCGATCAACGAGGGCTCACCAGGCCGCTCGGGAACAGCGCGAGGGCCGGCGTTGACCCGCGCCGGCAGCGTCGGCCCTCCCCCTGCGCTGTCGGTCCGGAGCGTGAGCCGATTGTTCTGGGCCACCGACGTGGTATAGGCCGCGATCTCCGCTGCTGACGGCTCGGCAATCACGTTCACGGAGCCACGATAGGAATGGACGTACCGACCCGTGAAAGGCCCGCCCGCGGTTCCAATGCCCGACCCCACGCCAAACAACGAGCCCACGGCGATGGTGTGACCGTCGGCGCTCACGTCGATCGTCGTCGGATACCAGCCCGTGGGCACCAGTCCCTTCAGCTGACCGCCCGGCAGCCCGTAAGCGGCGACCGCGTTCGCCCCGCCGAGCGTCACAAAGAGTGTCGCGGCGTCCGGCGAGAGCGCGACGGCGGTCGGGGCAAGCCCGATGCGGGTTTCCCGGAATGGCGTGATCGGAATCGTCCCGCTGACGACGTCGCGGCGTGTATCGATGATGCTCACGGCGTCGGAGTTGCCGTTGGCGACGTAGAGCCGCGCGCCCCGCTCGTCCCACGCGATGCCCGTCGGATGACGACCGACGGGAATGACTTTGGTCACCGTGCCCGTCACCAAATCGACGCGCGTGACACTGCCGGGCTGCGCGATGCCCCGGGGATCGACGCGCACGAGCTCCGCGAACGGATCGCAGCATTGCTTGGCCGCACGATCGCGCGGCCCAGGTTTTGGGCCGCCGAGATTGGTGACATAGGCGACCGATCCGTCCGTACTCACGACGGCGGCCACCGGCAGCACGCCCAGCGGAACAGACTTCAGCAGTGTGCCGCTGTCGGCATCGAGGATCGCGAGTGCGTCGTTGGCCGGCAGCGGCACTACGACGACGCGATGTCCGGATGCATTCGCGTGGGCGGCCACTGCCGGAGACCCGACGATGAAGTCGCCCAAAGGCGGTGAGGTCCACCGGGCGACGACGCTGTCGCCGTCGTAGGCCGTCAGGTGCGCTTTCGTTTGGGCCAGCGGTGCGGATCCCGGCGTGCGGCTCAGCGCAAGATCGCCGGGCAGGAGGCCGACGCTCGTGACGAGGGCGCGGCGCGTCACCGGATCGATCGCGATCCCCTGGACACCGGCGCGGCCGTCGAACGCCGCGCTTCCCAGCACGGCGTTGTCACGCCAACCGAGCCGGTACGCCGCGCCGTGGATGGAGACCCAGACCTCGCCGGGCCGTCCGAATCGGACGCCGAACACGCGGTCGGTGAAGACGCTCTGCACGCCGGCGGGCGTGACGCGCTGATTGGTCGCGATTGTGCCGGGGTCGGTGATCTCACGACGCGGTGCCACCGGCTGGGTGGGAACCTGGAGCAGTACAATGAAGGAAAGGATCATGTCTGATGATATCACTGTCTGCGACAGGAAGCATCTACGAAATCAGCGACGGGATTCGGGCTCGAACGGTGTCGCCCGTGACCGTCGTTGCTACGTGCCTGCAACGCATCGAGCAGCTCAATCGGAAGCTCAACGCCTTCATCACGGTCTTGGCCAACGAATCCCAGGCGCAGACCAAGCAGGCCGAGGCGGAGATCGAGTCCGGGCGGTGGCTCGGCCCGCTACACGGCGTCCCGATCGGGATCAAGGACTTCTACGATACGGCCGGCGTGCGAACCACGGCTGCGGCACGGCAATTCCTGAATCGCGTTCCCTCGCAAGATGCCGAGGTCGTGACCAAGCTCAAGCGCGCGGGCGCGATCATCATCGGCAAGACGAACATGCACGAGCTTGGGATGGGCACGACATCGCTCGTCAGTGCCTTCGGACCCGTGCGGGACCCACTCAACTCCGACTACATCGCCGGCGGCTCGTCGGGCGGCTCGGCGGCCGCGGTGGCAGCCGGAATGTGTTATGCGACAATCGACACCGATGCGATCGGCTCGTGCCGCTTGCCGGCGGCCTGCTGCGGCGTCGTGGGGTTCAAGGGGACGTATGGACTCATCAGCGCGCGGGGCATTCTCGAGGGCGAGCCGGCCGATCCACCTATTCTCCTGTTGTCACATCCGGCAATTACAACGCGCAGCGCGCACGATACGGCGATCGTCGTCACGGTGCTCGCCGACCGCGCTCCGAAGACGACCCACCAGCCGCGCATCGGCATCGTCACGAACGTCAAACCAACGCCGCCCGTGCGCGCGGCATTCGATGCGGCCGCAGAGAGATTTCGCGCGCTCGGATTCACCCTGCAGGAGGCGAGCGCACCACTCGACAATCCGGGCTTCGATGTGCGCACCATCGAGGCTGATCGCAAAACGATCGCGGCGCGCCGCTTTCACGATGTCGATGTCCTGGTCCTGCCGACCATGAATTCCACCGTCCCGACCGTCAAGCAGGCGCAAGCGAATCCAGTCGCGCTCCCCGCCGAGAACACGCTGTTCGCAAACTACTTTGGCCTCCCGGCGATCAGCGTTCCGTCGGGTTTCGATGCCCAGGGACTGCCGCTCGGTTTACAGATCGTCGGCAGACCGTGGGAGGACGGCACCGTTCTGGAGCTGGCTCACACATTCCTAACTCGCGGCGTGTAGCCTTGGCGGCGCGCGCCGCCATTATTATCGGACATGCTGCTGACACTGTGCCTCCTGGTCGCCTGCGTGGTGCCGGGCCCCCCGATCGTCTACTCCGGTCGCGAACGCCAGCTTGACGTGCGGATCCCCCGCTTCGATGCCGAGGTCGTGATCGATGGTGACCTCGCGGATTCGGTGTGGGCGCACGCCGCCCTGCTGACCGGCTTCTCCCAATACGCGCCCAACGACGGCGTCCCCGCGGCAGACTCCACGCAGGTGCTGGTCTGGTACTCCGGCAACGCGATCTATTTCGGGATTCGCGCCTACGAGCGGCATGGCCGCGCGACCGCGACGCTGGCTGATCGCGACCAGATCTTCGGCGACGACAACGTGCAGATCCTGCTCGGCACATTCCACGACGGCAAGAAGGCGTTGATGTTCGCCGTAAACCCGTTCGGTGTGCAGGGGGACGGGGCCCTCGTGGAGGGCGCCAACATCTCGGCGAGCGGGTTCATCGGCGGCGCGGTTATCGGACGGGAGCAGCCGGACTTGAGCCCGGATTACGTGTTCCAGTCGCGCGGACGGCTGACGGATTGGGGCTATGCAGTCGAGGTGCGCATCCCGTTCAAGAGCCTGCGCTATCAGCCCACGCAGCCGCAGGACTGGAGTCTCAACATCATTCGCCAGGTGAAGCACTCGGGATTCGAGGATACCTGGTTCCCCGCCAAGCGCGCCAACGCGACCTTCATCGGACAGTCGGGCAATTTGATCGGCCTGTCCGGCATGCATCGCGGCTTGGTGATGGATCTCAATCCCGAGGCGACCGCAAAAGCGACCGGGGCACTGGGCTCGCCGGGGAGCGCCTACCGCTACGACGTGGGCAACCCGCAGGTCGGCGGGAACGTGCGGTGGGGTCTCACTGACAATCTCACGCTGAACGGCACCGTCAAACCTGATTTCTCACAGGTCGAATCGGACGCTGGCCAGCTCGCATTCGATCCGCGCCAGGCGCTCTTTTTCCCCGAGAAGCGCCCCTTTTTCCTCGAAGGCAGCGAGCTGTTCCAGGTTCCACAGAACCTCATCTACACCCGGAACATCGTGCAGCCGGTCGCGGCGGTGAAGCTCACCGGCAACACGCATGGTATCGACCTCGGCGTCTTGTCGGCCGTCGATCAGAAATTCGCGTCGGCGAGCGGCGACGACAATCCGATCTTCAACATCGTGCGCGGGCAGCGCAGCCTCGGTCAGGGGTCGCGCCTGGGCTTCGTCTATACCGATCGCATCGAAGGCGGCAATTACAACCGGGTCGCGGAGCTGGACAGCCGGCTCGTCTTCAAGGACATCTACGGCCTGAATCTCCAGCTCGCCGGCAGCCGCACGCGGGTGGGCGGCGTCACGACAACGGCGCCGCTTTGGCTCACGCAGTTCACCATTCAGCACCGCGTCTGGGGACTGCGCAGCGTATTCGCGGGGATCTCGGATGATTTCCACACGTCCAGCGGCTTCCTCGGCCGCACCGGCATCGTGCACTCCTACGTCGATCCGAGCTACACGACGTACGGAAAGGCGGGCGCGCTGCTCCAGCGTCTGACCGGTGACATCATTGTTGATGGGATCTGGCAGTATCAGAATTTCATCCATGGCCGACGCATCCAGGACCAGAAACTCCATTTCAACGTCAACACGACATTGCGCGGCGGGTGGAATGTCGGCGCCGGATATTTCGTGGAGTCGTTCGGCTACGATTCCGCACTCTTTGCCAACTATCGACTCGAGGTTCCCAAGTCAGGGGGGGCGGGCGGGCTCGACACAATTCCGTTCGTTGGGCAGCCGACGATCGGCAACGGCGAATACATCGTCCAGATCGGCACGCCGGAGTGGAAGCATTTCAGCGGCGGCGGTTTCTTCCTGCAGGGCCACGACGAAAACTTCTTCGAGTGGGCGTCCGCCGATTTGCTGCTGCTGAGTCTCAATGCGTCCTACCGCCCGACCGACCGGTTCCGCAACTCGTTCAGCTATTTCTGGCAGCAGGTCAACCGGCGTACCGACGGCACGCTGGTGAACGTCGGCCGGGTGGCGCGCGCCAAAATGGAGTACCAGCTCTCGCGGCCGCTCTTCATCCGGCTGGTCGGGCAGTACATCCAGGATCAAACCGACTCGTTGCGCGATGATTCGCGCACGAATGCCCCGATCTTGATTGCGGGACCGAGCGGTGTGACGCGCACGAAGGCGACGGCCACGAATCTCTTCCACGTCGACGCACTCATCAGCTACCAGCCGGTCCCGGGAACGGTCGTCTTCGCGGGATACGGCAGCGACATGCTCGATGAAGACGCGCTCCGGTTCCGCAGGCTCACACGGACGGGCGATGCGGTGTTCGTGAAAATCAGCTATCTGTTCCGACTCTAAACCGGACGGGGGCGGTCCGCCGTGGGACGATCACCCGCTCTGGCGCACTCAGAGTCTATTCGTACATTTTGGTCGTATCCGCCTTCGCCAATTCCACTAGGAAGTCCGCAATCTTCGCGGTAACCGCTTCGACGTAGCGCTTCCCCTTATCCGCCGTCGACGCCGCCGGATTGCCCGAGCCGGTGTCGTCTGTCACCTGACGCCACTGCCGCGGCGCCCATGCCCAGCCTTCACGGAAGGCGGCGAGCTTGAACTTCCGCGCCGCGCCCGGGCCCGCCTCGGACAGGGGCAGCACGCGATCCGCCGCGATGTGTTGCATCACGCTCGTTTCCATCTCGCCCGCGTGATCGCCGAGGTCGGAGAAGAACCCTTTCAGATCGAGGACCTTGTACCAGTTGACGACGCAGAGCAACAGCGACACCTGCGGCTGCAGCTCACGGATCATTTGGCGGAAGTCGTTCGCGCCGTGCCCATTGAAAATCACGAGCTTCGCGATGCCCTGCCCCGCGAGGGACTGCGCCACGTCCCGCAGCAGGAGCGCCTGGGTGCTCGGATTCATGTTGATACACAGCGGGATGTCGAGCTGCCCCGTGTTCACGCCGAACGGCACAACGGGGAGCACGACGACCTTTGCCCCGCGCTGCCACGCGCGCTCGGCGGCGCGCGCGGCAACCGCTTCGCTCTGGATGTTGTCGGTGGTGTACGGCAAGTGATAGTTGTGCGCTTCGGTCGCGCCCCACGGGAGGATGGCCACCTCATAGCGCGTGTCGCGCACCGTCTTCCAGGTCAGCTCGTCGAGTATGAAGGGGCGGTTGGTCATAGGTGACACAAAAACTACCGTAGAAAAGCAACGGACGCCGAGGTTGGCTCGGCGTCCGTTCTGTTCCCGGCTCCGCTACTTAGGGACGACCAGGAGTTGCGGGCTTCTTCGACGGCGAAGCAGGCACCGCAGGAACCGCGGGCTGACTCGTCCGCGTCGCGGGCCCCGCCGGCCTGGCCGGTGTCACGGGACGATGCTCGGTCCCGGCGACCTGGCCGCGTACGCGACTCGCCCGGTGCTGCGACACTTTAGACTTGGCGGTGTCCGACGCTTCCTGCGCCGGCACTTGAGGATTCTGGCGGTGGGCAGCCACCTTCGACTTCGCGGTGTCCGACGCATTCGCGTTCGGCACACCTTGCGCGGCAACCAAGCCCGGAACCACGAGCAGTGCCGCAACCAGCATCAGCTTGCGAATCATACAGCCTCCGGCAATGGACAGCTGAAGATTCGCGAGCCGTTGCATCGGTCACAGCACTACGTGACGCATCTCACGTCTCGAACGTCGGCGAGACGTCGCGTCGGTTGCAATACGGCACGCTCGCCGATCCAGAATCATGTCATAGGCTCCAGGGCACCACGGTTCGGGTGCGACTGCTCTCGGCGGCCAGCACCAGGCCACGCGTCACATCGAGCGACCACTCCGGTGAGACGGCGAGCTCAGCCGTTCCGAGAATCGCGTCACGTACGTTCTCATAGTATTGCGCAAAGCTCGACCGCAACGTCGGCACGGTGCGCGTTCCGTCAGGCGTGACGATTGAGCCGTACAGCTCCGGAGGCTCCGCGTCCCAGTCC
>JBKPDZ010000007.1:0-11379 GCA_046728135.1 Gemmatimonadota bacterium | reverse complement strand
TGTCGCAGTGGCACGACTGTCCCCTTCGTCATCCCTTACAGCGGCGGGGCCGCCCCGGACTTACACCGGGTTCCCTCTCGCGCGCCGGAACTTTGATCCGGCGACCAGACGCGCGTACGTGCTTCCCAACTTAGGAGGCTGGCCGTCCCCTCGCTACGGGGTGACGCTGCCGAAATACACCTCGAGGTTCGTCGGTAACTGGCTGAACGTCTTGCCCGGTCCCGTCCACGTCATCGCCGCGCTGCCGGGGAGCGAGATGATGCCGTCGTAGTCGCCGATGAACGGCCGGAACCCCGTCGCGCAGCCGGGGCAGGGGACGCCGAATGCCGAGGGATCCCAGCTCGTCTTGGTGACGCGGGTGGTGGACCAGGTCTGTCCGCCGTCCGCGCTCGTGATGTAGGAGACGTCGAACAGCGTGTTCCCGGTGTAGCTGCGGTCGTTGGTCATCATGTCGAGCCGGCCGGTCGACGGCTCGACGCTCAACTCGACATTGATGCGATCACCGGACGCGGGCGCGACAATCGTGGGCGTCGACCATTTCGTGATATCGTTGACGTTGGCGTACGTCAGAAAGATCTGCGCCTTCCCGCCCACGATATCCGTGTAGGCCACGTAGAGCCGGTTCGTGGTCGGATCGAACGCCGGCGCGGGATAGGAGCCAGGAGCTCGGAACTGGGAGCCAGAGATGTTGAAGCAGAACGGCGGGAACAGGCAGACAGGGTTTTGGAACGTCGCGAACTGGAGGGAGTTGCTCCACGTCGCGCCGTGGTCGGTGGACACGCTGACGAACATCGCGGTGCCTTTCCCGCCCTGGACCGAGTTGTCGAACGTCAGATAGGCATACCCGGTCGCGTTGTCGACGACGACGCGTGCATCCTGGTCACTGCGGACCGATCCGCTGGAGACCTTGACGGGGAGCGCAAAGCTGTTGCCGCCGTCGTGCGACACCCCGATGAAGATCGGTGAGTGGCCGCTGAAGCCGGTGAAGTGCGCCCACGGCACGTAGATCGTGCCGTCGTTGGCGACCGTCATGGACTCGTGGTCGGGGAATTGTCCGTTGGAGCCTCTTGCCTTGCCCTCGCCCTGGAACGCGCTGACAAGGGTGAGCGGATGGTCGGGACCGCCCGCGGTCCAGGTGCGGCCGCCGTCGGTCGAGCGGCTGAGCCAGAGCGCGACGTTCTTTCCCTTGTAGCCGAAGCAGGTGAAATACGCGGTGCTGCCGTCTGGACTAAACGCCACGGCTGGGTCGCCCGCGAAATCGTACGTCCCGGTGCCCGGCACGGAGGGATCATTCGTGAACGCGGTGATGCCGGGGATGAAGCCGTTCGGCAGCGTCGGCGTCCACGTCTTGCCGCCGTCGAACGTCGCGTTGACGCCGCAGCCGTCGTTGTAGTTCCAGTCGTTGTTCCCGGTGATCATGTTGTTCGGGTTGGCCGGATTCACCGCGAGGGGAGTTTCGTTCTGGGCGGTGGTGTCGCGGCTGACGTTGACGACGAGTGCGGCCCCAGCGCCCAAAGTGCTGAAACTCGGCGCAGGGGTGCGGGTGATAGTTGGTGCGTCTTGGCAGGCGGCGAGCAGCAGGCTCGCGCCGATGGCGGCGGTCAATGAGGTTGAGAATCGCATGCAGGGTCTCCGATGACGCGGTTCACCTTGAGGGCGCAACGAGCGTTAAAATAGGCGGCGTATGCCGATCAGTCGCAATCCCATGAGTTTCGAGCTCGGTGAACACGGTGGTCGCGCCGAGCAGCAGGATGACGGTGCTCGCGACGGCGGTGAGCGCGCTTTTGGTGGGGCTATTGGCGCTCGTCAGGAGGTCCTCCACGGCATGGGCGCCGGCGTTGCCGGTGACGGCGCGCAGCTGGTCCAAGATCTGGCCCCGGGCGGTATCGGGCCCCACGATCAGGCTCACGACGGCGATGACCATGATGAGCAGCGGCGCGATGGAGAAGAACGTGTAGAAGGCGAGCGCGGCGCCCATGCTGGAGGCGTCGTCGTCCTTCCATGCGACGGCAGCTTGCCGCAGGAACGTGAAAAACCGCGGGATCGTCATGGGTATAAGCTCGTCATGAGTCGAGACGTCGTCACTCCTCCAAACCGTGGACGGCTGTTTCGGTTGCTGTGGCCGCTGACGTCCTACCTCGTCACGAACCTGACCGTGACGGTGTTCTGGGTGTTTTTGTTCGTGTTGAATCGGACGAGGGTCAAGGGCCGGCGGAATGTCGGCACGGACCGCAACACGCTGTTGCTCTCCAATCACCAATCGATGCTCGACAGTTTTCTCGTGGGGTTGGCGGCGTTCTATCCGCGGTCGCTGTTCCAGCCGCACCTCCTACCGTGGAATCCGGCGGCAGCCGAGAATTTCTATCGGACGCCGATCCTCGCGTGGCTCGCGGACAATTGGAAGTGCATTTGGGTGCGGCCGGGGCGGCACGACCTGCACGCACTGCACCGCATGATTCAGGTATTGCCGAGTGGGGTGATGACGCTGTTTCCCGAGGGCACGCGCACGCGCGACGGCTCGGTGGGGCCGGGGCAGGCGGGCACGGGCCTGCTCATTCTGGCGACCCGGGCGCGGGTGATTCCCGTGGCGATCGAGGGGATGCGGGAGGTGCTGCCGATCGGCAAATCGATCCCGCGGGTGTTCAAGCGGATCACCGTTATCTACGGTCCGCCCGTGGACTACGCGGACTTTTTCTTGCAGTCGCGGACGCGGGAGACGGCGCAGGCGTTGATCGATCGTGTGATGGCCGCGATTCGGGCGCAGCACAGCGAGTTAACCTGAAAAAATCGAGGAGCGGCGTACTGCCGCTCCCCATACGACTTCCTGCTGTGCTAGTTCTTCGACGCGGACGCAATTTTGTGGAACGTCGAACTCTTCACTTCGTACGTCTCGACCCGAGGCGTTCCGTCGATCACGGTCGACAGGCTCTGGAGCACGCCAGGATAAGAATCACGGGCGAACGCTTCGGCATGTTCACGCTTCTCCCACAGACTGATGGCAAGCGCATCCGTACCGTTCTGGGCCACGAAGGTAATCTCGTCCTTAAAGCCGTTCTGTTTACGCAGCACGGGGAGGACGTCGGTCTCGAGCATGCGAACGAACTCGGACTGAGTATTGGCCTTCAGATTCAACTGAACATTGCGAGCATACATAGGACAACTCCTCTGCAGACTACTACTCTGCAACAGCAACAACAGAATCTTCACTGCGAACACTACTCAACACGAGCAACGTACCCAGATGTACTATGTTTGTCAAGTGGTGAAGAATGTAACAGCTGTGGTTCACTAAAGCAGTTAAGTCTCACGTGGACTCACGTGCGGGTGCGCGAAACGCGACTATTATCCATCATATGCCCACACACGAGTACCTCGCTCAGCGCTTGGATGGGGCGCGCGACCTCTACCTCCTGGCCCTGGCCGTCGGCGAGCGGGACAGCGGCCCCGGTCCCTTGGGCCCCATGATCCAGGAAGCGCGCATCCACTTCGAGAACGTCCTTGCGGAAGCGCGCATGGCGGGCCTCGACACGACCGACATCAGCGCCATGTTGGCGAAACCCGGCAGAGAGCTCGCCAACAACATCCGGCCGGAAATCTGGGATCGCCTTGGCCAGCTGGTCGCCGAGCGCGGCCGCACCAAGCGCCGCGCGTAACGCGGCGAGGCTCGGTTCGTAGGACGAGACACCTATGACCGCGTCGATCAGCGCCGAATTCCTCGCCCTCCAGGAGCTGCTCGCTGGCCGCTATTCGATCGAGCGCGAGCTCGGGCGCGGCGGCATGGGCATCGTGTTGCTCGCCCGTGATGTGGCGCTCGACCGCCCGGTCGCGATCAAGCTGCTCCCGCCGCACCTCGCGAATCAGCCCCATGAGCGGGACCGCTTCCTGCAGGAGGCGCGGACCGCCGCCGGCCTCGCGCATCCCAATATCGTACCGATTCACCTCGTCGAGGCACGCGGTGAGCTCGTGTTCTTCGTGATGGGCTTCGTGGATGGCGAGACGCTCCGCGATCGGGTGGAGCGGGCCGGCCCGCTCCCCACGCGCCTGGCGATGAAGCTGCTGCAGGAAGTGGCGTGGGCACTGGGCTACGCGCATCAGCGCGGCGTGATTCACCGGGACGTGAAGCCCGACAACATCATGATCGAGCGCGCTACTGAGCGCGCGCTCGTCACCGACTTCGGGATCGCGCTCGGCAGAGGGGCAGCCGAACGCGCGCGCGGGGAAAGCCCGGTCGTCGGGACCGCGCGCTACATGAGTCCCGAGCAGGCGTGCGGCGAGCCGGTGGACGCGCGCAGCGACCTCTACTCCTTGGGCGCGACCTTCTTCTACGCCCTCACCGGCCGCGCACCCTTCGAAGCGGCAAACCTGCCCGCGATCCTCACGAAACACGTGTACGAGCCCGCCCCCTTGGTCCAGGCGCTCCGGCCCGAGGTGCCCCCCAAACTTGGGGCCGTGGTCGACCGCTTGCTCCGCAAGGCGCCGGCCGAGCGGTTTCAGACGGCGGACGATCTCGCGCGGGTCGCGGGCGAATTGCGGGGCCGGGACTTTCGCGCCCCACCGCTGCTGCGCGCCTTCGTGCGGAACGCGCAAATCTCGACCATGGTCCTGTTGACGTCGGCGCTCGCTGGGAAAGGGATGGGGATAATCGGGGCGATCCTTCTCTTTCAACTGGTCGTGGTGGCGCGCCGACTCTTGAAGGATGGCTACACGTTCGGCGACATCCGGGCGGCCCTGCTTGCCGAACGGCAGGTGCAGCAGGAGGAGGCCGAAGTCACCAAGCAGCGCAGCTGGTTCCGGAGACTGGACTCGTTGTGG
Source organism: Gemmatimonadota bacterium (assembly GCA_046728135.1). GTDB lineage: Bacteria > Gemmatimonadota > Gemmatimonadetes > Gemmatimonadales > GWC2-71-9 > 20CM-2-65-7. The sequence continues at coordinate 6,567 of JBKPDZ010000007.1, read as the reverse complement.
TACAGGGTCTGGGCCGGAAGAGCGGGGCGCGCGTTCTTCCGCCTCGCAGGGTTGGGCCTCAAGGCAACCGCACGCCCGGCCCTGCCCTCGGTCGAGCGAACCGAACTCGTCCTGGGACGCTCGGCGCTGTCCGCGTATAAGGCGCTGCCCGAAAGGGAGCGGCGCCAGGCGGCGGACCTCCCCGGCGTGCTCGAGCAGCTTGAGACTGGGGCAGAGGCACTGCGGGCGAGGGGCGACGCGGGTGAATCGCTCACCGAAGCCGTGGCGGCGCTCGAACACTTGCGCCTCGCCCTCGTCAAGCGGCAGGCCGGCGTGGCGTCGGCCTCCGATCTTACGCTCGCGCTCGAGCGCGCCAGGGCGATCGGGGACCACGTCGACCGCCGGATTGCGGCGGCGGCCGAAGTGCAAGCGCTCCTCGAGTAGAGCGTCCACTCCCACCGCTTCACCGAGCCCGCTAAGTTCTTCTGCTGCATAGCCCGGCCAGGTAGCTCAGTTGGTAGAGCAGCGGACTGAAAATCCGCGTGTCGGCAGTTCGATTCTGCCCCTGGCCACTTGGACTTGCGCCGTTTTCTGGCGCCAAGCTCGGTCCGGGTTTGACGACCGGAGACCGCCCCCGCATCGTATCCCGCCACGTTTCGGTTCCACGCCCGGGAGCTCCCATGCCGCACGCCGCGCCTCGCATCGCCGCCGCGCTCGTCCTGTTTGCGTGCCGTCCCGTTGTCGGGCAGACGCCGGTCGATTCCGGACTCGCGGCCTATATCGCCACGATCAGGGCGATCGACAACCACGCACACCCGATGCTGCCCGTGGCTCCAGAAGCGCCCGCCGACACGGAGTACGACGCGCTGCCCCTCGACGGTATTCCACCGTTTCCCATTCCCTGGCGGCTCACGCTCACGGCACCCGTCTGGCCCGCCGCAGCACGGGCGCTCTACGGGAGCGGGAGTGGCGCCGCGCTTGCGGCGGCCCGAATCCGCGTCCACCGGGAGCGGGGTGAGGCTTTCCCGGCATGGGCGCTCGACCGCGCTGGCATCGACGTCATGCTCGCCAACCGCATCACGCCGGGACCGGGCCTCCTCCCGCCGCGGTTTCTCTGGGTGCCGTTCGACGACGCCTTGCTCTTTCCCTTCGACACGCGGCTCGAGGCCGCGCGGACGCCGGACACGCGCTCGCTCTATCCCAAGGAAGTGGCGTTGCTACGCCGCTACCTCCACGATCTGGGGCTCGCGGCACTGCCGCCGACCCTCGATGCCTACGTGACGGCCGTGGTGATCCCCACGCTGCGCCGACAGCGGGAGAGCGGCGCGGTCGCCATCAAGCTCGAGGCGGCTTACCTGCGGCCGCTCGATTTCGGCGATCCCGACGTCGCGCTCGCGCGGGCGGTATACGCCCGCGGTGTCGGCGACGGGACGCCCACGCGGGACGAGTCCAAGGCGCTCGAGGACTATCTCTTCCGCGCGCTCGCCCGCGAGGCCGGCCGCCTCGGCCTCGCGGTCCACCTCCACGTGCTCGAGACTTTCGGCGGGTTCTACGTGGCGCGCGGCGCCACGCCGGGATTGCTCGAGCCAGCGTTCAACGACTCGACGCTCCGCGGCACCAGTTTCGTGATCGTGCACGGCGGGTGGCCCGCGGTGGGCGAGACCGAGGCGATGCTCGGCAAGCCGAACGTGTATGCCGACATCTCGATGATGGACCTGATGCTCGCACCGGCCGAGCTGGCCGCCGTGCTGCGGCCTTGGCTCACGCGCTGGCCTAACAAGGTGCTCTTTGGAACGGATGCCTTCGACGGCGGGCCCGATCAGGGATGGGAGGAAGGCGCCTACGTCGCCGCGACGACGACGCGGCGCGCGCTCGGCATGGCACTCACCGCGATGCTGCGGGACGGCGATATCGATCCGGCGCGAGCCCGGGCGCTAGCCCGGATGGTGCTGCGGGACAACGCGGTGGCGTTGTACCACTTCGAGACGCACTAGCTTCCCGGTTGCGCCACGAGCCGAGCGTCTCGTTGACGAGGATGTCGAGCCTGGGGGGTAGCTCAGTTGAAGGCACAGGGCGATGATTTTCACGGCACGGATCGGTTTGTTATCCGCCGGCGGCTTGGCACCGGCGGCATGGGCGCCGTATACGAGGCGTACGATCAGGAGCGCCACGAAACCGTCGCGCTGAAGACCCTGCGGTGGCAGGACCCCTCCGCCATCTACCGCCAGAAAAAAGAGTTCCGTGTGCTCAGCGACATCGCCCACGCCAATCTCGCGTCGCTGTACGAGCTCGTGGCGGACGGGGACGACTGGTTCTACACGATGGAACTGGTCGACGGCGTGGAGTTCTTCGCCTACGTCCGCCCCGAACGTCCTAGCCAGTCCGAAACGCGAGAGCCTCCGGATGTTCCCCGGCTCCGCGCCGCGCTGGCGCAGCTGATCAAAGGGGTGGTGGCGTTGCATCGCGCGGGCATCGTGCACCGCGATCTCAAACCGTCCAACGTCCTGGTGACGCCCGCTGGGCGGGTGGTCATTCTGGACTTCGGCTTGGCCGATGTGGTCGCGCCCCCGTCGCCACTGCAGACTCGTGAAGAAGGCCTGTGGGGTACGGTGGCCTACATGTCGCCGGAACAAGTTGAAGGACAGCGCAGCCCTGCGAGCGACTGGTACGCGGTGGGCGTGATGTTGTACGAAGCGCTGACCGGGCGGCTCCCGTTTCAGGGCAGCGCGTTGAGAGTCCTCGCCGATAAGGGCCGGCAGGATCCGCCGAGATTGAGCGAGCTCGTGCCCGAGCTTCCCCAGGATCTCGTCACGCTGTGCGGTGATCTCATGGCTCGCGACCCGGCGGCTCGCCCGGACGACGGGGAAATCCTGCGCCGCACCGGCGTGTCCGAGCACACAACGTCAGAAGCGGAGGCCCACGAAGCCGGGCGCCCGCCGTCCCTCATCGGGCGCGAGGCGGAGCTCGCCCAGCTCCAAGACGCCTTCGGCACCGTGGGTTTCGGTCAGGCAGTCACCTTTTACGTGCATGGCGTCTCCGGGATCGGCAAGAGTGCGCTGATCGGTCAGTTCGCCGACGCCGTCGAGCGAGAAGCCGCGGCCCTGGTGCTGAGGGGTCGCTGTTATGAACGCGAGTCGGTGCCGTACAAGGCAGTGGACGGCGTCATCGACAGCTTGAGTCGCTACCTCAAGACGCTGGCGGGTCCGCAGGTAAAGGCGCTGCTACCGGAGGGAGTATCTGCGCTCACCCGGCTGTTCCCGGTCCTGCTCAGGATCGAGGCCGTGGGAGACGCCCGCATTGGTGAGCGTGAGCCGGCCGATCCGTTGGCGTTGCGGCAGCGCGGGTTCGCGTGCCTCCGGCAGTTGCTCGTGCGACTCTCCGCGCAACGACCCGTTCTCGTGTTCATCGACGACCTGCAGTGGGCGGACCACGACAGCATGGTGTTGCTCGAGGACGTCCTGCGCCCTCCCGATCCGCCCCACGTGCTGCTGATTGCATCCTTCCGCACCGAAGATCTCGCCTCGCAGCCCTTCCTGCGCGCCCTGCTCGAGCACGCCGACACTCCGGCCTGTCGCGCCTGCCGGCTCGGGCCTCTGACCTCGGCCGACACGATGCGCTTGACCGAGACGCTGTTAGTGTCGTCGAGCGGACCACCGACGGTGCAGGCGGACACCATCATCCGCGAGTCTGCAGGCAGTCCGTTCCTGGTGGAGCAGATGGTGCGGTATGCGCTCGATTCGAATGACGCCGACGGGGCGACGGGCATCGGCTTAGGCGAAATGCTGGAATCCCGCATACGCGCTCTCCCGGAAGGGGCACGCCCGCTCCTCGCCACGCTGGCGGTCGCCGGTCGGCCCGTCGATGCCAAGGTCGCGCGCGCGGCGGCCGGCCTCGAAGGCGATGACCGGCCGCTGGTCGCACTCCTGATCAAGGCGCACTTCCTGCGCAGCTTGGGTGCTCCCTCGCGGCTCGAGCTGTATCACGACCGGATGCGAGAAACGCTGGTCGCGGCTCTGGCGCCGCAAGTGGCCGCTGACATCCACTGGCGGCTCGCGCAGTGCTCCGAGGAGTTGTTGGGGGTCGAGGATCCCGAGGCCCTGTTCGAACATTACGTCGCGGCGGGCAACCGCGATCGGGCCGCCGTGTACGCGGCGCGCGCCGCAGACAAGGCCTTCGCGGCTCTCGCGTTCGACCGTGCTGCCCTGCTCTACGAGCGCGCGCTGGAGCTCACTGCACGGGGTGCGGCTGACCTGTCCGCGTTGCGAGGCAGGCTGGGCCATGCACTGGCGAGCGCCGCCCGCTGTCCCGCTGCGGCGCAGGCGTACCTGGCCGCCGCGGCTGCTGGTGCACCGGAGGACGCCCTCCAATACCAGCGGCGCGCGGCGGAGCAGCTGCTGATCAGCGGCCATCTCGAGGCTGGGCTCGACGTCATACGCACCGTACTGCGATCGGTGGGGCTCGAGCTCGCGCCCACGCCGCGGCGGGCGCTCCTCTCGCTGCTATGGCGGCGAGCGGCGCTCCGGTTGCGGGGGTTGACGTTTCGGCAGCGATCAGTTGCGGACATTGGAGCTCGGGAGCTCGCGCGCATCGACACTTGCTGGGCGGTGGCCGCAGGGCTAGCCCTGGTCGACAACCTTCGCGCCGCCGACTTCCTCGCGCGTCACCTCCTCCTCGCCCTGCGCGCGGGTGAGCCCTACCGCGTCGCGCGCGGCCTCGCGCTGGAGGCGGCGTTCACGGCGAGCCAGAGCAGCACCGGTCGCCGGCGCGCCGCACAGCTGATCGCGGTGTCTCGCCCCCTCGCCGAGCGGATTCAGTCTCAGCACGCGCTCGCGTTGTGCGAGCTGGCTTCCTGCGTCGCCGCGTTCTACGAGGGGCGGTGGGAGCACGCACGTGGGTTCGGGGAGCGCGCCGAGCAGCTGCTGCTCGAGTGCGGCGGCGTTCCCTGGGAGCTCAATACGGCGCAATTGTACCAAACGTATGCCTGCTACTTCATCGGTGACTTCCCGGAGCTGGCACGGCGCAGCCGCGCGTTCCTGAGCGACGCCCGTGAGCGCGGCAATCGCTTGGCTGGCTTCTACTGCCGCTCCGGGTTCACCAACGCGGTGTGGCTCGCGGCAGACGACGTGGCTGGCGCGGAGCGGAATCTGGACGAGGCCGTGCGGGAGTGGCATCAGGAAGAGTTCGGCGTCCCGCACTACTGGACGATGGTCGCGCGCGGGCACATCCTGCTCTATCGCGGGGAGCCGGCGCTCGCGTGGGACGGCTTCATGCGGGACTGGCCGGGCCTCGCGTCGTCGGGGCTGCTGCGCGTCCAGGGCGTCCGGATCAACATGCGCGATTTGCGCGCTCGCTGTGCGCTTGCGGCTGCCGCCGGTGGCGCTGACCGCGCCCCACTGCTCGCGGTGGCTGAACGCGATGTCGGACAGCTCGAGCGCGAGCGGCTGGCCTGGGCCGACGCGCTCGCGCTGCTCCTACGCGCCGGACTCTCGGCCGCGCGTGGCGAGGTAGCCGACATGGTCCCGCTGCTGGAGCGGGCGGCCGCGGCGTTCGACGCGGCGCAAATGGCCGTGCACGCCCACGTCGCGCGACGCCGTCTGGGGGAGACGTTGAGCGGCGACGAGGGGCGCTCGCTGGTTCACACGGCCGACGCATGGATGCACAGCCAGGGAATCCGGAACCCTGCTCGCTATGCGGAGGTCCTTGCGCCCAATCTCGCGCCTCGACCTTAGGGAGCGGCGCGTTATTCAAGCCCTCGATCGCGCAGTCGAATCACCTCGTCGATCGAGGGCTTGCCATACCCACGGTCCTTCACGCGCTGAATGAACCCTCTGGTCACGCCATGGTCGCGGGCCCGGCGCAGCTCCTGGAGGGTCAGCCGCTCGTACCCGGCCTCCTTGAGCGACCTGATGTAGGATGGATCGACGCCGTGATCGCGCGATTCCACCAACTCCTCGGGGTTCGAGGGCGCATAGCCCGCTTCCTTCATGTCCGCGATGTAGTCTCCGTCGACACCGTGATCCCGCAGGCGCACGAGGTCCTCGGTGTCCAGGTTCTTGTAGCCCGCGCTGCCTAGGGACGCGATGAACTCCGGGTCGACACCGTGATCCCGCATCCGCACGAGCTCTCCTGCGCTCAGGTTCTTGTAGCCTGCGCCGTCCAGCGACTCGATGAACTCCGGATCCACACCGTGATCCCGCATCCGGACCAGACTCTCTGAGTCCTTGAGGTGATAGCCGCGCGCCCCGATGTCTCGGACGTATTCGAGATCCACCCCGTGGTTCCCCATCCGCGCGAGCAGGCCGGCAGTCGGCGTGTCGTATCCTTGGCGCTTCAGCTCGTCCACCAGATCCAGTCCCACGCCTGCCATGGTCATCTGGAACTGCTCCCACTCCGTCGGGGCGTTGATGCCGCGCTTGGCCAGCTCGGCCACGAAATCGGGATTGGGCTGATAGGTGAAATGGCCTGAGCCTTTGCCGAGGTCGAACCACCCCTCGCAGTCGAGCGTGCCGGCCGACCGCACGATCTTGAAATGCACCGTGACTCCGGATCCGCCCATGTCCGCCGCGGAGAGTCCCACGAATTCGCGTA
>JBKPDZ010000006.1:0-9467 GCA_046728135.1 Gemmatimonadota bacterium | reverse complement strand
CCTTATCTGAGCTCACCAGGTGCACCATCGGCTCATCGTCGATTTTGTGCCGATGATGCCAAACGCCGCCGCTCAGGGCGAAGCGCATCCCCTCACGGCGGCGTTCGAACTCACGGTATGGTGGCTATAGTTGCAGGTGATCCGACCCTCCGCCGTCGCTGGCGCAACAGGCGTGGCGTTTCCTTGATAGAGGACGCATTCCCGGGTCGTCTGCGCGTGGACCGCCCTGGCGGACCAACCGCCGGGGGTCGCCTGCAGCACGGTCAGCGTCACGCCGGTGGAGGAACGGAAATTATTGAGCGTCGCCAGGCTGTTCGTATAGAACGAGCTGTCGTAGAAAAAGCCCTCTTCCGCCGTCGCCAGGTTCTTGAGGTCGGACTTCATCTGGGCGACGTACGCCTTCTGCTTCGTGTTGGCGAGCTTCGGGATCGCGATCGACGCCAGCAACCCGATGATCACCACGACGATCAGCAGCTCGATCAGGGTGAAACCGCGTGCCTTCACAGCGTTACCCTCCGGGCGCGAAAGGGCGCCGATCCCGAAAAGCCCGGAATCGACGCCCCTATTGTGGGCACTGCCACCCATTCCTGCAAGAGGCGTGCTTAACCCTTTGCATCGAGCCAATTCTTTCCAGTGCTGATACTTACGACGAGTGGCACACGCAAACTGGCCACCCCCTCCATCTCGCGTTTTACAAGGCCTGCGGCAACGGACCGTTCTCCTTCCGGGACCTCAAAGACAAGCTCGTCATGCACTTGCAGGACCATCTTGGCGCGCAGCTTCGCCTGCTGGAGCGCCGCGTGGATGCGAATCATCGCGATCTTGATCAGATCGGCGGCCGAGCCCTGCAGCGGCGAATTGGTCGCGGTCCGTTCGCCGAAGGCACGAATGCTGAAGTTCCGGTCGCGGAGCTCGGGGATGTAGCGTCGCCGGCCAAACAGGGTCTCGACGAATCCGCGCTGGCGCGCTTCATCGATAGTCCGGTCGAGCCATGCACGCACACCGGCGAAGCGCTCGAAGTACTGCTTGATGAAAGACTTCGCTTCCTCCAGCGTGATTCCTAGCTGGCGGGAGAGCGCCAGCGCTCCCTGCCCGTAGATCGTCGCAAAGTTGATCGTCTTCGCACGCGCGCGCATCTCCCCGCTCACGCTTTTCTCCGGAACCCCGAAGATCACCGCGGCCGTCTGCCGATGGATATCGCCCCCGCGCTGGAACGCGGCCACGAACGCGGGATCTTCCGACAAGTGCGCGAGCAGTCGCAACTCGACCTGGGAATAATCGGCGGTGAGCAACAGGTGACCGGGCGGCGCGACGAACGCGCGCCGAATCTCGCCGCCGCGGCGGGTGCGCACGGGAATGTTTTGCAGGTTAGGGTCCGACGACGACAGCCGGCCGGTCGCCGCCCCGGTTTGATTGAAGCTCGTATGCACCCGGCCGTCCGGACCGACGTAGCCGGGCAACGCGTCCACGTATGTGGACTTCAGCTTCGTCAGCTCGCGATACTCGATCAGCAGCCGTGGCACGTCATGGCCGAGGGCGGCCAACTGCTCGAGTACCTCGACGTCGGTGGAGGCTCCCGTCTTCGTGCGCTTCTGCACCGGCAGCTTCAGCCGCTCGAACAGCACCGTCCGCAGCTGTGGCGTCGAGTTGATGTTGAACTCGCCGCCCGCGGCGCGGTAGATGTCGAGCTCGAGCTGCGTCAACTCCTTGCTGAAGCCGCGCGACATCTCGCCGAGCAGCGCGCGATCCACGACAATGCCCGTAGCTTCCATGTCCACGAGCACCGGAATGAGCGGAATCTCGATCTCATCGAGCAGCTGCGTGAGGTGATGTGCTTCGATATCGGCGCGGAATGTCGCTTCGAGCCGCAGTACCATCTCAGCGTGCGCGGCAGAGACCCGCGCCGCTTCTGCCGGTGGGACCTGCGCGTACGTTCGCTCCGTTCCCCCCTTCCCTTTTCCCAAGAGCGACGCGGTCGCGGGCAGCTCGACGGACAGATGCTCCCGCGCGAGATCGCTCATGGCGTGCGAACGATTCCCGGGATCCAGGACGAAGCTCGCCACCATCGAGTCGTAGGCGACGCCCGCGAGCGTGATGCCGGCGCGCGCGAGCGCCACCCAGGCGGCCTTGATATCATGTCCCGCCTTGCGCACGGTCGGGTCGGCGAGCAGCGCGCGGAGCGGCGCGAGTGCCTCGCTCGCGAGCGGCGGCAGATTGCGCGGCGGCGTGTTGTCAAACTCTCCTTCGCGGGCCCGATGCCCGAATGGGAGATACCACGAGCGGCCCGGCGCGACGGCGAACGAGATGCCGGCGAGCGCCGGCTCGGTCTGGAGGGCGACCAGCGGCGCCGTGCGCAACTCCTGGATCATCGCGGGTAAGCCTGCCGGATCGTCCACGATCGTGGGATCCGCGAGGATCGGCACTCGTCCTGCCGGAGCGGGCGCTGTCGGCGCGCCGGGTTCGCGCACCGCAGACGGTGCGACACCCACGGACGCAACAAGGTCTCCGAGTTTGGGGATCAGCGTGCGGAATTCCAGCTCGGTGAAGAGCGTCGCCAGCGTCTCGGTGTCCGGCGTGCGCACGCGGAGCTGGTCGAGATCGAGCTCGATCGGCACATCGCGACGCAGCGTCACGAGCCGGCGCGAGAGCCGCGCGTTGTCGGCCTGCTGCAGTAACGCTTCACGCGGTCGCTTCCCCGAGATGTCGGGCGCGCGGGCCAGGATCGTGTCGAGATCGCCGTAGGCTTCGAGCAGCTGCACCGCGGTTTTGTCCCCGATCCCCTTGACGCCGGGAATGTTGTCGGAGCTGTCGCCGACCAGGGCGAGATAGTCCACGACGCGCTCGGGGGGCACGCCCAGCCGCTCGCTGGCATTCGACTGATCGACCCACTGCTCTTCAACGGCCGCCTGGCCGCCGCGTCCCGGATTCAGGAGCGCGATTCCCGGGCCGATCAGTTGATAGAAGTCCTTGTCGCCCGAGACGATCACGGCCTGGAGATCGCGCTTCGCCGCGCCATCGGCGAGCGTCGCGACGACGTCGTCGGCCTCATAGCCGTTGATCGCGATGACGGGAATATGGAACGCATCGAGAATTTGGCAGACGCGCTCCAGCGAGCGATCGAAATCCTGTTGCAGCTCTTCGCCCAGCTTTTCGCGCGTCGCCTTGTACTCGGGGTACTGCTCCTGCCGGAACGATACGCCGCGATCGTGCACCCACCCGATGTATTCGGGGTGGTAGTTCTCGTAGAGCCTGAGCAGGAAATTCGTGATGCCCCAGACCGCCGAGGTATTCTCCCCGCTTTTGGTGGTCAGGGGGCGCGCGATCATGGCGAAGAACGCGCGGTAAATGAGCGCGTAGCCGTCCACCAGGAACACGTTCTGCTTGCCGGCGGAGGTTGCGGGGATCGGCGGCGCTGGGCGCGGCGGCATAGACTCGAAAACTAGCAGCGCAAACAACAACCCCGCCCGTGACATCCGGGCGGGGCGGTGGTCGGTGAAGGCGTGGCGTTAAACGCGCACGACGTTGGTGGCGTGGAGCCCCTTGTCCCCCTGTTTGACCTCGAACTCCACAACCTGACCCTCGGCGAGTGTCTTGAAGCCGTCCATTTGAATCGCCGAAAAATGCACGAACACGTCTTCGCCACCTTCCTGCTCAATGAAGCCGTACCCCTTGGCGTCATTGAACCACTTCACCTTTCCCTTGATCACGATCCGCCTCCTGCAGAGTCTGTTCCCCAGCCCAACGTGGACGCTAGAAAAGACCCGCGGCCCGGAAAGCTGTCAAGCGGGTTTTCTACGGTGCGTACAGGGCTCGGTACAACTCGCGATTCCGCAAGAGGCTGCGGACGTACCCGCGCGTTTCGGGATACGGAATCAGCTCGATAAAACGGTCCGGATCGGCGGCCCCGGCACGTTCGAGCCAGCGGCGCACCGGAATCGGACCGGCGTTGTACGCCGCGATCGCCGCATCCACGCGACCGAACCGCTTGAGCAGATCGGCGAGATGCGCCGCGCCCAGATGCAGGTTGAGATCGGGCACCGTGATCCAATCCGGGTAGAACGCGACATCCAGGCCGCGCGCCATCAGCGAGGCCGTGCTCGGCAAGAGCTGGGCGAGCCCGCGCGCGCCGGCCGGCGACAGCGCTTGGACATCGAACACGCTCTCCTGCCGGACGAGGGCCGCGAGCAGCAGGGCGTCGACGCCGAACTCCTGCGCCTCGGCTTCGACCGCCGCGCGGTTCGGCCACGGGAAGATCGCGCGCAACACCCGCACAGCGCCCGGCGCAAGCAGCGCGGCCTGCCACCCGAGCCGAACACCCGCCGAACCGAACCCCCGCACGCTCAGCCCCTCACTCCAGGCGAGCAACGCGTCGAGATCGGTGGGCGGATGCGCGAGCACGACACGAACTTCGGCTTGCGCCTCGCTGTCGAGCCCCGCGAGAAGCAACGTGTCGATCCGCGCTAACCCGGAGAGCACCGCCGGGGGGGGGGGCGGTGTGGTCGACGTCACCGGTGGGACCACGAATGCCAGCGGCGCCAGGCCCGTCTCGCGGCGCGCGCGCATGCCGTAGTAGCCGAGCGAGTCCTCCCGCGCGAGCGCGAGCCAGATCGCGCGCGCCTTCGTCGAGTCACCGCGTGCCTCGGCCATCTTGCCGAGCCAGAAGCGCGCCGCGGTACGTTGCGGTCCGGACGCATCGATCTCCGATTGATACAGCGCGGCGGCGCTGTCGGGACGGCCGGTACTCTCCGCGTGCGCCGCGAGCCGGAAGCGGCCCAGCGAGGCGCGCGGGTCGGCCGGATAGCGGCTGATCAGCGCTCCGTACCAACGGCCGGCCTGTGGCCAGTCGTCGCGACTCTCGTGGAGATCGCCGAGGATGTAGAGCGCGCCCGGCGCGGCGGTGTCAGCGGGATAGCGCTCCGCGAATCCCGCCAGCGCGGCGACCGCGGCGGAGTCGTCCAGGCGAACGAGCACGCGGGCGCGACGATAGAGGGCGAGGGGCCGACTCGTGGAGTCACGAGTGGCGGCGGCATACGCGCGCACCGCTTCGCGCAGGCGACCCGAGGCCACGAGCAGCTCGCCATACAGCAGCAGCGTCGTCGCACTCGAGTCGCCGGACCGCAGCGCGTCCTCGACGTGGATGCGTGCATCGCGTGTCGTGGTCCGCCGATTCATGGCGCGCGCCAGCGCGACATGCTCCGCGGCGGCATGCGGGGGCAGCGGGCCAAGGGCCAGGCTGACACCAGCGGCGGCGTCATCACTGAGCGGATCACGGGCCAGGAGTGCGTAGAGCAGCGTTCGGGCGCGCGTCGAATCGCCGGTCGCCAACGCCAGCCGGGCCGCGTCGAGCGCCCCGCCCTTCCCTGCCGTCGCGAAGGCATCGAGCGCGCGCGTCGTGTCACCGGCGAGCAGGAGCGAGCGCGCCCGCGCTATTGGCACCTCGCGCGCGACCGGCGGCGGGAGATCGGCGAGCAGGCGCGCGGCGGCCGCCGTGTCACGCGTGACCCGAGCCTGACGCATCCGCAGCCACGCATCGATGCTCGCGAGCTTCCCTCCCGTACGCGCGGCGGCAAACGACGCGGCGGCGCTGTCGGGCTGACAGGCGGCGTCGAACGCGAGGGCCGCGCGCACCGCGAGCAGCGGCAGGCGCGCGCTGGGCGCGCGCGCGCGGGCCAGCTGAAAGTGCGCCGCGGCATCGGGATATCGCGCCGTGCCAAACTCAGCCTGCGCGAGCACGGCGAGCGCCTCACCGTCGAGATAGTCGAGGAGCCACGGCTGGCCGATGAGCAACTGCCGCGCGTGCTCGTAGCGGTGTGCGTGGACTTCCGCCTTGGCGCCTTCGACGATCAAGAATGCGTTGGGATTGGGATCGCGACGCGCGGCGGCAAGCAAGCTCTCGGCCGCATGCCAGGGACGGCCCGACAAGCGCAGCGAATCGGCCCGATACGTGGCCGTGTGTTCCGGCGGGGCGACGTCCTGGCCCCAGCATGCCGGCGCCAGGAACAGGACCCCCGCCAGCGCCGCGATCCACAGAGCTCCGCGTCGTTTCACTTGCCCGATTGCCTCACGCGCGCCAAGACCCGCTGGTATTCGGCGCGGGATCCAGGCGTGAGACGATATCGGCTGAAGCCGGTCTGGTCCTGGAAATACAGCACCAGGCGTTGCGCTCCGTAGGTCCAGCGGAGCAGCCGCGTGCCGTTCCGGTCGATGCCGCTCGAGAGATCGGTCATCTCATCGGGCTCGCCCAGTGTGATGAATACTTCGCCGCGCTCGGTCAGCCATCCAGGCTCGCCCTCGTCTGGAAATCGAAGGTTGGCCTGCTGCACGCGCCGGAAATAGTCGTCGATGGCCTCGTTTTCCGGCGTGAGGGGGACCGGATCGGTCGCCTTCCAAAACTCCCGCCAGACGTCGGGACGACGGTCTGCCGGCGAGCGGCGCAGCGAGTCGACCCAGTCTTGGCGGTCGAAATAGCGGAGCAAACTCATCATTTCTTCGAAGTTCGTGATCACCCATTGACTGGAGAAGCTTACCAAGAAACGGGTGCGTGCCGTATCCCCGGTCACGTTGTCGCGGGGCACGACCTGCAGCTCCGCCTGCCCCACCGGGAGATTGGCGGGGACGATGACAACGGTGGCCGACGCGACCCCGGTGTCGCCACGCAGGCGAACGGAATCGCGCCACAACTCGTGATTGGCCGCATCCACGACTCGCGCCAGCATGGTCGCAGGCGGCGCGCCGTAGCGCTCGACATAAAAGCGCATCGAATCGGGACCGTACGGCAATGTGGCGCGCGCGTTGGCGACCAGTTTCGGAATGTCGGCACGTCGTGACCGGCCGGCAGCCGTGTAGACGGCGATCGGCTTCGCGATGGTGGGCCCCCCCCCCGTGAAGCGCGGCGCCGTATCGGCACGCTCCGCGCGCGCGTAGGCGGGACCGTTGCGATCTCGCACCATCGCCATCACGTAATACGCACCCGGCGGCACGGTCAGGAACTGCTGGAAGATCACGCTCTCGTCGCTGCGGAGCGTCTCCTGGAAGCTGCGGACGCGCACCTGCTCGTCACTGCGAATCTGTCGCACCGGCGCGCGGCTGTTGCTGTCGGTCCGGAACGATGCCTCGACCTGGTACTCGGCAATGAACTCCGCGCCGCGGCGTTGAAACGTGAGCGTTTGATTGGTGAGCGAGACCGAAAACAACGCGAGCGTAGAGTCGGGTGACGGTCCGGCGAGGTAGCGTACCGAGGCGATGAACGGCAAGCCGCCACCGCCCACGAGCGCGCCCATCGACCGGTAGACGGATGACGCATCGAACAGGCGCGGCATCGACGGTCCCCGTTGCGGCGCCGCACCCGGCGTGCCGGAGGCGGGGGGCTGCAGCGGGCCGCAGCCGCCGGACAGCACGGCGATCGTCAGCAGGGCGCCCACGCGTCGCATCACTTGCAGAGCCTCAAATCCGGACGTTAGTTTCGCGCACAACCCCCATGGCTCTCGAAAACCTGGCCGGCAGGTCAATCGCCGGCTACCGCCTCCTCGAGCGCGTCGGCGAAGGAGGGACGGCGGAGGTGTACCGCGCCGAGCATCCCGCGCGCGGCGCCTGTGCGTTCAAGGTATTGCGCGAGCGTCTGAGGGGCGACCCCGTCGTCGTCAAGCGCTTCCTGCGCGAAGCGGGATACGGATCGCGCGTCGTGCATCCCGGTGTGGTCCGCACCTACGACTTCGGCGAATCCGACGGTCTGTATTACCTCGCGCTCGAGTGGGCCAGCGGCGAGCCACTCGCGGACTTCTTACACCGCGAGGGCCCGCTCGCCCCGGCGGATGCCATCCCGCTGGTGCGGCAGCTTGCCGACGCGCTGAGCGCGGCACACGCAGCCGGCATCATCCATCGCGATCTGAAGCCCGAGAACATCATGTACGACGCGCGCACGCACAGCGTGAAGCTGCTCGATTTCGGCATCGCGCGGGACGCCGAGCTGCCGTCCGAGGAGCGGCTCACGCGAACCGGCTTCTTCGTCGGCACGCTGCAGTACGTCGCGCCCGAAGCGTTGTCGGGCGAGCTCGTCGACGGGCGTGCGGACATCTACAGTCTCGCGAAAATCGCGTACTACATGCTGACCGGACGACATCCGCACGACGGGCGCAGCCCGCGCGAGCTCTTCCAGCAGCTCCTGAGCGGCAAGGCGACGCCGCTCTCGCAAGCGAGCGACCGCAAATTCCCGCCGGCGCTCGAGGTCGCGGTGATGAAAGGCCTCGCCCGGCAGCCCGGCGACCGCCAGCCCACGGTGACGGCGTTCGCGGAGGATCTCGAGGCGGCACTGGCGGGAGCGAAGGACGGCCCCAAAGCGCGGGGGCTCTTGGGGGCGCTGAAAAACATTGTCGGCAAGCGGAACAGTGAATAGTAGTAGCGACTACTACTACCTCAAGGCCACGCTCAAGGATCTGCTCCTCGCGCGCTCCGTGCGGCGCGGCGACTTCGTCCTCGCCTCCGGCCGCCGCTCCTCCTTTTATATCGATGCACGGCTCACGACCATGTCCGGGGAAGGCCTGGCCGTCGTCGGTGGCCTCGGTCTCGACCGCCTGGCCGCGCGCGGCTGGACCCCGCGGGCCGTGGGCGGCCTGACCCTGGGCGCCGATCCCATTGCCTACGCGCTTGCGCTGACCGCACGGCGGCGCGGCCAGCTGCTCGACGCCTTCACGGTACGCAAGCAACCGAAAGACCACGGCACCGGACAGCGCATCGAGGGTTGCTTCGCCTCGGGCTACCCGGTCGTCATTGTCGAAGACGTCCTGACGACGGGGCGCTCCGCGCGCGAGGCGATCAGCGCCGTCGAAAGCGAGGGCGGCCACGTGCTCGGCGTGCTGGCCGTGATGGACCGCGAGGAGGGAGGACGTGAGGCGATCGAGCGTGCCGGGTATCTCGTCGAAGCGTTCGTGACTGCGTCCGATCTCGGCCTTGGGATAGGCACGTGAGCGACCCGATCCGTCGCCTCTCCTTCGCGGCGCGCGCGCGGGGCTGGCACGACGATGCGACCGCGCTCGAGCAGCGCCTGAAGGATCTCGAGACGTTCGACCGCAGCCATCGCCGGCGCTGGGCCATCGCCGGCGCGCTGTTCATGCTCGGCGTCCTCGGCAAGCTCGGCGGGGTCACGGACGCGCGGCTCGGCACGATCGTGTTGCTCGCCGGCGGCGCCGCGGTCATCAATGCCATCGTTGGCCTGATCAACGAGCGCGGTTGGTACCGCTGGTGGTTCATCTATATGCTACCGCTGCTCGACGTCCTGCTCGTCAATGTGCTCGTCATCTGGTTCGGGCACGGCGGCGTGGTCGCGGCGCTGTTCATCGCGGTCCTCCCCTACGCGTTCGATCAGGGACAGGCCGTCGGCGACTTCCTCGTGCTGGTGGCGTCGCTCGCCTACCTGCTCGCGAGCTGGGCGCACGGCCGCGTGTATCCCGGCGAGACCGGCCTCGATACGC
>JBKPDZ010000005.1:0-11522 GCA_046728135.1 Gemmatimonadota bacterium | reverse complement strand
GGTAGCCAGTGAGCTCGGCGCGGCCTTGTTCACTCGTGGCGGTGATGCTGTCGACGCGAATCGTGTCGCCCTGCAGCGAGAGGCGGCCGTTCATCTTCGCGTACCGCACGTTGAGCGCGGGAATGGTGGCGGCCGCGTTGCCGATCTCGAGCCCGCCCCGCAGCCGCGGCGCCTCCCACGTGCCCCCGATGCCGAGATCGGCGTTGAACACGCCCTCCACCTGCTGCACCGTCGTCGTCACCGCGGCCAGCACGCCGAGATCCACGCTGTCGGCGCGCGCCTGGACGGAGAGCGTTTCCGGCAGCTGCCGTTGGGCAACTGGTACCAGCGCGAGATCGAGCGGCAGGTGCGCGGTGACGTTCAGGACTTGTTGCCCCGACCGCCACAGATGGACCTCCCCATTCAATCGCCGGTTCCGGTAGTCGATGATCCCGTCCATGAACGGCGCCCGGAAGGACCCGAACGCCGCATCCGAGAACGCGAACGATCCGCTATAGGTCGGATTGGCGCGCGTCCCCGTCGCGGCCATGGTGGCCGTCAAAGATCCCGCGACGCCCAGCGTGTCGCGCTCCAGGAGGGCGTAGATGCCGGTGAGCGGGAAGCCTTCGAGCCCCACGCGCGCATTGATCGGACCGCGGACCGGCAGGTCGCCCGCGACGGCGAGCCGACCGACCCCGGCGGCACTCTTCAGTGCCGTGGAATCCACGTGCAGCACCGAGTCACTGAACGCCAGGGCCGTCGGATGCTCGAGGAACCACACACCACTCGGCACCAGCACCGCGAGCGAATCGACAACGGCGTGCTGGATCCCTCCACCGCCCGTTGGCCGCGCGTACCGGCCGCCCGCCAGGAACGCGCCCAGATCGCCGATGCGCGAGCGCGCGAACCAGGTGAGCGAGTCGCGCGTGCCGCGGGCGTGAGCGGCAGCCGCCCCGAATCCGAGCCGGCCGTAGCCAAGCGAATCGAGGTTCGCGTCGACTTCGAAACGCGGCACCGGTCCCGGCTGATAATCGAGCGTCCCCTCGCCGTTTGGCAGGTGCCAGCCCCGCCACTGCAGGTCCGCGACCTTCGCGTTGACTCCGATGGACAGCGAATCGAGCGCGCCCACCAGCGACAACCGCACTTGCGCCGAGCCATTGAGTTTGGCTTCACCGGACGCGGCCACGACGCTCGGACCGGCGAACCAAGTCACGAGGGAATCGAGTACACTGAGGCTGTCGGCCGCGAAGTCGAACGCCAGCGTCCCGCGATCCGGCCGGCGCCAGCCCAGCGCGCCGTTGCCCCTCGTCAACAATCCCGGCTGCTGCACGCGCAGCGAGTCGACGAAGAGTTGTCCGTCGGCGAAACGCATGCGGGTCGCGCCCGTGTCGATGACCGCCCCGGCGAAGAACGACGGATCGAGCGCGACCGAGACTGCGCCGGTGGGCTTGGTGACGCTGTCCGCGGCCAGGCTGCCTTTTGCGGTGAACGTCAGTCGCGATGGCGGCGCGCCCGGGCGCACCAGCCAGCGCCGCAGATTCACATCTTGCGCGTGCAGCGTGAAGTCGCGCACGCCATAGCCCGGATGCACGGCGCGAGCGCCGAGCAGCAACATCCCGTCGCCGCGAACGCCGCCGCCCCCTCCGTTCCCGAGCATGTCAAGGTCGACGTGCGTCTCGAGCCCCGCGATGTCGCCGCTGAGGCGGACCGTCCCGGTGAGCGTGCCCCGCAGCGGAAAATGCGCGATCCGTCCGGTGAGCCCATCGAGCGCCAACGAATCGGCGCGAACGTCGGCGGAGACGCCGAGGACGTCCGTGCGCGTGTCGAGTCCGATGACGCCGCGGACCACGCTCACCGGACGGTCTCCGTCGTGGTGCCGCAGCGTGCCGCTGAACGTCGCGTTCTTGAGCGTGCCGCTCAGCGTTCCGCTCGCGTCCAACTCGCCCTGGAGATCGAACCCCGGGACGAGCCGCCGGATCGTACCGATGTCTATGCGCGCGGCCGTCACGGCGAACGGCTGGAACGCGAGACCTTTGCCCACACCGATCTCCCCCTTGCCGCGGATGAGGCTTTCCGGCCAGCCGGGGACCAGCGAGTCGCGGAAGGACCAGTCGGTTTCGATCTTCAGCGCGCGCATCGGCCCGTCCACGAGCGTGTGGCCCGTCAGCCGCCCGTAGAACGGCAGCGAATCGACGTACACGCGCGCGAAGTCAAGGGAGAGATCGCGTGCCACGAGATCGCCCTGCCGGAGCGCCACCAGCCCCGAGTCCGCGGCGCTGAATGCGGTGACATGGCCGGTGAGCCGGCCCGTGCCGAATGCGAGGTCGAGCGGCTGCAGCTGAATCTCGAGCACGCGGCCGCCGTGCGACGCCAGCGTCACCCCGCCGTGCAGCACGGCCTGGTCGGGGAACCGCGGGTCGATGAACCGGACGTCGGAGAGCGTGGCCGAATCGGCGCGCAGCACGAGATTCCACAGCAACGTGTCGCGCGGCCACTGCACCGTGCCGCGCGCGCGGAACTGCGTGCCGGGGAACCGCACGCGCGAGAGGTCGACGTCGAGCGTACGCCCGTCGATCGTTACGCGGCCGGCCACGTCCGCGATCGAAACCTTCGGGTCGCTGCTTTCGGTAGCCAGGCGGAGCACGTCGATGCGGATACCCTTCTCGCGCGGCGCCTGAATGCGGAGCGCCGCGAGCCGTGCATTGAGGTGCTCGAAGCGTCGCACGCGATAGCGACCGTCTTCGCCCGAGAACTCGATCTCTTCGTTGGCTTTCGAGGCTGCGCCGTGCTTTTGCAGCCGGAGCGTGAGCGAGCCGTCCTGGATCGATACATTGCGCAGCAAAATGAGTGACCGCGGGCCCGCCGGGCCCAACGGTTTCACCGTCACGGTGTCCTTCTCCCCGAGGCGCAACAGCTCGTCGAAGTTGATCTTCCCGTTGGCGTGCTGCACGATGTTGATGATGGGCCGGTCCAGACGCACTTCCAGAAACACCACCCGGCCGGCTGCGAAGTCGATCGGGTTATAGCTGAGCTCGGCGCGCGGCAGCCAGGCGACCAGCGTCGAATCGGGATCGAGCAGCCGGACGTCGGTCAGCACGACACCGGTCAGCAGCGATCCGCGGACTTCCCCGACCTCGATCGATCCCGCGATCGCGTTCGCGACGACGGCACTGCCGACGCGGGCGAGCAACGCACGGCCGGCATGGGTGCCCACGAGGGCGTTGAGCGCGCCGAGGACGCAGGCGAGCAGGCCGACCAGCGACCAGAGCGCGACACCGAGCGAGCGGCGAATCATCTAGAACGCCTGCCCGACGGCGAACTGCAAGACGAATTTTTGCCAGAACGTTTTGGCTGCCCGCACCGGGGGATATGAGGGGCGGATTTGGGTGATCGTGCTGGCGGTATCGCTGGTCTGGTACAGCAACGGGCCACGCTCGGTCGCATACCCGTTGTACGCGGCGTCAATTCTGACCGGCCCAAGGGGCGTCGTGAAGCGCACGCCGGCCCCCGGCGTCACCCGCACACCCCGAATCGAGATGATCTCCTGTTCGCGCTCCCAGACTTGGCCGGCGTCCACGAATAATCCCAAGCGCATCCGCGACGCGAAAATGGGTGAAGGCAGCCGCAGCTCGACGTTGGCAATGATCGCCGTGTTGCCGCCGGTCGGTTGCGTGCGAACGTAGCCCAGCCCGTTTCCAGAACGAAATACCTTGTCGCCTCCAGCCCGGCGCGTCGCTGCTGTGTCGACGACCGGTGCCGAGGACGTATCCCCGGGAGCCGCTACGAGGACATAAGCCTGGGGACCGAGCTCGTTTCGTGGATACCCGCGAACGGAGTTCGGGCCGCCTCCATAGAAGCGCTGATCCGGTGGAACGTACGCCACCTTCTGGCCGCCGATCTGGATCTTGACAGGCAGAATCGTCCCGCCCCTGATCCGCCACGCGAACACGCTGCGACGCCCGATCGGATAGTACTTGGCGACTTCGAACTCGCCGCGATTGAACTCATACGCGCTGTCGGAACCAATCAGGCGGGACGCATGCACCACGCTGACGGTTGTGAGGCCCCCCTCGCTCGGGTCCAAGATGTTGTTCACGCGATCGCGGAGAAATGTGACGGTTGCCGCGCCAAAGCCGTGCCTCTTCCGCAGAAACTCCTGGCTCGACGCATCGCACACGCGAAACAGACTGCAGTAAACTCCCGCGTTCGCCTGCGTCCGGCCGAGCGAGTAGCTGTAGCCCACCGTCACCGGCAGCGGGCCCCGGGCGTTGAACGTCAGGTCGGCGTTTCCCCCGATGGCCTCGCGCGTAAAGACGGTGAATTCCGAATGACGTTCGATCAGTAGTCCCAGCGTTCCAACGTTGCGGCGGGACAAGAATGCGGGCTGGCGCAGCGTGAGGCCGACGCTGTAGTTCAGCGTGTCGAACGTCCAGGTGCCGCCGAACGGGTTGCAGACCTGGTCCAGTCCCGTCGAGCCCTTGGGCGTGCCGCCCAGCTTCGACACGCGCGCCGACAGATCGAGCGCGCGCGCGCCGCCGAGGAAGTTGTGAGCGGCCCAGCCGCTCTGCACCCGAAAGCACTCGATGCTGCCGTAGCCAGCGCCAAACCGCAGCTGGTGGCGCGGGCCTTCCGCGACCTGCACCAGCACCCGGACCGTGGAGTCTGCTCCGGACGTCTGCGGCGCGATGGAATCCGCGAGCACGACGTTGACCGAATTGAAGACGCCCATGCCATACAGATCGCGCTGCGTCTGATAGAGCGCACCCTGCTTGAAGAATGTGCCGGGCCGCACCGAGAGCACCCGGCGAACGGTCCCGGTGTCCAGATCGCGGAGTCCCCGAATGTCGACGTCTCCGACGCGCATGCGTGGACCCGGCTGCACGTCCAGATCGACTTCGGCCTTCAGGATGCCCCCCCCAGCTTCCGAGTCGAAGTTTCGCAGCACCTCGGCGTACGGGTAGCCGTCGTTCCGCAGCCGTGCCACGATCGTGTCGGCCGACGCCTGCAACAGAAACCGGTTGAATGGATCGCCCACCTGCAGGGGCAGGTCACGTTTCAGCCTCGCGACATTGAAGATGCTGTCCACGCCCCGCACGTCGAAACGCGCGACGCGCACGGGCTCCCCCTCGTGGATCCGGAACGTCGCGTACACGTCGCGCGCCGTGCGCAGGACCGAGGTGTCGACCACGGCGTTCATGTACCCGCTCTGGCGGTAGAGCAGAATCAGCCGGACTACGTCGCGGCGAAACTCGAGCTCGTTGAAGTAGCGTTTCTCGCCGAGCCCCAACCAGCGGACGTACCACGCGCGCGCCCACCAGCTCGACTTCGTCGTGGCGATGGCGCTCTCGAGCGTATAGTCATCGAGTGCACGGTTACCGACGAACGACAGGCCCCGAACTACCCGCTCCTGCTCCTGAGCGGAAAGGACGGTTGCCGCCGCGTGGACGGCGACCAACAGGCAGGGTATGACGCGCAATTGACGTAGTTTGCCAATGTCCGCTATGTTGCGACACTTGCTCCGCACTGTCAACCTTTTCGACACCGCGAAGAGCGCCCTGTTCCTCTGGATTCTCGCCGCTTGCCACGGTGGATCCGCCGGCGGGACCCAAGTCCGGGGCCTCGTCTACTACGAGACCTACGACCCCCGCTCACTCGACCCGGCGCTGTCCACCGACGTGCCGACCGGCGAGATGGCGGCGCTCCTGTTCGATGGCCTCACCCAGTTCGATGCCGATGGCCATCTCTTGCCTGGATTATCGGACCGCTGGACCGCCGATCGCCGTGCCCTGCATTACGTCTTTCACGTCCGGCCCGGCGTCACCTTTCATGACGGTCGCCCGGTGGTCGCCGCGGATGTCAAGCGCGCCCTCCTGCGCGTGCTGAACCCCGACACCCACGGCGGCCGCGTTTGGCCGCTCCTGCCGATCGCCGGAGCCGGTGACTACGCCGATGGACGGGCCGCGGATGTCCCCGGCATCGAGATCCTGGGCGACACCGCGATCGCGTTCACGCTGTCCGAGCCGCTCGCGATTTTCCCCAAGTTCCTGGCGATGCCGGTCGCATCCGTCGTGCCGTCTTCCCCCCCCAAGGCCCCAGACTTCGGCCAGCATCCCATCGGCTCAGGGCCGTGGCGGTTTGTGGCCTGGGAGCACGATGACTATCTGCGGTTCGCGAAGAATCCGAATTATTGGGGCGGGCCCCCCGCAAGTGAGTCCCTCAGCGTGCGCATCATCCCCGAGCCGCTGACACGCGCAGCCGAGTTTCTCGCCGGCCGTGTATCGGTGACCGAGATCCCGTTCGGGGAGACCGCTCGATGGGAGCAGGAACACGCGGAGTGGCTCAAGCGGAAACCGGCGCTCCGGGCGGTGTACGTCGCGCTCAACAACCGGCGCGGACCCCTCAGCGATCCCAACGTCCGGCGCGCCATCAATCACGCGGTCAACGTGCCCGAAATCCTGCGTACCGTCTGGAGCGGCCGCGGCGAGCGGGCCGCCGGCGCGATTCCGCCCGCGCTCGGCGGGAGCGTCATCAGCCGGAAACCGTACGCCTACGACACCACCGAAGCGCGTCGGCTGCTGCGCGCCGCCGGTTTCGGAGACGGATTCGCGGTGCAGCTCTGGCGGTCCGGGACCAATGTGGAGCTGGGGCGCGTCGCCCAGGCAATCCAGTCGCAGCTCGCGGCGGTGGGGATTCGCGTGGAGATCGTGTCGCGGGACGCATCCAGCATGCGCGACGCGGTTCGCAAGGGCGACACAGACATGGCGATCCTGGATTGGTGGGCCGACTATCCCGACGCCGACAACTTCCTCTATCCCCTCTTTCACAGCGCCAGTTTCGGGCCCGGGGGCAACTATTCCTTTTATAGTGACCCCGTGACCGATTCCCTGATCCTGGTCGCGCGGCGCACCGTCGATCAACACGCGCGGGAGGAGCTCTACGCGCGCATCGACGGCCGCGTCTTTCAGGCCGCACCGTGGATCTACCTCTGGTTCCCCGTCGATCTCTGGGCCGTGCACCCGGGCGTAGACGGCTGGGACGTGCCGGTGATCTTCAATGGGCAACGCTGGACGAAAGTGCGGGTGCAGTGATTCGACTCGTCGGCCGACGGTTGCTTTCGACTATTCCCACGCTGTTCGGTGTCCTGGTCGTCGCCTTCCTGCTGCTCAACGTCGTGCCCGGCGACCCGGTCGCCGAGATGGTCGGTGAACGGGCCGATTCCGCCACGATCGCCCGGTTGCGTGCGGAGCTGCACCTCGATGAGCCGATCCCCGCGCAGTTCGGGCACTATGTCTGGGGCGTCGTGCGCGGCGACTTAGGCCGTTCCTACATCACGCAGCGCCCGGTCCTCGGCGATCTCGCCGAGCGCTTTCCCAAGACCCTGCAGCTCGCCGGCGCCGCGATGTTGCTCGCCGCCACCTGCGGCATCACGCTCGGCGTGCTGGCCGCGATCCGGCCGGGCGGGATGATCGATCGCTTCAGCATGCTGATCGCCTACGTCGGGATCTCGTTTCCGGTCTACTGGGTGGGATTGCTGCTGATTTTGCTGTTCGCCGTCGCCATGCGGTGGCTGCCACCGTCGGGGTATGGAGGCATCGCGTATCTCGTACTGCCCGCATTGACGCTCGGCACGCGCTCGATCGCCTTTCTCGCCCGCATGACGCGCGGGGCGATGCTCGAGATTCTGCCGGCCGATTACGTGCGCACCGCGCGCGCCAAGGGACTGCCCGAGCGGCGTGTCATCGGTCGGCATGCGCTGCGCAATGCGCTGCTGCCGATCATTACCGTCCTCGGACTTGATGTCGGCAACTATCTGACCGGCAGCATCCTGACCGAGACGATATTCTCCTGGCCGGGTGTCGGACGGTACGTTCTGCTCGCGATTCAGAAACGCGATCTGCCGGCCGTCCAGGGCAGCATTCTGTTTTTGTCCGTGGTCTTCGTGCTGGTCAACCTTCTCACCGACGTGCTCTATGCGAAAGCTGATCCTCGCATCGCTTACGATTAGCGGCGTCTTGTCGCTCCAGGCGCAAACGCCCTCCTCCGTGCCACGGCCTCGCACCACGCCGCTGCGAGGATCGCTGCAGCAGCGCCTGACCACGCTGCTCGATCAGCCACCCTTTGATCGCGCGACGTGGAACGTGTACGCCCAGGACGATCGCGGCCGCGTGCTCTTCAATCGCAACGGGGATCGCTTTTCCGTACCGGCGAGCAATACCAAGCTGGTGGTGGCGGCGGCGGCGACCGTGCTGCTGCCGGCCGACTATCGCGCCCGCACCAGCATCTATGCGAACGGGACCATCACGAACGGCGTGCTCGCGGGGGATCTGATTCTGTATGGCCGCGGCGACCCGACGTGGTCGGAGCGGTGCTATTCGGTGGACACCCTCGCCGCGGGCGCGTGCGACTCGACCTGGACGGTCGTGGACGCGATCGCCGAGTCGCTGCGCGCACGAGGCATTCGGCGCATCACCGGGCGGATCGTGGGCGACGGCTCGTACTTCGAGCCGCTGCTGGTCCACCCAAGCTGGAATACGTTCGATCTCAACTGGTGGTACGCGGCGCCGATCTCGGGGCTGGGATTCCACGACAACAGCGTGGATTTTCAGATCACGCCGGGGTCGTCCGTCGACGCTCCGCCCCTGATTACGTGGAATCCCGATTTCAGCTTTTTCACCTTCGAGAACCGCGCCCGCACGGTGCCCGCCGACTCATCCACCACGATCGGCGACAACTTCTTCCGCAAGCCGGGGACGCTCGACATCTGGGCCGAGGGCACGGTGTCGCTCAGCCGCTCGCCGTGGATCGAGAGCTTCGCCCTGCCCGATCCGAATCTCTACGCCGCGCGCGCGCTCGAGGTCTCGCTCCGGAAGCGGGGCGTCTCGATCGGCGGCGGCGCCGCCAGCACGACGGATTCGATGGCGTTCCGGGCACTGCGCTGCTGCGGTAGTCCGCTCGTGGAGTACAGCGGGCGCCCCCTGCCCGACATCGTGTTCCCGATCCTCAACTCCAGCCAGAACTGGTTCGCCGAAATGCTGCTCAAGGGTCTGGGGCGCCAGGTGGGCGACACGGGCAGCTGGGACAAGGGGCTCGACGTCGAGAAACGGTTCTTGATCGATTCCGTGAAGATCGACTCGACCGCGTTTTCACTCGAGGACGGCTCGGGTCTCGCGGCCGGGAATCTCGTGACGCCACACGCCTTCGTGCAGCTGCTCGCCTACATGTATCGCCACCCCAAGCGAGCACCGTTCATCGCGGGGCTCCCGCGCGCGCAGCAGCGCGGCTCGCTGCTCAAGCGATTCGCCGGCACCCCGCTCGAGGGGCGTGTGCTGGCAAAAACGGGATCGATTAACCGCGTGAATACGCTGTCGGGGTACATCGAGCGGGTGGACGGTCGGGTCATAACGTTCTCGATACAAGCAAATGCTCATGATGTGCCGACTCGACAGATGCTGGCACAGATCGATTCAGTTGTCGTGCAACTGGCGCGGTGAGTAGGGGCGCAGCGCGGTGAGTAGGGGCGCAGCATGCTGCGCCCCTACTCTCACGTCAGTCGTCCTTTACTCTCACGTCAGTCGTCCTTCTGGCCAAATAGCGCCATGTTCGACGAGTGACCGGGCATGACTTTGGCCGCGGGATTCAGGAAGTGCGCGATTTGGTTCACCGCAATGCACGCCTCGCCAAACCCGGTCGCGATGAGCTTCAATTTGCCGGGATAGGTGGTGATGTCGCCCGCCGCATAGATGCCGGGGATGTTGGTCTCCATCGTCTGCGTCACCTTGATGTCGCCCTTCTCAATCTCGAGTCCCCACTCGGCGATCGCGCCGAGCGATGAGACGAAGCCAAGCTGCGGGATGACGCAGTCCATCGGCAACGTCTCTTCCTCTTTCGTCTTGTTATTGAAGATCGTGACGCGCTCGATGCGTTCACTGCCGTCGATCGCCTTCAGCTCCCAGAACGTCCGCAGCTCCATCTTGCCGGCCGCGGCGAGCGCCTGGACCTGATCGACCGTCGCCTGATGGGCGCGAAAGCCGTCGCGGCGGTGAATCATCACAATGGACCTGGCGATCCCCTGGAGGTTCACGGCCCAGTCGAACGCGGAGTCGCCACCGCCCACGATGAGAATGCGCTTGCCGGCGAAGATCCGGGGATTGAGCACGCGATCGTGCAGCCCCTTGTCGTTCCAGCGGTCGGCGTCTTTGAGCGGCAGCTTGCGCGGCGTGAACGCGCCAATGCCGCCGGCGATCAGCACCGTCCGGCCCGGATACTCGTCCTTATCGGTGACGATGGTGAAAAGCGCCTTGCCGTTCTCCTCGCTGCGCTTCAGGCCGATGACCTTCTCGCCGAGGTGGACCGGCGGCTTCCATTGCAGACCCTGCTCGGCGAGGGCCTTCACCAGGTCCTTGGAGAGGATCTTCGGAAATCCAGCGACGTCGAAGATGTACTTCTCGGGATACAGCGCGGTGAGCTGCCCGCCGACCTGGTCGAGGTTGTCGATTAGACGGTGCGATGAACCGCGCATCCCGGCGTAAAACGCTGCGAACAGACCGGTCGGGCCCGCACCAATGATGGTGATATCTTTGGTGTCTTGCATCGCGCGAACGCTAGCGTGGGAATCGTCCTCGGGCTACTGGCCTGCGCCGGAAACCGGCAGCACGCCGCACTCGGCTGGAGCCTCGGCGGTGAGGCGCATGTGTTCGTGGCCGGCGATGACTTCGCGCGCGCTTTCTACCATCAGCTCACCGGCAAGCACAATCTCATGGACGCTCTCGAGGGCCACCAGCTCGTCGCGGTCGAGGGCCGGAACGGTCGCAGCGCGACGGTGCTCTCGGCGAAGGGCGCGGCGCCGGCGCGGCTGACGTTGGCGCGCTTCCACGCACCGCAAACCTGCGGATACGACGGGGTCGTCACCGAGCTGGTGCTCGCGTTCCCACCGGGTGGAGCAGCGGGTCACAGCGCGCCACCGTCGCACGTGACCGTGGTCGCCTTGCTCGATCAGCCGCCGTTCGCCGGCGGGGTGGGAACGCCGCGAGCTGGGCTGTCCACAGCTGCGGCGATGGCGCTCATCAGACGCGTCGCAGAACGGGCGGAGGCGTCGACCAGGGGACCGAGCCTCGGGCTGCTGCATCCCCCCACGCTCGATGCCGACCAGGCCGCGGATGCCGGCGAGGTTGTCGCGCTGCGCTCGCAGTACGGGGTCGGATTTCGCGCGACGTTTGTCGCCACCGCCCGGGAGAACAGGATCGATACGACGCTGATCACGGGTGTCGCCGTCACCGACCCTGATTTGCATCACCTGCACTGGGTCGTCGGGCCGGTACGCCTGCTACTCGTGGGAGGAACGATCGCGCGCACCAATTCCGGGGTGCGCTATTCATTGCGTGGTGCCGTCGCCGCTGCGGGAGGCGGCGCGCTGCTCTTGGTGGACGAGATCGCGGATGTCTCGGCCAGCGACTCACGAGCAACGGCGATCGATGCCACGTCGCGGCGCGTCATCGCCACGCAACCGCTCGCGCTCCGTTGCTCATGAACATACGTTCTAAAAC
>JBKPDZ010000004.1:0-26350 GCA_046728135.1 Gemmatimonadota bacterium | reverse complement strand
CGTCCGGCCCACCAACTCGCCTTGCTTGGGATCGAGCGCGACCTGTCCCGCCGTGAACACCAGGCTATCGGTCATGATCGCCTGACTGTAGGGGCCGATGGCCTTCGGTGCCGCGTCGGTCGCGACGACGCCCAACCCACTCGTCTTACGCATCAGAACAGTCCCTCGATCGTCCCGTCAGGAAGAAGCCGGATCCGCTCGGCGGCGGGAGCCTTGCCGAGTCCCGGCATGGTCAGGATTTCGCCCGAGAGCGCGACGACAAAGCCAGCGCCAGCCGCTGGCAGGATGTCCCGCACGTGAAGCGTGAATCCGCTCGGCGCGCCGAGCTGCGTCGGGTCGTCGGTCAAGGAGTACTGCGTCTTGGCCATGCAGACCGGCGTCTCGCCGAGCCCCAGCTTCGGCAACAGCTCGAGCGCGCGCTCGGCCGGCGGCGCAAACGCCACGGTAGCCGCACCATACATCTCCCGGGCGATCGTCTCGATTTTTTCGCGAATGGGCCGGCGCTCGTCGTACAGCGGCTTGAAGGCCGCTTTGCCCGTTTTGAGCAGGCCGAGCAAAGACTCCGCGACGGCGAGCCCCCCTTCCCCACCCTTTTCCCACACGTCGCACCGCACGACCTCCACACCTTCGGCGGCGCCGACGGCTCGCACCGCCTCGACTTCTTCGTCGGTATCGGTGACAAAGCGGTTGAGCGCCACGAGCGCCGGCACGCCGAATTTTTTCACGTTGCGAATGTGGCGGCGCAGGTTTTCAGCGCCCCGTTGCACCGCAGCGGCGTCAGCCGCGGCCACTCGGTCCTTCGTCACACCGCCATGCATCTTCAGCGCGCGCACCGTTGCCACGATGATCGCCGCTTCCGGCTTGAGACCGGCGAACCGGCATTTGATGTCGAAAAACTTTTCGGCGCCCAAGTCGGCGCCGAACCCCGCCTCCGTCAACACGATATCCGCCAGCGCGAGTCCCAGCTTCGTGGCGGCGACGGAATTACAGCCGTGCGCGATATTGCCGAACGGCCCACAGTGCACGAGGGCCGGCCCACCCTCGAGCGTCTGCACCAGGTTCGGATTGATCGCGTCCTTGAGCAGTAGGGTCATCGCGCCCTGCGCCTTCAGATCGCCGGCACGCACCGGGCTCTTGTCCGCACGGAGACCCACGATGATACGGGCCAGCCGCGCTTCGAGATCGGCGATCCCGGTCGCCAACGCCAGAATCGCCATGATCTCCGAGCCCGGAATGATGACGAAGTGCTCTTCGCGCACCGGACCGCCATTCACGCCGCCCAGTCCCACGACGACGTGACGCAGCGCGCGGTCGTTCATGTCAATCGTGCGCGGCCAGGTTATACGCCGGACATCGAGCCCGAGCGCATTGCCATGATGCAGATGCGCGTCGAGCATGGCGGACAGCAGATTGTGCGCGCTCGTCGTCGCGTGGAAGTCGCCCGTGAAGTGCAGGTTGATGTCTTCCATCGGAACGACTTGCGCATAACCACCCCCCGCCGCGCCGCCTTTCACCCCGAAGACAGGACCGAGCGATGGCTGGCGGATCGCGAGCGTCGCGTTCTTGCCGAGTTTGCGCAGCGCCTGCGTGACACCGACGGTAACGGTCGACTTGCCCTCACCCGCCGGCGTGGGGTTGATGCCGGTCACGAGCACGAGCCGGCCCTTGGTGGACCGCCGCTCGAGGGCCCGGATCGAGATCTTCGCTTTGTACTTGCCGTAGAGCTCGAGCTCGTCGTCCGACAGTCCGAGCTCGGCGGCGACGTCGCGAATCGGCCGCAGCTTTGCGGCCTGGGCGATGGCGATATCGGGAGGAATTCGTGTGGCGGTGGCGGTCATAGCGTGGAGTCGATGCGGGAGCCGAAGCAGCGGCGGGCGTTCGCGCCGGTTCGCTGGACCAGGCTTTCGACAGTCTCGCCGCGTAGCTCGGCCGCTCGCGTCGCGACCTCCCGCACGAAGCCCGGCTCGTTGCGCCGGCCACGGTGCGGGACTGGGGCCAGGTAGGGCGCATCCGTCTCGACCAGGAGCCGATCGGCGGGGCACTCGCGCAGGCGAGGCTGCAGCGTCCAATTCTTGAACGTGATCATGCCGCTGAACGAGAAATATGCATTGATCGCGAGCCCGGCATCCCAGACGCCGTCCCCGGATGAAAAGCTGTGCAGCACCACCGCGGGGGGACGCGGCTCGAGGGACCGGAGCATCGCGGCCATGTCCGCATCGGCTTCGCGGGCGTGCACGATGACGGGCTTGCCGAGCTCCGTCGCGAGCTCGAGCTGCGCTGCGAACGCCTGGCGTTGGATCTCGCGCGGTGCGTGCATGTAGTGGTAATCGAGCCCCGTCTCCCCCACCGCCACGACTTCGGGCGCCGCGAGCAGCTCGCGCACGCGCTCCCGCGCCGCCGCCGACCACGCGCGCGCCTCGTGCGGATGGACCCCGGCGCTCGCCGAGAGCCCGTCGGTGCCGCGCGTGAGCGCCGCGGCACGCTCGCTTCCGGCCAATGACCCACCGATCACCACCACGTGCGTCACACCTGCCGCCCTGGCGCGGGCGAGGACGGCGTCGCGATCGGCGTCGAACGCGGCATCGCCGAGGTGACAATGGGTATCGACTAGCGTGCTGGCTGCGGCGTGCGCGGCGACGGCGAGGACGTCGGCGTAGCCGGCGCGAATTGGGGCGCCGGCGCGCGTGACCCGAACGTTCGCGCCCCCCGCGCATCCTCCCCGGGCCAGCGCTTCTCGATCCAGAGCAACACCGGCGCCGCGATGTAGATCGACGAGAACGTGCCGGTGAAAATGCCGAACGACATGACCCACGCGAACGGCCGGATCACTTCGCCCGCCAGCAGCAGCAGCGCGAGCGTCGTCGCGATGGTGGTCCCGTGGGTCAGCACCGACCGCGGCAACGTCTCGTTGATCGACAGGTTGAGGATTTCGTAGAGATTCTGGCGCCGGTACTTGCGCAGGTTTTCGCGCACGCGGTCGAAGATGATGATCGTGTCGTTCAGCGAGTAGCCCACCACGGTGAGCACTGCACCCACGACGACGAGACTGACCTCGAGATGCATCACGCTGATGAAGGCGATCGTGGCGACGATGTCGTGGGCCGTTGCCACGACCGCGGCGAGCCCGAACCGCCATTCGAAACGGAAGGCCAAATACGCGAGGGTCACCACGAAGCTGAACAGGATCGCAATGAGCGCCTTGCCTTGCAGCTCGCGGCCGACCTTGGGACCCACCGCCTCGCGCCGGGAGATCTGGTACTGTCCGGGTCCTGCGCTCTGGTCGAGTGCCCGCGCCACGGCGTCGGCCACCGCCTGGGTGCCGGCCTCGCCCTGCGACGCTTGCCCGCCGAGCCGCGCCCGCACCACGTACGACGTGTCGGACCCGAAATTATAGATGTCGGCGCCGGTGAGCCCGGCTTGATCGAGCGCCGCGCGGATGTTCCCCGTCGGGACCTTATGGGCCAGCTCGAATTGCACCAGCGTCCCGCCGGTGAACTCGATGCTGTAGTTGAGGCCTCGGGTCACGAGGAAGCCCAGTCCGACGAGCATGATGGCGCCGGTGAGGGAAAACGCCCAGCGGCGCCACTTGATGAAATCGTAGCTTGCGTTCGCGAAGAATCTGATCATCAGATACTCAGGGTGACCATGTCAGGCCGCCGTTGCAGCCAGATGAGGAACAATGTCTTCACCACGAAAATGGCCGAGACCATCGACGCGATGATGCCGATGATGAGCGTGATGGCAAAGCCCTGCACCGGACCGGTCCCGACGGCGTAGAGAATCAGCGCGGTGAGGATGGTGCTCACGTTCGAGTCGACGATGGCGTTCATCGCGTGCAGGAAGCCGTCATCGACCGCCAGCCGCAGCGACTTGCCATGCACCAGCTCTTCGCGGATGCGCTCGAAGATGAGCACGTTTGCGTCGACGGCGATGCCGATCGACAGCACGAACCCGGCGAGGCCTGGCAGGGTGAGGGTGAAGCCGAACGCCGCCAGCCCCGCCAGCGTGAAGAGGCAATACAGTGTGAGCGCGGCGACCGCGAGCGCGCCCGAGACCCGGTAGTAGCCGATCATGATCACGATCACCAGCACCACGCCGACGACGCCGGCCAGCACGCCGTCGTGGATGGAATCGGCGCCGAGCGTGCCGCTGATGGTGCGCTCGTCGACGATCGTGAGCGGTGCGGGCAGCGCGCCGGCCCGCAGCACCAGCGCCAGGTCGCTCGCTTCCTGCAGCGATTTGTTGCCGAGCTCGATCTGGCCGTTGGCGCCGATCTGCCCGCGAATCACGGGGGGCTGCCCCTGCACGCGCCCATCGAGAATGATCGCCATGTAATCGTTGATGTGCCGCGCCGTCTCATCCGAGAACTTGCGGGCGCCCCGGTGGCTGAGCTGGAACGGCACGATCGACTGGTTGGTCACCGGATCGCGCCGCGCGACCGCCTTGACCAGCTCTTCTCCCGTGATGATCGGTTTCGACTCGACCGCGTAGAGCGCGCGATAGGCGCGGGCGCCGCGCGACTCGGACTGCGCGCCCCAGCGCAGCTCGATGCCGCGTGGCATCGCCGCTTTGACGTCGGGCCGCTGAATGAGACTGTCGACCAGCGGCCATTGTTCTTCCGGCACGAGGTATTCACCGGGCAGCTGGCCCTGGAACAGCAGCGACGAGAGCACGCCGGGCGCGTTCGCATCCGCGGCGGAATCGCGCGCGGCTTTCGTGGTGTCGCCGCCGAACAACTGCGCGACGGCCGATGGTGCGGCGGCGCCGCGCGCCTTCACACCCGCTTTGCGCAGGGCCGCGTCCATCTGCGGAAGCGCGTCCTTGAACAGGTTCTTCATGTCGGTGATGCGGAACTCCAGGAATGCCGTGCGCTGAATGACGCCCCGGGCGCGGGCGGGATCGGTCTCGCCGGCAAGCTCGACGATGAGGCGGCAGCGGCCCTGGATCTGCACCACGGGTTCCTTGGTCCCGAACTCGTCCATGCGCGTGCGGACGACGCGCTGCGCGCGCTGGATCGCGTCGGCGCAGTCGGGCACCGGACCCTTGGACTGGTCCACCTCGAGCGCCAGATAAATGCCGCCCCGGAGGTCGAGCCCCAGATTGATCGGCACGCGCCGCACCGTCGTGTCCTTCATGGCGCCGGTCGCGACGTCGCGCACGCGCAGTTTGGTGTTGCGCGGCACCAGCGACACGATGCTCAGGACGATGAGTGCGCCGATCACGTACAGTCGCTGACGAATCTTCCCCATCGTTGCTCTCTATCGGTTGAGGGTCGCCCGTGCCGCCTGGCGGTCGCGCTCGAGCTGCGCCACCAGGGCGTCGCGGGATGGAAACGCCTGTACGGCACGCAGGCGACGGACCCATTCCACCTGCACCGTCTCGCCATAGACATCGCCGTCGAAATCGAACAGATGGATCTCGAGCGTGCGCGTTCCGTCACCAAACGTCGGCCGGGGACCTTGATTCATCATACCACCTAGGAGCTTGGAGTCAGGAGTCTGGATCCGGGATCCTGACTCCAAGATCCTGGATCCCGACTCCAAGATCCTGACTCGCACCGCATAGACTCCATCGGGCGGCAGCAGCTTGCGCGGGTCCGGGGGCTCGAGATTGATCGTCGGAATCCCGATCGTCCGTCCCCGTCCCGCCCCACGCACAACTTTTCCGCGTATCGCATACGGCCGCCCCAACCAGCGCGTCGCGGACTCCAAATCCCCGTGCGCGACGCTCGTGCGAATCACGGTCGACGAAATCGGTTGACCATTGTCGCGCACGGCATCCACCACCGCCACGGCAAAGTTCTGCGCCTGCGCCAGCCGTTGCACGACCGCCACGTCCCCGGCACGCCCGCGTCCGAACCCATGGTCATATCCCATCACGAGCTCGCGCATCGCGTACTCGTCGCACAGCCGCCGGACGAATGCCTCCGGGTCGAGCTGGGCGACGGCCGGCGTAAACGGCAGCAGCACGAACTGCTCGATGCCCGCCGCCACGACCAACAGCTCTTTTTCTTCCGGCAGCGTCAGCAGCTTCGGCGCCGCCGAGGGGTTCACCACCGCAAGCGGATGCGGATCGAACGTGACGAGCACACTCGCCAGCTTTTTCGACCGCGCGCGCCGGATGACCTCGGCGAGCACCGCCTGATGACCGCGGTGCACGCCGTCAAAGGTGCCCAGCGTGACGACGGCGCCGCTCATGCGTCCGCGGCCACAACCACCCGCGGCTTCAGAAGGTCGCCTACCTGCTCGGCGACGGCTAGCAGCTCTTCCCCAGAAAAAACGGCTATCGGCTGTTGGCTATCGGCTATCGGGGTGCCGTGGATCGGCCTGCCATGCACCACCGCATCCCTCTCCTTTTTATCTACCTGACGCCGCGCTAGATGGGCGACCAGGATTGCCGCATCCTGCAACGCGTCAGGCGTCACCGCCTCGGGTGCCACCGCATCCACCAGCCGCAGCGGTCCGACCGCCGTGCGCTGGAGCGCGACGAGATGCGCACCGCACCCGAGCTTCGCCCCGATATCGCGGGCCAACGATCGCACATACGTGCCGGCACTCACGGTCGCCCGAAACTGTAGATCGGGGACCGTCGCCTGCACGATCTCGAGCTCGCGGATTTCGACTGCGCGCGGCTCGAGTGCGACCACCTCTCCACGGCGCGCGCGCCGATAGGCCCGCTCGCCCGCGATCTTCACCGCCGAGTATGCCGGCGGCCGCTGCTCGTAGCCGCCGCGGAAACCCGCGATCACCTCCGCCAGCTGCGCCGGCGTGATGCCCGTCCACGACGCCGTCGCGACCACCGCACCGGTCACGTCGTCCGTATCGGTCGTGACGCCAAGCCGGATGACGCCTTCATAGGTCTTCGGCCAACCGGCCGCGAACGGCGCCAGCCGCGTCGCCCGCCCGACCACCAGCACCAGCAGCCCCTTGGCGAACGGATCCAGCGTGCCCAGGTGGCCCACGCGCTGTTCCGCGAGCGCGCGCCGGACGATGTCCACGACATCATGGGACGTAGGGCCGGCCGGCTTCGCGACCAGGACGAGCCCACCGTTGTTCAGTCGTCCGACTCCTTCAGCTCCTTCAGCACGCGGTCGATGTGCCGCGCGTGCTCGAGTCCGCGATCCAGACGGAAATGCAGCTCCGGGCTCGTCCGCAGATGCAGCTCCCTCGAGAGCTGCGCTCGTAGAAAGCGCGCGGCGCTCGCCAGTCCTTCGAGCGACTTCGCCTTTTCCTCTTCGCTGCCCATCACACTGACGCGCACGTTGGCATGCGCCAGGTCGGCGGACACGTCGACGCCGATGACGGTCACGAAGCCGATCCGCGGATCGCGTACGTCACCGGTGAGAAATGCGCCGACGGCCTGCCGGATCAGCTCGCTCACGCGTTCGGGACGGTGGCTGCGACGCTTCATCTCAGAGATAGCTCGTGCTCGTGTCCACGATGCGCGCGCCGTCGGCGCCGGCGACCAGCTGGTCCGCTTCGCGCAGCACGCTCTCGGCATGGCGGCGATCGGTGCTGACAACGGCCGCCGTCAGCTCGGCCCGCTGCCACAGGTCCTGATGCGCCGTCTCGGCGACCGACACGTTGAAGCGGTTGTGCATCCGGTCCTTCAAGCTCTTCACGATCGTCCGCTTGTCCTTGAGCGACTGGCACGCCGGCAGGTGCAGCTCCCACACCATCACGCCCACGATCACGACTCAGCCGCGCTGAGGGAGCGCGCGACCTCCTCGATGCGGTACGACTCGATCAGGTCGCCGACCTTGACGTCGTTGAAGTTCTCGATCCCGATGCCGCACTCGAACCCCTCGCGGACCTCACGCACGTCGTCCTTGAAGCGCTTGAGCGACGCCAACGTGCCATCGTACACCTCGACGCCGTTCCGGATCACGCGGGCGCGCGCCGTGCGCGGGATGACGCCCGAGCGCACGAAGCAGCCGGCGATGGTTCCCACCTTGGCGATCTTGAAGATCTGGCGCACCTCGGCTTCGCCCAGCACCACTTCCTTCTTCTCCGGGGCGAGCAGGCCCTCCATCGCCAGCTTCACCTCTTCGACCGCCTCGTAGATGATGCGGTAGGTACGGATCTCCACGCGCTCCCGATCCGCCGCGGCCCGCGCGTTGGAATCGGGACGGACGTGGAAGCCCACGATGATCGCGCCCGAGGCGCGCGCGAGCAGCACATCCGACTCGGTGATCGCACCCACGCCGCGGTGCACGACTTCGACCTTGACCTCGGCCGTCGAGAGCTGCGCCAGCGCGTCCGCCAACGCTTCGGCGGGACCGCCCTGGTCGGCCTTGATGATGATGCGCAGCGTGGCGACGCCGCCCGCCGCGGCTTCGGCCATGAAGTCTTCCAGGGTCTTGACCCGTCCCGAGCGACGATGCTGTGCCTCGCGCTCGAGCCGCTGGCGCTTCTGCGCGATGTCGCGCGCTTCTGCGGCGTCGGCCATCGCGAGGAACGTGTCACCGGCTTCCGGAACGCCCTCGAACCCGAGGATCTGGACCGGCGTCGAAGGTCCGGCGTCCTGCTCGGTGCCGCCGCGCTCGTCGTACATCGCGCGGACCCGGCCCGAATACTGGCCGCAGATGAAATCGTCGCCCACGCGCAGCGTGCCGTTCTGCACGATGATCGTTGCGAGCGCGCCCTTCCCCGGATCGAGCTGCGCCTCGAGTACCGTGCCCTGCGCCTTGCGGTCGGGATTCGCCTTGAGATCGAGCAACTCGGCCTGCAGCAGAATCTGCTCGAGCAGCTCGTCCACGCCGGTGCCCTTCTTCGCCGAGATCGGGGTCGCCAGCGTCGTGCCGCCGAACTCTTCGAGCACGACACCGTGCGCGAGGAGATCCTGCTTGACTTTCTGCACGTTGGCGGTGGGCAGATCGATCTTGTTGATCGCGACGACGAGGGGCACGCCGGCGTTCTTGGCGTGCGAAATCGCCTCGATCGTCTGCGGCATGATCGCATCATCGGCCGCGACGACGAGCACGACGATGTCCGTGACTTGCGCGCCACGGGCACGCATCGCGGTAAACGCCTCGTGACCTGGCGTGTCGAGGAACGTGATCTTCCGGCCGTCCTTGAGCGTGACCTGGTAGGCACCGATGTGTTGCGTGATGCCGCCCGCCTCGCCCGCCACGACGTTGGTCTTGCGGACGTAGTCGAGCAATGACGTCTTGCCGTGGTCGACGTGACCCATGATCGTCACGATTGGGGGCCGCGCCTTGAGCGTTTCGGCGGCATCCGCGGTCTGTTCGGTCTGGGTGGTGGCATACTCCTCTTCGCGCACCGCCTGAAAGCCGAACGCCGACGCGATCAGCTCGATCATGTCGAAGTCGAGGCGCTGGTTGATCGTCACCATCTGCCCCAGCTCTTTGAACGCAAACGTCACGATCTGCGTCGGCGGAACCTTCAGCGTGTTGGCCAGCTCGGAGACGGTGATGAATTCCGTCACGCGCACCAGCGTCTTCTCGCGCTCGCGCTCCTCCCGGCGCCGCTCCTCCTGGACTTCCCGGAACGTTGGCCCCTCTTCACGACGATGGACGCCCTTCTTGCCGACTGGGGCCTTTAACGTGGCGAGCGTGCGCGAAATGTTTTGCGCGACCGCTTCCTGGTCGACCAGCGATTTCTTCCCTTTCTTGCGCTTCTTGCCCTTCTCGCGTCGCCGTTCATCGAGCGGCGGCGCCCCGGGCGCGGCGGAGGCAACGGGCCGCGGCGGCACGGCGGTGCCGGGACCAGACGGTGCGCCACGCGTGAGCGGCCGCGGACGCACAGGCGTCGGGATGAAGGGCTTGAAAGGCGGCGGCGACGGGGCGGCGGGGGGCGGCGAGACCGGCGCCGCCGAAGAGGTCGCCACTGGGGCAAACGTGATCGCGGCGGGCGCAACCGGCTCAGCCGGCTCCGCCGGCGCGAGATCCTTGAACAGCGCCGCCGCGCGCTCCTCGAGCGAGGGCGCGGCTTTCTCTTCTTCCTGCTCGCGGGCGGCGGTTTCCAGCGCGAGCCGTGCGCGCTCGGCTTCGGCCGCTTCCGCAGCCGCGACCTCGGCGGCGGCGGCATCGGCCGCTGCAACTTCGGCCGCGGTCCGACGGCGACGCTTGGGGCGCGCCTCGCTGGTTGCGACGGGCTCCGGTGCGGCCTCGACCGCTTTGGCGGCACGACGCCGTTTCGGAGGCGCCGACGGCTGCTTCTGCTTGCGCTTGTCGCGCTCCCAGCGCGCCCGCATCAGCGACACCTGCTCGTCCTTGAGCGGCGTCAGATGACTGCGTACGAAGATGTCCATCTCCTTGAGCATGCCCATCAGCTGCTCGCTGGAGATCCCGAATTCCGCTGCTAGATCATGAATGCGCGTTGTTGCCACTCACTCCTCGCTATCGGCTATTGGCTATCAGCTATCGGCTCCCGGCTCCCGGCTCCCGGCTATCGGCTATCAGGCCGCGCGCCAATGCCGGGTCCGTCACGCCGACGGCTTGCACCGGTGGTCGGCCAAGTCCCGCCCCCAACTCCGCCGCGTGGGGCCCGCGGAGCATGGGGATCTGCTTTGCCTCCGCCAGCCTGACGACCTTTTCGATCGTCCGTTGGCCGGCGTCTTGCGCCAACACAACGCACGCCAACTTCCCACGCTGCAATCCTGCCCGAACCCCTGCGACGCCGATCACAACGTTGCCCGCCCGCACTCCCAGACCGAGCAAGCGGGTGATGCGCGTGCTCACGCCGCGGTCGGCGCCCCGGCGCCGGGACTTGCCGCCC
The DNA here is from genome assembly GCA_046728135.1 of Gemmatimonadota bacterium. GTDB lineage: Bacteria > Gemmatimonadota > Gemmatimonadetes > Gemmatimonadales > GWC2-71-9 > 20CM-2-65-7. The sequence goes on along the minus strand of JBKPDZ010000004.1, from coordinate 15,611 downwards.
CCGGCTCTTCCTCCTCCCCACCTTCCTCGGTCATCTCATTGAGGAAGGCCATCATTTTCTCGGCGAGATCGGGGGTCATGCCCGGGATTCGGTCAACATCCTCGCGCTCCAGATCGAGGATGTCCTGGAGCGTCTTCTTGCCGGCCTGCTCGAGTACCGCAACCAGCTCCGGCGACAGACCCTTCATTTCGGCGAGCGCCACCTGCGTCACCGATTGATCCGCCGGCGGCAGCGGAGCGAACAGCGGTCCTTCCCCGCCGCGCTCGAGCCACTCACGGCTCGAGTAGAGATCGACTTTCCAGCCTGTGAGCTCCGAGGCGAGACGCACATTCTGCCCGTTGCGGCCGATCGCGAGGGACAGCTGGTCCTCGTCCACGATCGCCTGGATCGTCTTGGACTCCGGATCGGAGAAGACGCGAGCCACGCGTGCCGGCGCCAGCGACAGCTTGGCGAAGCGCTCGGGGTCGGACGACCATGGCACGATGTCGATGCGCTCACCGTTGAGCTCGTTCACCACCGCCTGGACCCGCGAACCCTTGAGCCCGACGCACGCACCCACCGGATCGATGCCGTCGTCGCGCGACCAGACTGCGATCTTGGTGCGGCTGCCCGCTTCGCGGGCCGTCGCCCGGATCTCGACGATCTGCTGCTGGATCTCCGGGACCTCGAGCTTGAACAGCGCTTTGACGAACAACGGATCCGCGCGCGACAGAATGAGCCGCGGCCCCTTGGGTGTCTCCTCGATGCGCTTGAGCACCGCCCGAATCGTGTCGCCCTGGTGGAAGTGCTCGCGATGGTTCTGGTCACGATACGGGATGATCGCTTCGGCTTCACGGAACTTGTTGAGCATGACGACGATCTTGCCGCGCTCGATTTGCTGCACCTCGCCCGACAGCAGCTCGCCAACCTTGCCGGAGAACTCTTCACGGATGCGACTGCGCTCGCCTTCGCGGACCCGCTGGATAATCCGTTGCTTGGCGGCTTGCACTGCCGTGCGGCCGAACTGCTCGAACGGGACTTCTTCCTCGAGCACGTCGCCGGGCTCGAACTCGGGATCTTCGTAGCGCGCTTCCTCGAGCGACACCTGCGTGCCGGCGTCCTCTACCGTTGCGACGACGGTCTTGAGCACCACGATGCGGATCGACCCCTTCAGCTCGTCAATGCCGATCTCGGCCCGGACGTTCGGGCCGTACCGTTTGACCAGGGCCGCATGCAGGCCGTCCTTCAGCAGGTCGATCAGCTCACTGCGCTCGAGCTGCTTGGTGCTGGTCAGTTCTCGTATGGCAGAGACGACATCGGTTGTATTCGCCATTCAGTCCTCAGTCTTCCGTCAGCGGGGCCAGCCGGGCATCCTTGAGCTCGGCGAGCCGGTACTCCTGCGCGGTCTTCCCATGAGGCTCCAGCACGACGGTGTCGGTCGTGGGTACCGCAACGATCCGCGCCCGCACCCGGCCCACGCCCGCCAGTTTCACGTTGACATCGCGGCCCACGAACTGGACCCAATGCCGGTGCCAGCGCACGGGTCGCTCGATCCCCGGGCTCGACACCTCCAAGACGTAGCGATTGCCGAGGGGACCGCCCGCATCGAGCCACTGCTCGAGGGCCCGGCTGACCCGACTGCAATCTTCGACCGTGACGTTCCGTGGCGGACAGTCGATGCGAACTTGGACGAGCGGTCGGTTCGGCGTGCCGCCGATGCGCAGGTCGGCCAGGTCGAACCCCAACGCTTCCAGCCGGGTTCGGAAGGCCTCGACAAGACTCTCAGTGAGCATGAAAAAAAAGCGCGGGCCGAACTTCGCCCGCATCACGCTGGGGAATGTAGCCGGGGGCCCCTCGATGTCAACCGAGCGGCTGGCCGAGATACGCGACCATGCGGCCGTCGCGGCCCTTCGACGCCCGATGGGAGAAGAACCGATCCCGCCCCTCGGCGCTGCACCAGGGCGATGCCGTGATCTCTTCGATGCCAAGGTCCCGCGCCTGCCGAGTCAGGACGGCGCGAAGGTCGAGCTTGACGGTACCGGTCAATCCAAAGCGCACGGCGACTTCAGAACCCACTTCATAGCAACTACCACAAATACCTACGCCACAATGCATTACGATGTCGCTCGCTTTGGCGAAGCCACGCCACTTCAACAGCTCGACGCACTGCTCCACAATGCCGTCCGCAGTTCCGCGCCACCCGGCGTGCATCAATGCGATCGCTCCCTTCTTCGGGACGGCCAGATACACCGGAATGCAGTCGGCCACCGTGACCGTCAACAGCGTGCCCCGCTCGCTGGTGGCATGACCGTCGATGCCGTCCAGGATCAGCCAGCCCTCGGGCAGGGACTCGTGCCAGTGCACGTCCGTGCCATGCACTTGGTGCGCCAGGACGATCGACGGAAACCGCGCGCCGAACGCTGCACGGAACGCCCGCCAGCGCCCGATCACCTGCCCCACCGGTTCGTCGCTCCACAGGCCGAGACTGAGCGGGCGGGTCGTGATCCCGGCGACTAGTCCGTAGCGCTCGGCCCACTCCACCAGCTCGAGGCGTGGGACCGCGGGATCGCCCGCCGGCAGCTCGGCGAGTTCCTGTAGGGGCGCAGCATGCTGCGCCCCTACATCATCATCAACGCGCACCGTCCCGCCTCTCAATCTGCGCTCCGAGGGCCCGCAACCGGTCGTCGATGTGCTCGTAACCGCGCTCGATCTGTCCGATGTTCTGAATCATCGAGTCGCCCTGCGCGGCCAGGGCTGCCAGCAGCATCGCCATCCCCGCGCGGATGTCCGGACTCTCCACCTGCTGGCCGCGCAGCGCCGACGGCCCGGCGATCACCGCGCGGTGCGGATCGCACAGCACGATGCGCGCGCCCATGCCGATCAACTTGTCGACAAAGAACAGCCGCGATTCGAACAACTTCTCGAACACGAGCAGCAAGCCCTCACATTGTGTGGCGACGACGATCGCGATGGACATGAGATCGGCTGGAAAGGCGGGCCACGGTCCGTCTTCGAGCTTGGGGACGTGCCCACCGAGGTCCGGCCGAATCCGCCGCTCCTGGTCGGCATCGACGATCAGCTTCGATCCTTCGAGGCGCGGCCGCACGCCGAGCCGCTCGAAGGCGAGCAGGGTCGAACGCAAGTCCTCGCCGCGGACGCCATCGATCGTGAGCGCGCCACCCGTAACGGCAGCGAGGCCGATGAAAGAGCCGATCTCGATGTGATCGGGGCCAACCGTGTGCGGAGCCCCGCTAGCTTTGAGGGGACGGCCACCGTCGATCGTGAGTGTGTTGCTCCCGATCCCGTCAATCGCGGCGCCGAGCGAGACGAGAAAGCGCGCCAGGTCCTGGACGTGGGGTTCCGACGCGGCGTTTCGGAGCACCGTCGTGCCCGGCGCTCGCACCGCCGCCATCAACGCGTTCTCCGTGCCGGTGACACTCGGCTCGTCGAGAAAAATATCCGCTGCCTTGAGCTTCCCCTCGAGCGTGTACGCGTCGCCCACGGTGACATCGGCCCCGAGCCGCTCGAGCGCAAGAAAGTGCGTATCCACGCGGCGCCGTCCGATCACGTCGCCACCCGGAGGCGGCAGCGTGACCCGCCCGAAGCGCGCGAGCATCGGACCGGCGAGCAGGATCGATGCCCGGATCTCCTTGCACAACGCCGGATCGAGCGGCTTCGCTTCGGTGTGCGTGGGATCGACTTCGACCGTGTTCGTTCCCGACCACTGGACCTTCGCCCCCACATGTTGGAGCAAGGCGAGCAGCGTTTCCACGTCGCGAATCCGGGGGACGTTGTCGATGCGACAGGGGCCGTCGGCGAGGAGTGTCGCTGCGAGAATCGGAAGAGCCGCGTTCTTGTTGCCGGCGGGGCGAATCGTGCCGGAGAGCGGGCGCCCTCCCGTGACACGGAACGACGGTGGCATAAGTCCGCCCAAGCTAGGGGGACGCTTGCGTCTGCGTCAAGCGTTCGCGAACGTTGGCCATCGTGCATCCCGCACTCGCGCTGGCGCTGCTGCTCATCGCCGGCATCGGCATCACGCGCCTCTCGCGCCCGGCCTTCCGACGTCCCGCCTTCCTTGACGATCTCCTCGCGACGGGTGTGCCGTTCCTGTTGCTCGGACTATTGCTCGGACCGGGGCTCGGCGTCATCGACGCCACAGGGCTGCGGCTGCTCCAACCCGTCATGGCGCTCGGGATCGGGTGGAGCGGCGCATTGTTTGGCGCGCGGCTCGAATGGCGCATGGTCCGGCGTCTCCTGCCGCGCACCTGGCTGATCGGCGCCACGCTCGCACTCCCCGTCCTGCTCGTGACGACGACGGTGGCCTGGGTGCTGGCCCACGCGGTCCCCTCTCTCGCTGAATCGTGGGGCCGCCCGTCACTTGCGGTTTCGCTTGTGCTTGCGGGCGCGCTCACGACCGCCGCGAGCCAGCGTGGCCCGCGCCTCAGCCGGCGCAACGCACTGTTCGACACAGCGTTCGGCGCCGCGGCGGTCATCGTCGGTGTTGCGTTGTATCATCCGCATGTCGCGGTGCGCAGCAGTATTCTGACGTTGCTCGTCGGCGGCGCCCTGGGCGGCCTGTTCGTTGCCCTGGGGCGTGGGGGGATTTTGGACGACCCGCGCGACGCGGCCATCGCGGCGTTCGCCGCGATTCTGTGGGCGGCCGGCTTCAGTTATGCTGCCGGCCTTTCCCCGTTTGTCGTCTGTGCGCTGGAGGCCGCCGTCTTCATGAGCTTTGCACCGCTGGGTGTGCGCCACGCGATCGTGGGACTGCTCAGCGGTTGGGAGCTGCCGCTGTACGCTGCTTTCCTGATTGTGGCGGGGGCGTTGCTCCACCCCCTGACCGTCTGGATTCTGCTGGCGGCGCCCGCGTTGGCGTTGATCCGCATCGCGGTTCGTTGGGTCACGGCGCATTTTGGTCTCGACCAGGTAGATCCGGTGTGGCGATCGCTCCCCTTCGCGCCCCCGCCGGAGTTCGCGCACTCGGCCGTCCGACAGGGTGCGAGCGCCGTCGCGCTGGCGGGGGGATTCGACTTGGTGCGTGGCGCGCCGGGATCGGTCTTGGTCACGATCTTGCTCAGCGTCATGACGGCCGAGGCGCTGGCGGCCCGGACCCCGTTGACAGCACGCCCGAGCCACGCAGAGGTTTCGTGATGCTTCCGAGCTGGGTCGGCGTCGTGTCGGCAATCAGTCTCGCCATCATCGCACTCGCCGCCCTGGTCACTGCCGGCGCCATCACGGCTGCGGCGCTCGGCGTGCGCACCGCGGTCAGGGCATTCAAGGGGTTCGCCGGGCCGGCCATCGCTGACGTGCGCCAGCTGATCGGCTCAATCAAGCTGGAGGCGGATGCCCTGGTCGGGGCGTCCCGCGACGTACGACAACGGATTGTGCGCGCCGCCGATGCGGCGGAGGATCGCCTGACCGATCTCGACACCCTGGCCGAGGTGATGCAGCAGGAGCTCGAGGAGACGGCCGTCGACGCGGCGGCGACCATGCGCGACGTGCGCCGCGGCCTCTCGGTGTGGCGCTGGAGCCGCAAACTTCTGAAGGGGAAGAAGCGACGGTGAAACGACTGGGAGCCGCCGCCCTCCTCGGCGTCGCCTTACTCGTCCTCTTCCCGGGCGTGGCGCACGCCTGGACGCCAGGCACCCACATCTTCCTCGGCGAATCGGTGCTCGCGAACCTGCACCAACTGCCCACACTCGTCGCGGACCTGCTGCGCGGCTTCCCGTTCGATTTCCTCTACGGCAACATTGCGGCCGACACGTCCATGGCGAAGAAGTACGCCCCCGTGGGCCGGCATTGTCACGCCTGGCATGTGGGCCAGGAGATCTTCGACCTCGCATCCAGCGATCCGCTGCGCGCCTTCGGGCTTGGGTATCTCTCACACCTCGCCGCCGACACGATCGCCCACAATTTCTTCGTGCCGCGCCAGCTGGTGTTGACCTCCAGCACGGTCGCCCTGGGCCATTCTTATTGGGAGAGCCGATTCGAGACGCATCTCGGAGACGCGTACGCGCGTGAGGCGCGTGACGTCATTCTGAAGGATCACGCCGCGAGCGACGCCCACCTCGACGAGATTCTCTCGCCCACCCTGTTCAGCGTCCGCACCAACCGGCGGCTATTCCGCGGGATGGTGCATCTCACGGAGAGTCAGAGCTGGCAGTGGGTGTTCCAAGTGATCGCGGGCACGAGCCGCTGGGATTTGGCCGATAGTGATATCGAAAAACACATGGCGGTGGCGTTCGAGTACGTGATGGAGACGCTCGGCGCGGATGCCGCTGACGCGGCCGCCCGGCGCCTGGACCCGGCGGGCGAAAAAGCGTTGGGCCTGGCCAAGCGGATGCGGCGGCAGGCACTGCGCGAAGGCGGTCGCCACGAGCCCGAGCGTGTGGAAGAGACCGCCCAGCACCATTTCGGACTGCCCACGCCGTCGCTCGACTACTGGAAGCAGTCGCGGGCGCAGCGGCCGTGGCGGGACAGCTAGGAGGAGGAGAGCTTTTCCTCGAGGACGCGCTGCGCCAGCTTCGGATCCGCCTTCCCTTTTGACGCGCGCATCACCTGCCCCACGAAAAACGACATCAACTTCGTCTCGCCGTTTTTGTAGCGGCCGACTTCCGGCGCATGCGCGCCGAGCACGTCGGTGACCCAGCCCGCGACGACGTTCGTGTCCGCCACCTGGATGAGGCCCAGCGATTCCGCGATGGTGCGCGGGTCGCCGCCCCCCCCTTTTGCCGCGACCTCGCTGAAGACCTTCTTCGCCGCCTGATGACTCAAGGTGCCGCCTTTGACGAGCGCGATGATCTGCGCGAGCGCCCCAGGGGCGACGCGGAGCTGCTCCTGATGATCGTTCGCATCGGCCAACGCTTCGGTCATCACCCAATTCGCTGCCGCCTGCGGCTCGGCGCCCGCATGGACCACGCTCTCGTAGTAATCGGCGACCGCCCGAGTGTTCGTCACCACGGTCGCGTGCTCACGGCTGAGCGCATAGGCGGCCACAAAGCGGTCGCGCTTGGCCGCCGGCAGCTCGGGCAGCTCACTTTGCTGCTCCGCCACGAATTCCGGCGTCAGGATGAGGGGCGGCAAGTCGGGCTCCGGAAAATAGCGGTAGTCGTGACTCTCTTCTTTCGAACGCTGCGGCCGGACCGCGTTCTCCTTGGAGTCATACAGCATCGTTTGCTGCGTCACCGCCCCGCCTGATTCCAGCACCGCGATCTGCCGGTCCCGCTCGACGGTCAACGCTTTTTCGACGAACGTGAACGAGTTGATGTTCTTGACCTCGGTGCGCGTGTTGAGCGCCGTCTCACCCGCACGCCGCACCGAGACGTTGGCATCGACGCGCAGGCTGCCCTTTTCCATGTCGCAGTCGGAGATGCCGATGTATTCCAGCAGCTGCTTCAGCGTCTGCAGGTAGGCGCGCGCCTCGGCCGGCGAGCGCAGGTCGGGCCCGCCGACGATTTCGATGAGCGGCACCCCGGAACGATTGAGGTCTACCGCCGTCGCTTTGGGAAAACGGTCGTGGATGGACTTGCCCGCATCCTCCTCGAGATGCAGGCGTACGACGCCCGCATTGACGATGCCGCGCTCGGAAGACAGGAACGACAGCGTGCCGTTCGTCGCCAGCGGCTGATCGAACTGCGAGATCTGATAGCCCTTGGGCAGATCGGGATAGAAATAGTTCTTGCGCGCGAAGACGCTCTTGGGGTGGACCGTGCAGCCCAGGGCCAGTGCCCCGCGGACCGCGAGACCGATCGCGGCGCCGTTGGGCATGGGCAGCGCGCCCGGCAGGCCGAGACAGACGGGACAGACTTGCGTGTTGGGAGGCGCGCCGAACGCCGTCGCGCAGCCGCAGAACATCTTGGACTTCGTGCGCAGCTGCACGTGCGTCTCGAGCCCAATGATCGTTTCCCAGGACGACGTGGTCATGCTTCGTCGGTCGCGGGCACCACGCGCTCGAGCGCGTAGGCGGCCTCGATCATCTCGTCCTCGAGGAACGCCTGGCCGACCAATTGACCGCCGAGCGGCAGACCTTTGATCCGCCCGATCGGCAGCGATATCGCCGGCAGTCCGGCGAGGTTTGCCGTCACGGTGAAGATGTCGGACATGTACATCGCGATCGGATCGGACAGCTTCTCTCCCGCTTTGAAGGCGGGACTGGGCACCGTCGGGGTGAACAGCAGATCCACGCCGCGGTCGAACGCGTTCCGGAAGTCCTGGGCGATCAGCGCGCGCATCTGCTGCGCGCGCTTGTAGTACGCGTCGTAATAGCCCGCAGACAACACGTAGGTCCCAACGAGGATCCGGCGGCGGACCTCCGGGCCGAATCCCTGGCCCCGCGTGGAGCGATAGAGACCCCGCAGATCCAGGGTGCCGTCGAAGCGCGGCCCATACCGGACGCCGTCATAGCGTGCCAGGTTGGACGACGCCTCGGCCGGCGCGATGACGTAGTACGTCGGAACCGCATACGGCGTATGCGGTAAGGACACTTCCCGCACCGCCGCCCCCAGCTCTTTCATTAATCTGACCGCCCGATCGCAGGCGCGGCGGACCGCCGGATCGAGCTCGGGCGGGAAGTATTCCTTGGGGAGTCCGATCACGAAGCCTTGGAGCGACTCCGGCACCGTCGGCAAGCGGAGCGGATCCCGATCCTCGCAGGTGGAATCGCGCGGATCACGTCCACTGATCACCGACAGCACGCGCGCGGCGTCATGCACACTGCGGCCGAACACGCCGATCTGATCGAGGGACGAGCCGAACGCGACGAGGCCGTAGCGACTCACGCGGCCGTAGGTCGGCTTGATCCCCACGACGCCGCAGAAGGCAGCCGGTTGGCGCACCGAGCCGCCGGTTTCGGAGCCGAGGGCCGCGGGGACCGCGCCGGCCGCGACGAGTGCCGCCGAGCCACCGGAGGAGCCACCCGGCACGCGCGTCTTATCGAGCGGATGGAGGACGCGCCCGTAGGCCGAATGTTCGGTCGACGACCCCATCGCGAATTCGTCGCAGTTGGTCTTTCCGGCGATCAGCGCTCCTGCGGCTTTGAGTTTCGCCACCGCCGTCGCTTCGTACGGTGAGCGGTAGCCTTCCAGAATCCGCGACCCGCAGGTCGTCGTGAACTCCAGCGTGCAGATGTTGTCTTTCACCGCGACCGGCATGCCGTACAACACCCCGGTCGGCCGGGCGGCGGCCTCCTGTGTGGCGAGCGACTTGCGGAGATCCTTGGGTGGCGTGAGCAGCGCGTTGAGGCGCTTCGCTTTCACCAGGCGGTCGGCGACCGCTTTGGCGTCACTCACTCGAACTGGCCGAGCTTCGGCACGACGAAGAAGCCCTCCTTGAAGTCAGGCGCGAACTCCGCGGGACCGAATGCCAGTTGCGCTGGCGTGACTTCGTCAGCGCGGAATCGAATCGCGTCGGGACCGGGCACAAACACCTTCACCGTTCCGTTCGCCGGCACCGCGCTCAGCTGCGCGACGTAATCGATGATGCGCGACATGTTATCGACCAGCCCCGGCAATGCGTCCTCTTCCACATCCAGCTCGGCGAGCTGCGCGATCCGAAGCACTTCCTCCCGCGAAACACTCATGCCCCTTCTCCTTGCCAATCGCGCTCGAGCCCCGCATAGGCGGCGAGCAGTTGCTTGGTGCCGATGTCCGGATCGTCGAAGTCCACGCTCACGCGGAGGTCGCGCCCTTCGCCCGAAACGCCGCGTACGGTCCCACCGCCGAACTTGCGGTGCCGAACGCGTTCTCCTTTGACGTAACGCGGCGCATCCTGCGAAACGTCTTCAGGAAATCCGAGGTCCGGCACCAGGCGCCGCGCCGCGGCACCGCGTGGCCGCGAGCCCCTAGGCGGCATGGCACCCGACGAACCGCGCAACGGCCGCCACGACGGCGTCGTGCTGCGTTCCTCCACGACGTGCGGCGGCAGCGCGTCCAAGAAGCGCGAAGGCTCCGCGAGCTCCAATCGGCCATTGCGGTAGCGCGTGCGCGCCCATGAGAGATACAACCTTTCGCGCGCGCGCGTGAGACCCACGTAGCAGAGTCGTCGCTCCTCTTCGACGCCGCCCGGCTGCTCGGTCGAGCGACCGAGTGGGAAGAGTCCATCCTCCAGACCCGCCAGCGCGACGATCGGCCACTCGAGTCCCTTCGCCATGTGCGCCGTCGTGAGCGTGACGCCGAGCTCGCCCTTGTCCTCGTCCGCCGGTGTGACGAGAGCAGCCTGGGTGAGATAGCGCTCGACTGGACTGCCCGTACCCTCTGCTGCGTCGGCATCCTGGATCTCCGCCCACGCGGCGGCGCCCGCCACCAGCTCCCGCACGTTCTCGATCCGCTCCATCCCCTCCGCACCCTCCTCGGCCAGGTACTGCTCGTAGCCGGTCGTGGCGAGGATCGTTTCGAGCGCGGTGGCGGGATCCGCCTGCCCCACCGCCTCTCGCAGACGGTCGAGCAGCGATGCCACACCCATGAGCGCGTCGCGCACGTTGGGCCGGAGCTCGGTCATGGCGCTGGCACGGCGTGCCGCCTCAAGCAGCGGCCTTTGCCAGCCGGCGGCGGCCTTGCCAAGCACGGCGAGCGAGGCCTCGCCGATGCCCCGGCGAGGGACGTTCACGATCCTCAGGAACGCTTCATCGTCGGCCGGATTGGCGATCAGCCGCAGATAGGCAAGGAGATCCTTCACCTCACGCCGCTCATAGAAGCTGATCGCCCCGATCAGCCGATACGGGATGCCACGGAAGCGGAACGCTTCTTCCAGCGGGCGGGACTGCGCATTGGTCCGGTACAGGATCGCCATGGCGTCGTAGGCGACAGCGTCTTGACCGGCGCGGCGGGAGAATTCGTTAGCCAGCCATTCGGCTTCGTCGCGCTCGTCCGCCGTGCTCAACACGATGACCGGAGCCCCGCCCTGCTTCTCCGTGAAGAGCGTTTTGCCGAGGCGGGCCGTGTTCTCCGCGATGATCCCGTTCGCGGCATCGAGGATGATCTGGGTGGAGCGATAGTTCTGCTCCAGCCGCACCAGCTTCGTGCCGGGGAAGTCATTCTGAAATGAGAGCATGTGCCGCACGTCGGCCCCGCGCCAGCCGTAAATGGCCTGATCGTCGTCTCCGACGACGCAGAGATTCCCATGGCGCTGCGCGAGCTGCTTCACCAGCAGATACTGCGCGGCGTTGGTGTCCTGGAACTCATCCACGAGCACGTGCTGGAAGCGGTCCTGCCAATACGCGAGCCGCTCCGGATGTTCGCGAAACAGCACCAGCGGGTGGAGCAGCAAGTCGTCGAAATCCATGGCGTTGGCCTGCTGCAGCGCTGGGCCGAGCGCGCTATAGATCTCTCCGGCGACCTTCACCAGCGGGGTGTCCGCCTCCTGGCCAAGGTGCTCGGCGGTGAGCATACGATTCTTCGCGCTCGAAATAACCGCGTGCACCGTGCGCGGCGCGTAGACCTTGGTGGATAGCTGCCGCGCTTCGAGCAGCCGCTTCACCAGCGCCTCGGAGTCATCGGCGTCGTAGATCGTGAAGTTCGAGCCGAACCCCAGCAGCGGAGCCTCACGGCGCAGCAGCCGCGCCGACAGCGAGTGGAACGTGCCGATCCAGAGGCCGCGCGGGTCCGACCCGAGCAGCTGCGCGATGCGGGTGCGCATCTCGCCGGCCGCTTTATTCGTGAAGGTGACGGCGAAAATCCGCTGCGGTGCCACGCCCTGTTGCGTGATCAGGTGCGCGATGCGTGCCGTCAAGACACGCGTTTTCCCCGACCCTGCGCCGGCCAGAACGAGCAGGGGGCCACCGGGATGCTCGACCGCCTCCCGCTGGGCGGGATTCAGGGGTAAAGCAATCATGCCAACGGAAAGTCCAGCACAAACACCGATCCCCTACCCTCCGGCCCCGGCCGGAACGCGACCCGGCCGCCATGCTGCTGTTCGACGATGCGACGGGCGAGCGCAAGCCCGATGCCCCAGCCGCCCGTTTTGTTGGAAACTCCGGGCTCGAAGAGCTGGCGCTGCATCTCGGGCCCGATGCCGGGTCCATCATCGCGTACGCTGACCCGACCAACTGTATCGCTGCTCTCCACCGCGACCTCAATCTGGCCGCCGCGCCCGCTCAACGCGTCGACGGCATTTTTCACGATGACCTCGAGCGCCCACTCGATGAGCACCGGATCACCGGTCGCCGTCGGTCCGGCCCCGGGCGAGCTGAGCGTGATCGTCACCGGATGCGCAAGGGTCGGCAGGCGCGGGCGGAAGTACGCCACGACGCGCTCGGCGACCGCGCCCAGCCCCACGGCCTCGCGGCGCGCGGGCCGGCCGATCCGCTCGAACCGCTTGGCCACGCGCGCGAGACGTTCCGCGTCGGCTTCAAGATGCGGGACGAGCTCGCGGCCGGGTGTATCCGGATTCTCCCGCAGGTAATCAATCCAACCCGTGAGGCTCATCAGCGGCGTCCCGAGCTGGTGTGCCGACTCGCGGGCCATCGCGACCCAGAGCCGGTCACGGGCCGCGGTCACGCGTGCGCGCATCGCCCACGCCGCGAGGACCACCAGGCAGAGGAACATCGCGCCCTGCAGGACCGCCAGTCCGGTGAACGCCTTCGCCGTGGGCAAGGCGCCGTAGTGGATGGTGCCCACGCCCGGCTGGACCAGCGGCGGCTGGATGCGGTCGAGCTCGGCGATCCAGTCACGCCGAGTCGTTTCGCCCGCGTTGGCGCCGAATGGCGCATTGTCGAGCGCCGTGATCCTGCCGGCGGTATCGGTCACGGCAATGGGGATGCCGAGGCGCCGGACTTCGTCCGCGAGGGCGAGCAGCGCGTCGGCGGCGGCGCCCTCGCGCGGATCGTTCAGACCGGCAAAGACATGCCCCAGGAGCCGGCTCGTCTCGCGCGCATCGGCGCGAAGGTGGCGAGCGACGATCCAGGCGTAACCGACCGACAAGACGCCGAACAGCAGCGCGGCGGCGAGGAGCGCGGGCGGCCCCGCGCGACGCAGTGCGCCTCGCCCCTTAGGCAATGCGGTCAGTGCCGACATACGGCACCAACGCCGGAGGGATGAGCACCGAGCCGTCAGATTGTTGGTGCGTCTCGAGCAGCGCGGCGATGGTGCGCGGGAGCGCCACGCCCGACGCGTTCAGCGTATGGACGAACTCCGGCTTCTCCCCGGGGCGCGGGCGGCAGCGGATGTTGGCGCGGCGCGCTTGGAAATCGGTGAACGTGCTCGAGCTCGACACCTCGAGCCACTGGCCGACGCCGGGCGCCCACGCCTCGAGATCGTACGTCTTGCCCGCCGCGAACCCGAAGTCGTTGGCCGGCAGCACGGCCACGCGATACGGCAGCTCCAGGCGTCGCAGCACCTCTTCCGCATGGCCGGTGAGCTTCTCGTGCTCTGCCGGGGAATCGCTCGCGCGGCAGAAGCGCACCAGCTCCACTTTGTCGAATTGATGGACGCGCAGCAGCCCGCGCGTGTCCTTCCCCGCCGCACCGGCCTCGCGCCGAAAACACGGTGTGTAGGCGACATAGCCCAGCGGTAACGTCGCGCCGTCGAGGATCTCGTCGCGGTGCAGATTCGTCACGGGAACTTCGGCGGTCGGCACGAGGAACAGATCGTCCGTCGTGCGATAGACGTCGTCTTCGAATTTCGGCAATTGACCGGTGCCGGTCATGACCTCGCGCCGCACGAGCAACGGCGGCTCGACCTCCGTGTACCCGTGTTCACGCGTGTGCAGGTCGAGCATGAAGTTGATGAGCGCGCGCGCCAGCCGCGCGCCGCGGCCCGTCAGGACCGGGAATCCGGAGCCTGCGAGCTTCGCGCCGCGCGGCAGGTCGAGCATGCCGAGCCGCTCGGCAATGTCCCAATGCGGCTGGCCGCCTTTCGCCGCGGGCGTCCCCCAGCTCCGCAGCGCCGTTTGCTCGTCCGGCACGTCGGGGAGCGGCGGATTCGGGACGAAGAGCGCTTTGGCCTCGAGCGTCGTCTCGATCTGTCGCAGCTCGGACTCGAGCCCGGTGATCCGCTCGCCGAGCTTCCGCCGCGCGGCGACGGTGGCCGCCGGCAATCCACCTTGGGTCTTGGCGGCGAGTGCATCCGCCCTGGCGGCGTCGTTGCGTTCGGCTTTGAGCGTGTCGAGCTGCGCCGTCAGCGTGCGACGCTTCATGTCGAGCGCTTCGATCTCGTCGAGCAGCCGCGTCAGGGACGCGTCCCCGCGACGGGCGAGCGCCGCTCGCACCTGACCGGGAGAGGCGCGTAACAACTTCAGATCGATCACGATTTAATGCTTCGGCAGGCCTGCTTCGAGCCCGCGATAGCCGCAGTTGATGTCGGTAAGGATTTTGAAGTCGACGCGCCGCCCGTTGGGCGTCGCGGTGGTATCGAGTGCCAACACACGCAGCTTGGCGTAATAGACGCCGGGGATGCCCGTGGGACATCCGACCGTGGCGGAATGGGCGATCACCACGCTGCTATCATCGATCACCACGGCGCTATCGCGCTGATAGTTGGTGGTGGGCGCGATGCGAATGGAATCGAACGGGAGCTTGCTGAGTTGCAGTCCGGACTGCTGGCCGAGCTTCAGCGCGCCGGTCGGAAGCAGGACCGCGCGCCCGGCCGTGTCGATGTCGAATGCGAAGTCGAACGCGAGCACCTGCTCGGTGCGCACCGCACTCCGCGACCCGATCGAATAGCCGGACGGTTCGGTCACCGGCGTGCCGCTCAAGGCGTAGAGCGAGACGAGAGTATCGAGGCGGTTTTCGACGTAGGCTTGCAGCCCGGTGGAGTCGCCGCACGCGGTGGCGGCCACGACCGCGGCGCTGGCGAGCAGGAGCTGAGTGACATAGCGCATGGAGTGTGGAGAACTTACAGGGCTGCCTTCGCGTGGGTCAACCCATAGTCGCTGCTTGACTTCGACTTGGTCGAGTCCTACGTTGGCAACCCCTATGGCGACGATCCGCGACGTGGTCGAGGCGCTCAGCCGCTCGAGCGGCGTGGATGCCGTTGTGGTGGTCGGCCGGGATGGGCTGCCCATCGATTCGCGCGTCGCCAACGGCGTGGACGCCGACAGCGTCGCCGCACTGCTGCCAACCGCCATCACGCATATGGCGCAGCTCGGTGATGCTGGCGGACGCGGCGACTTCTCGACCGCCGTCCTCGAGTTCGGCAAGGGACTCGCGGTCGTCGCAGTCCTCAACGCCGATGCGCTGCTCATCGTGCTGGTGCAGCCGGCAACGAACGTAGGCGCCCTGCTGTTCGATCTTCGCCGACACCGCCCCGCCATAGCTGGCCTGTTGTAAGCGGACGCCCGGCCGGTGGCTCCCCCCTCCAGCTCCACGCGGCATCTCCTTGTCGTCGATGACGAGCCACATATCGGGCTTGTGCTCCGCCCGTTTCTCGAGCAGCTCGGCTACAGCGTGAGCGTCGCGAAGACACTCGACGAAGCCCGCGCTGCGCTGCGCGCGGCGCCGCCGACCGATGCGCTGCTGCTGGATCTGCATCTCCCCGACGGGTCCGGGCTCGACTTCCTGCGCGACCTCCGCAGCCAGGGCGGCACCGCCCGGCTGCCCGTGCTCGTGCTGACGGCTGAAGGCGAGGACCGCATTTTGCGCGAAGCGCGCCGGCTCGGGGCGGCCCTGGTGACCAAGCCGTTCAGCCCGACGAAGCTGAGCC
>JBKPDZ010000003.1:0-5014 GCA_046728135.1 Gemmatimonadota bacterium | reverse complement strand
GATCGCGCTGGCGCTCGTGCTGCTGGTGGGCTCGGGGCTGCTCATCAAGACCTTCGTGCGGTTGACGTCGGTGGATCCCGGTTACGACACGCACGACGTGCTGGCGGCGCGCATCCGGCTCACGCCGTCGCGCTATGCCGACCCCACGGCGCAAGCCCAGTTCTTCCAAAATCTCACGGACCTCCTGGCGCGCGATCCCGGCGTGGCGGACGTCAGCGTCTCCCGCTGGACGCTGCCGCTCACGGGCGGCGTGCAGATTCTGGCGTTCGACCCGCGGGCGATTCGTCCGGATGCCACCGAGGAATACTTGGCGGCCCACCTCAACGTGGTCGGGCCCGACTACTTCGCGACTTTGGGCATCCCGCTCCGGGGCCGCGACTTCACGCCGCAGGACCGCGCCGATGCCCCGAAGGTCGTCATCCTGAACCGGCGGCTCAGCGACGCGCTGTGGCCGGGGCAGGATCCCGTGGGGAAGGTCTTGCCGCTGCGGCGGCCGGGCAGTGGTGGATACGAGGCAACGGTCATCGGGACCATCGGGGACATTCGGTACGCGACGCTCGATTCGACACCCATGCCCGAGCTCTACTTCCCGCAGCTGCAGGCCGCGGCGGGGCCGGGCGTGCCGGAGATGTGGGTCGTGCTCAAGGCCAAGCGCTCGCCCTTAGCGCTCGCGGGGGCGGTGCGCGACGCGGTGCGGCAGGTCGATCCCCAGCAGCCCATCGGCGAGCTCGTGAGCCTGGATCAGGCGCTGTCGCGCACGACCGCGGCGCGCCGGTTGAGCATGACGCTGCTCACGCTGTTCGCGGCGCTGGCGGTGGTGCTCGCGTTGATCGGGATCTACAGCATCACCGCGTACGGGGTGACCCAACGCACGCGCGAACTGGGGCTCCGCATGGCCATCGGCGCGAGGCCGGCAGAGGTGGTGGGGCTGCTGCTCAAGGAGAACCTGCGGCTCGTGCTCGGCGGGATCGTGCTCGGCGCGGCCGGCGCGGCGCTGGCCACCCGCGCACTGCGCACGATGTTGTTCGGCGTCTCGACGCTGGACGCCATCACGTTCATCGGCGCGGCGTTGATACTCGGCGCGGTCGCGATGCTCGCCACTTATGTCCCGGCCCGCCGTGCGGCGCGGATCGATCCAATGGAGGCTCTGCGGTATGAATAGGGGCTAGGGGCTCGGGCCTGTGGCCTGGGGGAGGATTATGAACGCGCTACTGCAAGACATCCGCTACGCAGTGCGCACGCTCGCGAGGAGCCCCAGCTTCACGGCGGCCGTCGTCGTGACGCTGGCGCTCGGGATCGGCGCGAACACCGCGATCTTCAGCCTCATTTACGGCGTACTGGTCAGGCCGCTGCCCTACCCGGAGTCTCATCGCTTGGTCGGCCTCTCGGAGACATACCAGGGGAACCGGACAGATTTGGCCGTCACATACGCCGAGTTTCGCTACCTCGAGGGCCAAAGCCCCGCGTTCGAGCGCCTGGCCGTCTCAACGGAGGTCGGGTTCAACCTCTTCGCGGGTGACGTCGCCGAACGGGTGGATGGCCTGCGCGTCTCGCGCGACTACTTCGCGACGCTGGGTGCGCGCCCGGAATTGGGCCGGGATTTCCTCGCGGAAGAGGACCAGCAGGGCGGCGCCAGCGTCGTCATCCTGAGCCACGGCTACTGGGTGCGGCGTTTCGGGGGCGACTCAGGGGTCGTGGGCCGTACAATCGCTGTCGACGGCCAGCCAACCACGATCGTCGGCGTGATGCCAGCCTCGTTCCGTTGGCTTGCTCCTGTTGATGCGTGGTCTACGATGGGACAGGTGGCGCGCAGCATTGGCGGCGGGGAGAACCTGCATCTGGTCGGCCGGCTGAAGCCGGGCCTCTCGTTCGACCAAGCGCAGGCGCGGATGCAGCCCGTCTTCGCCGCGTTCCGCCAGGAATTCAAACCGCGGCTGCCGCCCGAAGTGGCAGAGGAGATTTTCCCGTTGCGGCGGCTCGTCGTGGGAAGTATCGAGACCCCCGTGCGCATGCTGTTCGGAGCGATCGCGCTCGTGCTGCTCATCGCCTGCGCCAACGTGGCCAACCTCGTGCTCGGCCGGGCAACGACGCGCAGCCGGGAGCTGGCCGTGCGTGTTGCGATGGGCGCGACGCGTGGGCGGATCGTGCGGCAGATGCTGACCGAGAGCGTGCTGCTCGCGCTTGCCGGTGGTGCGGGAGGTCTCATCCTGGCCGCCTGGGGACTTGGAGCGCTCGTGTCACTCGTACCGGGGAACCTCACGGTGCCGACGGAAATCCGCTTGGACCGCTGGGCCCTCCTCTTCACGGGCGTCGCGTCGCTCCTCGTCGGTGTCCTGTTCGGTCTGGCGCCCGCCTGGCGGGCGGCTACGGCCAATGTGCACGAAGGGCTCAAGGAGGGCGCCGGTCGTGCCACGACCGCCACGCGCACCGGTCTGCGGGGTGCGCTCGTAATCGGTGAAATCGCCCTCTCGCTGGTGCTGCTGATCGGGGCGGGTCTCCTGCTCCGAACCGTCGCGAACTTGGTGCGCACGGATCCCGGATTCGATCGGCGTCACGTAGTTGCCGCCGAGATCTGGCTCACCGGTTCGCGCTACGACTCGACGGCTGAGATCGCCGCTTTCTACGATCGGCTGCGGGAAGGTCTCGAAGCCTCACCTGGCATCCGTTCGGCCGCTGTCATCGAGGCGGGCATCCCGCTTGTTCGGGGCGGCAACCTGGGCGTGGCCGTGGACGGACAATACGTGCCCGCGAATTATCGGACCGTGACGCCGCACTACTTCGAGACCATGGCAATCCCGCTCAAGCGCGGTCGGGAGTTCGCATCTGGCGACGTCCAGGCGGCCGAGTTGGTCGCGATCGTGAGCGAGTCGTTCGCGCGCCAGTTCCTGGGCGACGACGGGCTCGATCGCATGGTAACGGTCGGCGGCGGGCGATCCTCCCCGCCCAGGCGCGTCGTCGGCGTCGTGGGCGACACGAGGCAGTTCATCGGGGCCCCTCCCATGCCCACCGTCTTCATCCCCTCGGCGCAGACACCTGCCGGAATCACGCGGGTCTTCAGCAGTTGGTTCCCGATCCACGTCGTCGTGCGGACCGACGGCGAACCGGCGCCGTTGAAAGAGTTCGTGGCGCGTACGATTCGCGCGACGGATTCGCAGGTTCCGCTGGGACGGGTGCGCACCATGGACGAGGTGCTCGCAACGTCGCTCGAATTCCAGCGCTTCGTGATGCTCTTGCTCGTGGCCTTCGCGACCCTCGCCGTCGCCCTCGCGGCCGTCGGCACCTACGGCGTGATGAGCTACATCGTCGCGCAGTCTACCCGCGAGATCGGCGTGCGCATTGCCCTCGGCGCCTTACCCCGGCAGGTGCTGGGCGTCGTCATCGGTCGCGGCATGTTGCTCGCCGGCATGGGCGCAGGCGTCGGCCTCGCGGGCGCCGTCCTCCTGACGCGACTGCTGGCGCATCAGCTCTATGGTGTGAAGCCGATCGATGCATTCACATTCGCGGCGGTCACGGCGCTGCTGCTGGTCGTGGCGCTGACGGCCTGCTTCGTGCCGGCTCGGCGAGCCACGAAGGTCGATCCAGTCGTGGCGTTGAGGACGGAATAATGGATACGCTCTTCCAAGACCTGCGTTACGCGCTGCGGACACTGCGACGTACGCCCGTATTCACTCTCATTGCTGTGTTGACGCTGGCCGTAGCAATCGGTGCCACTACGGTCATCGTCAGCGTCCTGAATGACGTCGTGCTCCGTCCTCTGCAATACCAAGACTCCGACCGGCTGTTCGGCATCTGGGAAAGAAGCGAGCGCGGCGACTACCGACTTGGGTCCTATCCCACGTTCCGCGACTGGCGTGCGCAGAGCAACGTCTTCGAAGCGCTGGCCTACATCCGCGGGTCGTCGAGTCTCATCCCCGCCAATGACGGCACCCGCCAGGTGGGAACCGCGTTTGTGTCCGACGAATTCTTCGACGTGCTGAAGGGGCCACCATTGATCGGCCGCCTGTTTTCGCCCGAAGAGCAGCGACCTGGCGGTCCACCTGTGGCGGTGCTGACATATGAACTGTGGCGCGATGTGTTTGGTGGCGATCGAGGCGTGGTTGGGTCCACGATCCGCCTGAACAATGCGGGCTACACCATCGTCGGCGTTCTGCCCGCGTGGTTTCGTTTCCCAAGTTGGGCCAGCGTGTATGTGCCGCTCAGTACGATCCTCCCAACCGATCGCATTCTCACGCAACGCGGGTTCCACGCGGACAGCCGGATCGTCGTGAAGCTGAAGCCCGGTGTGTCGGTCACACAGGCTCGAGGCTTGATGGCGAGTATCCAGGCGCGGCTCGCGACTGCCTATCCGGCTGAGAACCACGGCTGGACGCAGGTCGAGTTCCCGTCGCTGTTCGAGGAAGAGCTGAGATTCGGCGCGGTGCGGCCGATTCTGATTCTCCTTTCTGCGGCCGTCGCCACCGTGCTGCTCCTGGCGTGCGCCAACGTTGCCAACATGTCCCTCGTCCGGGCAGCCACACGCTCCCGGGAGCTTGCCGTGCGCGCAGCGTTGGGTGCGGGGCGGGGACGCGTGGCGCGGCTGCTGTTTACGGAATCAGCTGTGCTCGTACTGGCTGGCGGCGTTATCGGCGTGCTGTTGGCGTTCTGGGCGATCGGTCTGGTGCGCGCCGCCGCACCAGGTGGGTTGCCGCGCGTCAACGAGATCGCCATCGATGCTCGCATGTTGGGCTTCACAGCCCTGATCTGTCTGCTGGCGACGCTGGCGGTCGGCGTTGCACCGGCCGTGCGACCACCGACAGCAGATCTGTCCGTACCATTGAAAGCAGGGTCACCCGGCGCTGGGGCATCGGGCGTGTGGCTGCGACTTCGCTCGGCCTTGGTCGCGCTCGACGTTGCGCTCGCGCTGGTGCTCTTGATCGGGACTGGCCTCCTGGTGCGTAGCCTCTGGGCACTCAGCCATGTCGATCCGGGATTTGATCCAAAGGGGGTCATCACCTTCGGAGTCTTTCCACCCCCT
>JBKPDZ010000002.1:0-32680 GCA_046728135.1 Gemmatimonadota bacterium | reverse complement strand
GCTTCAGCCCGTCCACCGGCTCGTAGATCAATTTGAAATTGGTATTGACGTCACGCGTGCCGAACGTGGCGGTCGCGGCTTCCTTCGCCTGAGCCACGGCGTTGCCCCAGCCACCCTGCGCAAAAAAGTGCTGACCACTCTCCGTGTAGACCGGGTGATTGGGCATGCCGAAGATCCCTTCAACCACCACCCACGGACAGCTGCACCAGGAACCGTGGCTCAAGCCGCCGATGTCCGACCGGTCCTGATTCTCCACGGCGAGCCGCGATTCCAGGCGCACGCGCCTGGAAAAATCGTAGTCGTAATTCAACCTGAGCTGATACCGTTTGTTGTTGTCGTTCGCATAGCGGATGACGCCGTCCTGAGTCGAAACGGCGGCCGACACGTAGTAGCTCGAGTTCTGGCCTCCGCCGGAGACCGACAGGACATGCTTCTGCTCGGAGCCGTTTTCGAATAGAGCTTTGTGCCAATCGGTGTTCGTAAAAAAGAGCATCCACCCGGAGCTGCCGTAAATCGGATGCGGGATGGGATTGGGGTCGCCGATTTTGACTCGGTTGAGCAAGTCGGGCGTGTACATCGGCGCGGCGCCGTTGTGAATGTTCGCCTCATTATCCATGAGCGCCATTTGATAGTTATTCGGGGTCTCCATCAACCCCGTTAAATGCGTGACCGCGGCGTTGGTGCTGTAGGTGAACACCGGCGCGGTGCGCGTGCCGCGCTTGGTCGTCACCAGCAACGCGCCGTCGGCGGCGCGCGCGCCATAGATCGATGCCGCAGCATCCTTCAGTACGGTGATGGACGAGATGTCGGCGGGATTCAGCAGATCGAGTTTTCCCGGGACACCGTCGATCAGGACCAGCGGAGCATTCGCTGCATTGTCATTCCCACCATTGACGGACGACACGCCCCGCAGGTTCAGATCGAAGTCCTCCACGCCCGGCTGCCCCCCGCCCCGCTGCACGATCAATCCTGGCATGGCACCTTGCAGCGCCGCCATCGTGTTCGTGACGGGGCGCGCCTCCAGCGCCTGCGACGTCACAGAACTGACGGCGCCCGTGAGGTCCTCGCGGCGTTTTTCTCCGTATCCGACGGCCACGACCGCCTCCAGCTCGATGGCCTGCGCCTTGAGCTGAAGGTTCACGATCGTCGCCTGCCCCTCCGCGACGACGACGGTGGTGTCGGCGGGCGTGTAGCCCAGCATCCGCGCCCGCAGCTGGTGCGTCCCGACCGGCACGCTGGCGATGACATAGTGGCCGGCGCTGTCGGTCTCGGTGGTGAGCCGCGTCCCGGCGACGCTCACGATAGCACGCGCCAGCGGCTGGCTGGTCTCCGCCGCCGTCACCGTTCCAGCGATGGAGCCCAGTTGCACCGCCGGCCCCTCGGGCCGCTTGACCAGCGTCGCGCGCCCATCCGGCGTGAACACGATGTCCACGCCCGCGTCGAGCAGCACGTCCGTCAGCGCCGCGGCCACAGTAATGCGGTCCGCGCGCAGACTCACGGTGGCGTCGATCGGCACCACGTCGTCGGCATAGACCAGATTGAGTCTCGCTTGCCGGGAGATCTCGGCGAGCGCCTGCTTGAGCGGGACGCCGTCAAACGCGAGCGAGAGCGGTTGGCGCAACACCGCCGAGCGCTTGAGGTCAACCGGTACCGGCTCCGAGCGCTCCGCCATTGCCAGCAGGAATCGCGGGGCCCGGCTTGCGCCCGGGTTACTCGCGGATTGCGCAGCGGCGGTGTGGGGAAAGAGCGCGGGGACGAATGCAAGCGTGAGCAGGAACAACCAAATGCGGTTCATAAGCCTTCTCCCCGAAAACAGATGGCATCTTTGACGCGCCCTAAGAGGGCGCGCTCGGCGTGCAAGTGTGCCCTTACAGGGCACGCTCAGAGCCCAGCCCGGGCTCTTAGCCCGGGACGAAGCACGAACACAGATCCCTCGCCGCGGTCGACGCGCAGGCCGAGGGTCAACGCAATCCGTTGCAGGACCAGGTCGATCGGCTCGTTGGTGAATGTTGCCGTGAGCCGGCGTGCGGCGAACGCGCTATCGGAGTCTCCAAGGCGGATCTCGACGTCGTACCACCGTCCGAGCGTCCGCGCGGCATCGCGGAGCGGCGTGCCGTCGAACGCGAGCACTCCCCTGGTCCACGCGAGCTGCCGGTCGACATCAACGCCGCGCTGCAGTGTGGCGACGCCGCTGGCCCCGAGTCGCCCGAGGTCACGGGCGCCGAGCAGCAGCGCCGGCGGAGCGGCGGCGAGGCTATCGGGGAGGGCGCGCCGCAGCGCTACTCGCCCTTCGGCGACGACGACTTCGGTCGTGATCTGATCGGCATACGCCGTGATCACGAACGCCGTCCCGAGATCCTCGGTGAGGCTCGAGGCGGTGTGCACGCGAAACGGAAGACGTTCGTCGTGCACGACCTGGAAATAGGCTTCGCCGTCGAGATACACGTCGCGGTGAGCTTTGCCGTAGTCGGGCGCGTAGCGGAGGCGACTCTTGGGCGCGAGGGTGACCTGCGTGCCGTCTCGCAGCCGGACGACCGCGCGTTGTGCGGCGGCCGTAGAAAACTCACGCAGCTGCGGCGTACGCCGCAGCACGGCCCTGCCACCGATCAACGCGATGACGACCGCTGCCGCGGCGAGGACAGCCAGGGGGATCCGACGAGACACGCGCTGCTTCTGGCCGGGGGCGATCCGTAGCGCTTGCGCGGCCTTCACCCAAGCCGCATCCACGCTGCTCTCCGGTACTCGCTCGCTGGTGACGCGCTTGATGAGCCGCAGATCTTCGAGCAGCGCTGCGTGCTCGGGGTCTTCCGCGAGCCACTCCTGTACCGCACGGGCCTCCGCCGGCGATGCCTCACCGGCGAGGTAGCGGTCTAGGAGGAGATAGAGGGGCTCAGCGTCGAGGTGCATGCCCTCATAACGGGGCAGCACCCTCTTAACCCCCAAGCCTTACGCGAACCCGACTCGAGGCATGGCCCGGAAGAGTCCCCATGCCGCACTGCCCGCAACGACCAGGCACACGGCTGCAGGCACGAGCTTCCCGTACAACACGTAGCCGGTCCCAAACAGCGCCGCGTAAATCACGATGACGCCGAGGAACCAGCACAGGAATGCCGCGGTCACGCTCTCTCCGGGATTCGGCGGCTGGGTCTTCACGGCGCCCTTCCAGCCCGGGCCCAGGGGTCGAATCCGGTCATAGAACGCCTGGAGTGTGGCGGGTGCGGTGGGTGGTGTCGCGTACGTCACGATCAGCCATCCGAGCGTAGTGATCGCGACCCCGATGACGAGCTCAACGGTCGGCGCGAGCGGCGTGAAGCCGAGCGCCGTGTGGATGAACTGGAAGTACACGGCAACCAGGAACGAGATGACCATGCCGGCGAGCTCGCTCCACGCGTTGACGCGCCACCAGAACCAGCGCAGCAGGAAGATGAGTCCCGTGCCGGCACCGATCTGCAAGAGTATCTGGAACGCCTGCGATGAGTGCTGCAACCAGAGCGACACCGCCGACGCAAGCGCGATGAGCACGACGGTGACGATCCGTCCGACGTTGACGTAATGACGCTCGTCCTTGTGGGGCGCGATGAAACGGCGGTAGCAGTCCTCGACCGCGTAGGACGCACCCCAGTTGAGATGGGTGCTAATGGTCGACATATACGCCGCGGCGAGTGACGCGACCATCAGCCCGAGCAGGCCGTGCGGCAAGTAGATGAGCATCGCGCTGTAGGCGAGGTCGTGGCGCACGATCGCTCGATCGATATGCGGGAACGCGGTGCCGATCGACGCGAGATCGGGATAGATGATGAGCGACGCGAGCGCAACGATGATCCACGGCCAGGGTCGCAAGGCATAGTGCAGCAGGTTGAACAGCAGCGTGGTGCGCATGGCGTCGCGCTCGTCGCGCGCCGCGAGCATGCGTTGTGCGACGTAGCCCCCGCCTCCCGGTTCGGCGCCCGGATACCAGGTACTCCACCATTGCACCGCAAGCGGCACGACGAAAACGGCGGCGGCGGTTGACCAGTCCGAGAAGTCGGGCAGCAACGACAGGTGACTGGTCACCGCGGGGTGGCGGAACAAGCCCGACAGCCCACCGACCTGAGGCAGCCGCAGCGCCACCACCGCGGCCAGCACCGCGCCGACCATCGCGATCGCGAACTGGACGAAGTCGGTCAGCACGACTCCCGAGAGCCCAGAGCTCGCCGCGTACACGACGGTGACGGCGCCGCCGACGAGGACCGCGGTGTGACGATCCCAGCCCAGCATCACGCCGGCGATCTTGGTCGCGGAAAGATTCACCGACGCCATGATCATCACGTTGAAGAACACGCCGAGGTAGATCGCGCGGAACCCGCGCAGGAACGCCGCCGGCTTGCCGGAGTAGCGGAGCTCGTAGAACGCGATGTCGGTGAGGGCGGCGGAGCGACGCCAGAGCTTCGCGTAGAAGAAGACGGTGCACATCCCCGTGACCGCGAACGCCCACCAGAGCCAGTTCTGGCTCACGCCCCCGGTCCGCACGAGGTCGGTCACGAGGTTCGGCGTGTCGGTCGAGAACGTCGTGGCCACGAGCGACACCCCCAGGAGCCACCACGACAGTCGCCGGCCCGAGAGAAAGAACTCGGCCCGCCCCGAGCTGGCGCGGCGCGTCACAGCGAGTCCGACCGCGACGCACACGAGCCCGTACAGCGCGAGCACCATCCAATCCCAGCCGTTCAGTCGCATCCGAGTCGCTCCCATCCGGCCTTGAGGTTCGTCGGGTACTGACCGGCGCCCACGAGGCGGGTTATCCGATCTCGCACGCGCTCGTCATCCGCCGAGTAGGTCATGCCGAACCACTGCGAGCCTGCCGCGGGGAGCACGCGCACCCGCGCGTCGCCCGCTCGCACCTGCGCACCAACGGCGTCGCTCAGCAAGAACTCGGCCTTTGGGTCCCTGCCTCGCCCCTCGAGGAACCGGGCGAATTGCCGCTCCAGCACGGGCAGCACCGCAGGCGTGAAGCCCCACAAATTCATGGACACGAGCTCGCTGCCGTCGAGCGCCACGGTTTGGCCGGGGATCGTGCGCCCGGAGTATTTGGACCCGCGTCCCGCGATGTCAGCGACTTCCGTGAGTCGCGACAGATACCCCTGCGCGTCCACTTCCGCAATCGCACGCGAAACGCCGCCGTGCGCGGACATCGTCTCGCGCAGCGTGTAGCCGACCAGCGCATGGTCATCGGCGCGCTCGAGGTGCTCACGCAGCATCCGATACACCGTTGCGCCGTAAAAATCGTCGGCATTCATCACGGCAAACGGTCCCGAGATCTCCGACGCGGCGGCAAGGACGGCATGGCCCGTTCCCCATGGCTTCGTGCGGTCGGAGACCTGATGCGTGTAGGCGACGTCCACTGCGCCGATGACCTCCGTCACGTGGCGGCGGAACAGCTCCTCGACCTCCTGGCGGATCACCAGCACGACCTTGCGAAAGCCCGCTCGCACCGCGTCGTACACACCGTAGTCCAGCAGCGCCTCGCCGTGCGGACCGATCGGAGCGAGCTGCTTCAGCCCGCCGTAGCGCGTGCCGAGGCCGGCCGCTAAGACGACGAGCGTTGGCGGGGGAGGAGGCGCGGTTATTGGACTTGGCGAATGCGGTCGCGCAGGAACTTCAGACCGCGGGCGAGCTGCGTCTCCACCGTCTTCTCGCAAATGCCCAGCCGGTCCGCGATGGCAGCGTAGCTCAGACCCTCAATCAGCCGCAGTTTGCAGACGGCGGATCGTTTGGGTGGGAGGTCGGCGAGCGCGCGCTCCACTGCGGCGGCAAGCTCCGCCGCTTCCAGGTCGGGCTGAATCTCCGCTACCGTCACGAGCTGAGCGGTCCCGACCCTCCGGCGGCGCGCCACGGCGGCACGCTGCAGCCGGTCGAGTGCGGCGTTGCGGACGGCGAGAAACAGGTAGTTCCGTACGGCGCCGGCGGGCACCCAGTCGGCCCGGCCCCGCCAGATCCGGAAGAACACTTCCTGGACGGCGTCTTCGGCGTCCTGCTGCGAGCGCAGGTACCGAAATGCGAACGCGTAGAGTCGCTCCCAGTACGCGCGATAGAGCGCCTCGAACGCATCCATGTGGCCGGCGCGGATGCGATCCGCCCATGCACGCTCGACGGCGTTGGTGCTGGCGCCGTCGGAGCCGGCCTCGGGAAGGGGCTCGCTCGCGAAGTGGGTTTTGGGTAAGGACATCGATCGTTACCGGATACGTTCGATGGCAATAGCGTGCGCGCAATTTCAAGGCGCCGCAAGGTCCCTTAGATACGGGTGATGCAGCGACGCAACACGCGTTCTTGCTCGAACAGGGCCGCGAGCAGGACCAATTGCGTGCGACAACGGTCGAGGTTATGCCCCGGACGGGCGACGCGATAGTACCGATCGCCTTCGAGGTGATCGATCAGGAAGCGAACCGCCTGTTCGAACACGATCACCTGGGCGGCCGACACTAGCAGCTCCCGCTCGGCGCCCGTCAGGAACTCACGGGTTCCAGTGACGTAGCCGCGTGCGATGCTCTCGAACAGCTCGAGCTCGAGACGCACCCGACCGAGATCGCGCTCATCCTCGGCTGCCCGCGTCGCCATAGAACGCACCAGGTCGCCAAAGTCGTAGAGCGCGAGGCCCGGCATGACGGTGTCGAGGTCTACGACGCACAGCGCATCGCCCGACGTTGCGTCGAACAGCACGTTGGCGAGCTTGGCGTCGTTGTGCACGATGCGTTCCGGCAGGGATCCGCCCGCTGCGGCCTGCATCAGGACCGCCGCGAGGTGCTGGTGCGCATGAATCCGGGCGATCTCACCGCGCGCATCCGACGCGCGCCGTGCCGCATCGCGCTCCACGGCGCACTCGAACGACTCCAGCCGGCGCGGCGTGTCGTGGAAGTGCGGGATCGTCTCGTGCAGCCTAGGGGCCGGCAAATCCGCGAGTGCCCGCTGGAATGCGCCGAACGCGTGGGCCGCGCGCTCGGCATCCGCAGGACTCGCTGTCTGGCGCGGGACCGCGCGCTCGATGTAATCGTACAGCCGCCACACGTCGCCGTGGTCGTCCCGGGCGTACGCCAACCCCTCGCGCGTCGGGACGAGCCGCAGCGGCCCACCGACGTGCCGCGTGACCCGCACCACGTTCTCCATGAGTGCATCGAGGTCGGGAAACACGTGTTTGTTGAGTCGCTGGAGGAAGAAGCGCCCCCCCCCGCGGCGAGCAGTCACCACATAGGAAGCGTTGATGTGACCAGCCGGTCCGCTGAACGGCTCGACGGCCACCAGGCCCTCGCCGATCGCGAACCGCGCGACGACATCGTTCAGCAGGTCCGGGTGTTCCATTCGACCACGCGTCGCACGCCATCGCGCAGCGCCACGGTTGGCTTCCAGTCCCACGTCCGCCGCGCCGCTGCGGGATCTAGGCTCATGCGCCCGATGTCGCCCGGCCGGTCCGCCGCGTAAGTCGGTTCCTTGGCGTACCCTGTCGCGGCCGCAATTTCGCGACACAGCTCCAGGTCCGAGACCTCGCGTCCCCATCCCAGGTTGGCAATCACCCCCGCGGGTCCCTGCGCGGCGCGGACTGTGGCCTCCACGACGTCCGTGACGAACACGTAGTCGCGCGTTTTGGTCCCATCGCCGAAGATCGTCACGGGCTCGCCCGCCAGCATTTTTCGCGTAAAGATCGCGACGACACCAGCCTCGCCGTCCGAGCGCTGCCGTGGACCGTAAACATTCGCGTATCGCAGCGCCGCGTACTCGATGAGCCCGCGCGATTGGTAGGCATGCAGGTAGTGCTCGAACGCGAGCTTACTCGAGCCGTAATCGGAAATCGGCCGCGTCGGGTGGGTCTCGGACACCGGCAACCGTTCGGGCGTTCCATAGACCGCTGCCGAGGACGCGTAGACGACGCGCCGCGTCCCCGCGGCTGCCGCGGCGCGCAGCACGTTCACACCACCCACCACATTGACGCGGGCGTCGAAGTCCGGCTCGCGGATGGACCTGCGCACATCTGTCTGGGCCGCGATATGGAATACGACATCTGGTCGAAATGCGGCGACGACGCCTTGGAGCGCGTCCCAGTCGCAGATATCGAGGCGATGCAGCCGAGCTTGCGGGGAGACATTGGTCGATGCGCCGGTGGACAGATCGTCAATCACGCAGACGTTGTGAGCGTCGGCGAGGAGGCGATCCACCAGATGAGATCCGATGAAGCCTGCCCCACCGGTCACGAGAGCGCGCAAGGGCTTGTCCCCTTTCCTTCGGTTTCATCCGCTTCTACTTTCCTTAGCACGAAAGTTGGGACCGTTGATGGAGAGACGCCAAGTCAGCCTCGGCCGCTCAGCCGCTCAGCCGCTCGGCGTCTAGTATTTCGGGGCGTAGCGCAGTCCGGTTAGCGCGCCTGGTTCGGGACCAGGAGGTCGGTGGTTCAAATCCACTCGCCCCGACCTGCGGGAGGTTGTGAAGGACGGTCAAGGCTGGTGGAGGTTGTGAAGGTTGAGAACCTCGACCAACCTGCACCGCCCTTCACCGACCTTCATAACCTGCAGTTCGTTCGCGCCAGTAGCTCAGTTGGATAGAGCGTCGGCCTCCGGAGCCGAAGGTCGTGGGTTCGAATCCCGCCTGGCGCATAGAGTTACAGACGAGGTTTTTGATTTCGGCTCAGCAGGCCGAAGGTCCCGGCGGCGCGCAGACGGGCAACGCCTGCGGTAACAATCGTAGTCACAACCGGGGCGTAAGACGCGGGATCACGGTTTGCCGCTGCGACTCCGGCGCGGCCGCCCGCCCTTGGCCCCGTTGGCGCGCGCCGCACGGGCCTTCGCCTTCGTCCGCCGAGTCCCGCCACGCCGCCCGATTTCCGCCATCCACCGCCGCGTGCCGAACACACCAGCCACCAGGCCCGGGACGTAGTGCGCCACGCCGAGCGCCGGCCAGACGAGCCCAGTCCCGGAACCCTCCAGTTCGATCCGTGCGAGTTGCTCGGGCGTCGCCTGCTGGAGACCCTCTAGGAGCCGTCGTGGGAGGCGGAGCTCGATGCCGTCGACGAACCGAATCGCGATGGCGTCGCCTGCCGCATCGTAGGACGCTCCGACCGCTTCGGGAAACGGATGCAGCGCCGCCTGTGCGATCGCCGCGTCGATTTCCGCGTCGGTGGTCACGATCTTATGGACGGGTCTAGCCATGATGCATCCCCGCCCATGCCGCGGCCAAGCGACCGAACCGGTCGCTGCCGCCAAGAGTACCTTCCGCACTTCCGCGCGGGTGACGCGGCGCACAGCGTCGGCCCGATCAGCAAGCGCCACGGAGCCGTCCGCGCGGAGATCAACGATCACCTCGCCTCGCCTCGCCTCGCCCGATGAACCCGTGCACATGTCGCGGCCGGTGGTCTTGCGGGTAGACGCGGAACCGCACTTCGCCTACCCGCACCGTTGTCATTCAGTAACAATACCGAAGCTGCTTGGGTTACGCAACTCCGGAGCCCGGCATTGCAAGAGCCTCGTTCGAAGACGCTTCGGTCCGCTGCTGCCTTGATACCATAGAGTCACCCCGCTCGGATCGGTCTCATACCGGGTGTCGCGCGTGTCTTCGATCAGACGTGCCTCCCGGCACTTTTCGCGGGGCTGCCGCCTGCGCAAGCAAGCTGACGCACATCGGTAGGCCGCTGCCAGCGGTGGCGACGGATAGTGAAACCGCTAGCGAAATGCCGCGCAGAAGGCCGGGTGCTCGACACATGTGAATCACAGTGTGGCAAAGATAAGACGCCGGACCGCGCGTTGTTCTCTTCGCCGGGGTTCGTCGGCGCGGACCGCTAAGCCGTCGCCGTTCGGCCACCTGTTCGGCGCGCCGCTGGGCAAAGGACTCCGGTAGATTGGCCGCTTTTGCTGACTCCATGAGGCTCCAAACGATCCCACGTCGCTACTAGGCATCCGAGCCCGCCCTCTGCAGGTTTGCACCGTGCAGGGGACCATATTGGGGCTCGTTGCGTCCTACGGTTACGTCGTCCTTTTTTTCCTCGTTGGCCTGGAGAGCCTCGGGATCCCGCTCCCGGGTGAGACGGCCCTGGTCACCGCCGCGGCCTTCGCCGCGCTCGGGCACCGCTCGATCTCCGCGGTCATCGCGACGGCGGCCGCCGCAGCCATCATCGGCGACAACGGCGGCTACTGGATTGGGCGAGAAGGCGGGATCGCCCTGGTGCGGCGCTATGGGCGCGTCATTCACCTCAACGAATCTCATCTGGCACGGGCCCATACGTTCTTTGAGCGACACGGCCCCAAGACCGTCTTCATCGGCCGCTTCGTCGCGTTGCTGCGGACCTGGGCCGCGGTGCTCGCGGGAGCGGCCCATATGCCGTACGGCACCTTTATGCTCTATAACGCGCTCGGCGCCGTGTGCTGGGCCCTGATCGTTGGTACGCTCGGGTACGTATTCGGCCGCAATCTGCCGCAGCTCGAGCGCTATATGGGTCAGGCCAGCCTGGCCGGCGTGCTGCTCGTCGCTCTGGTCGTGGGACTCGCGCTCGGGTGGCGCTGGTTTGCGAGGAACCGCGATCGGCTGGTCGAGCGTACCCAACTTGTCTGGCAACGCGTCCTCACGACACCGGGCCTCCAGCAGCTCCAGGCGCGGTATCCACGCGCCTGGACGTTCGTCGCCGCACGGTTCGCGCGCGGCGAATACCTGGGGCTCCACCTCACCATCGGGTTTGTCATCAGCGTGGCGGGGCTGTGGCTGTTTGGCGGAATCACCGAAGACGTCATTCACCACGACCCGCTCACCCAGTTCGACGTAGCCCTCCTCGACTGGTTACATAGTCATGCCACCCCAACGGGGTACGCCATCTTCCACGCGATCACCGTCCTCGGGTCTCCCGTGACGCTGACCGTCTTGGCGCTCGGGGGGGGCCTCCTCCTCGCCGTCCGGCGTCAGTGGATCGTCCTCGGCGGCTGGGTCGCTGCCTTTGCCGGCGGTGGCCTGCTCGATGAGGTGCTCAAGCTCGTGATTCAGCGCCCGCGGCCACCTTATGCCGGCGCGTTCCTCCAGCACTACAGCTGGAGCTTTCCGAGTGGCCACGCGATGGGCTCGCTGATCGGCTACGGCATGCTCGCCTACGTGCTCGTGGTTCTGTGGATCCACCCCCGGGGCACGCAGATCTCCGTGTTGCTGGGCGCCGCCCTGCTGATCGTGGCCATCGGGCTGAGTCGACTTTACCTCGGGGTCCATTACTTCAGCGACGTGGTGGGTGGCTACGCCGCGGGGCTGTTGTGGCTCTCCGCGTGTATCTCCGGTCTTGAGGTCGCGCGCCGGTGGCGCGCCGGGGTGGCGCCGGCCTCATCGCCTAAGCTCTAACACGAGTTCGGAGGAATCTCTCACATGCATCGTGGACTTTTCGCTGTGCTCGGCCTAGTCCTGGCCCCCCGGCCAGTCGTGGGACAGGCACCGGCGGCCCCGTACCGGGTCACGTGGGGTGACGCGGCATCAGTGGCAACTGCAGGTGGGCTGTATGTGGCTGCCCGCGCACCGCTCGTGCCGATTGCTGCACAAGCGGTACCGAGTTAGCGTGAGCGATGCCGAGCAGTCCCGAGCCAAACCCGGACTCATAATCCGTAGGTCCCAGGTTCAAATCCTGGAGGGCCCATCAAACACAATTAGGGCGTCTTCGCCTTGTGCGCGCTATCCGCCGCCGCGCGCCGAGCACCTTTGGCGTCGCGATCGGCTTGCCGCTGCGCGTCGCGCGCCTCTTTGGTGCTGAGACCGAGGCTCTGCAGCGTCTGGCCGATGCTCTTGCCGCTCTGCAGACCACTCAAGATCGCGTTGGTCGTGACGGCGGGATACTTCGAGCTGAGATTCTGCGCCAGCACGTTGGCCGCGACGAAGTGCCCGCGCGTCAGCTTGGGGTTCGCCTGCAAGGCGGTTTGGTACGCGCTCTCCATCGCCTCGGGCGTCGTCCCGAGCTTCGTGGCAACGCCGCGGAACGTGTTGCTCGGGTTGCTCGGTTTTGGGGCCGGCGTACGTCGGACGCGTGCCGCCGGGGGCGTGGCCGGCTTGCCCTGTGCGGTGACGGTACCCGCCGCGCCGAGCGTTAGACCTGCGGCGACGGTTACAGCGATGATGACCTGCGAGATCGACTTCTTCATGCTCTCCTCCTGGTTGGCCTACGGGTGAATCCTACGCATGAGGACTCCCGGATCGCGTCCAGAGTCACCTTTCGGCGCCGGGACGAAAGAGTCGCGTGTCACGCGACCCTAGCGCGCAGGAGCCTGATTGACTTCGAGCCTCGTTCCGGACCATCAGAACGAGGCTCGATCCTTGGGTACTTCGTTCGAATTACGCCGGATCTGCGCGCGTGCTCTCATAATCAATACGTCGCATCTCATCCCATCATGCGATGTTGCACGTCGCATCTCATCCCATCATGCGATTGTTGCCTCGCGGGTACCCGGTGGCAGTTTGCTTTCTGCGGGCGAGGAAGTTCCGACGGGAGAGACGGATCCCGAGCCGCCTGCAGAGACAAGCCGTGTTAGGAGGCAAACAATGTTCGCTTTCCTCAGACGTACCACAGGATTGGTCCCTGTCATCCCGGTCGCGGCACTCCTGTTCGCAGCGTGCGGCAAGTCATCCAGCAAGTCATCCACCGGTCGCGTCATCCCCTCGCTGGGCGCGACATCGACCTACGCCATCCTCGCGGGCTCGGCGATAAGCTGTAGCACCGGGGCCACGGTCCGCGGCGATATCGGGCTCAGCCCGGGCGGGGCTACCTCGATCACGGGCTTCCCACCGTGCACGGAAACAGGTGCGCAGCACGCAGCCGACGCGGCCGCCGCCGCAGCGCAATTGGACCTCACCACCGCGTACAATGGTCTAAAAGGCCTCGCGTGCGGTACGACAATTTCCGCCGATCTGGGTGGAACGACGCTCGCGCCTGGCGTCTACTGCTCGGGCTCCGGGATTAACGTGACGGGGGCACTCACGCTCAGTGGGACCGGGACGTACGTGTTCCAGGCAGGGTCCGCGCTCACGGTCGCCACGTCCGGGTCGGTCGTGCTCGCCAATGGGGCCCAGGCGAACAACGTGTACTGGCAGGTCGGCAGCTCGGCCACGCTCGGGAACGGTAGTGCGATGAAGGGCAACGTTGTCGCGCTCACGAGCATCAGCTTGGGGACCACTGCAAACCTGGTTGCCGAGCCTTGGCGCGAAACGGCGCCGTGTCGCTAGCTGGCACCAACACTATTAGCCTTCCGTAGTTCGCAGCTCGGGGCAGGCGGGCACTCGCGTCGCTGCCGAGGGCTCGAGCGACAAATGCACGGACCAGTGGCCCAACGGCCGCCGAGTACGGCGGCCGAAGTGGCCCGCCCGCCCGGCTATTTCACTACCGTCGTATTGCTGCGGCCTGCGCGGCCCGCCAGCACGGCGATTAAAATGATCACCACTAGTGCCACGCCCCCGATCGCGAGCCACATCGGTTGGGTATACCAGGACGTGCTCTTTTCGTTGACTTGGACGGTGACGTTGGGGTTTTGCAGTGCCGCGATCAATGCCATCGTGGGGAATCGCATGTCTCGCTCCCTGAAAGTGTCGCCCGAAATGTCGCTTCATGGCGCGGGCTGCGGAAGGCCGATGCTCCGGATCCCGGCCATCAACGCATGACGACATTGCTCTTCCTGCTTGGAGGAATAATCGGCGCGTTGGTGGTGGCGTTCGCCTATATGACCCTTGCCGCCAACGCCGTGGCGAATCACCAGGATCGGGTGATGAGCCTGCCGCTGATCGGGCCCGATCTCGACGCCTTTCTCCGGGCGCTGCACGGTGCCGCTGGAGCGTGTGTGGTGGAGGGCAACGCGGTCGAGGTGTTCCAGAACGGCGACGAGATTTTTCCGCCGATGCTCGCGGCGATTCGCGAGAGCCAATCGACCATCCACTTCTCGACCTACGTCTATTGGGCGGGGGCTGTGCCGCGAGAGTTCGCGCAGGCGCTCGCCGACGCCGCGCAACGCGGCGTGATGGTGCGGCTCGTGCTTGACAGCAAAGGAACGGAACCGATGCCCCGCGAGCTGGTGAATCAGATGCGGGACGCCGGCTGCAAGATCACCTGGTTCCGCCGGATGCAGTGGTTCGACTGGATGAAGTACAACCAGCGAACGCATCGCCGTCTGCTGATCGTGGACGGCAAGATCGGCTTCACCGGCGGCGTCGGCATCGCCGACGAGTGGACAGGACACGCGCAGAGTCCCTCCCATTGGCGCGACACGAACGTGCGTCTCACGGGGCCGATCGTTGCCGCGCTGCAGGGCGCGTTCACCGACACCTGGAATCAGAGCACGGAAGAGCTGCTGCTCGACGCGCGGCATTTTCCGCACCTCACGCCGACGGGCGACGTCCCCGTGTGCGCCGTGCTCAGTACGCCGGCGAATGGCGCCTCGGCGGCGCAGCGCGTGATGGCTGCCCTCATCGCCGGCTCCACGCGCACGTTGTACATCAGTAACGCCTACTTCGTCCCCACGCCGTCCTTTATCGACGCGCTCTGTGCCGCGAGCGACCGGGGCGTAGACGTTCGCGTGCTCGTGCCCGGACCCCACCACGACAAGAAGATCGTCCAGCGCGCGAGCCGCCACAGTTGGCCGCGTCTCGTCGCGCACGGTGTCGGCATCTACGAATATCAGCCGACGATGATGCACGCCAAGACCGTCGTCGCCGACGGCGCGCTGCTGCTCGTGGGCTCGATCAATTTCGATCCCCGTTCGTTCGCGCTGAACGCGGAATTCGGCGTCGTCATCGTCAGTCGCCCGTTCGCCGCCGCTGCCGTGCGCTCCTTCGAGGCCGACCTCGAGCGCTCGATCCGAGTACTTCCCGCCGCAGTCGCATCACGCGGCCGCGTGAATTCCGCGCTGGATGCAATCTGCTACTGGGCGCGCGCGCAGCTCTAGAGTCTTCCTTACGGCACGACCGGCACGGGCACGTTCCTGCCAACCCCGGCGCCCTCTCTGCCGTCGCCGAGCTCGCCCCAACTGTCATCGCCCCAGCAGTACACCGCATGGGTGGAAGTGAGGCCGCAGGTGTGCAGACTCCCGGCGCTCAGCGCGACGAACGTCAGCCCGCCCGACACCGGCACGGGAACGAGGCTGCTGTCTACGCCGGATCCATTGCCGAGCTGACCTTCGACGTTGTCGCCCCAGCAGTACGCGGTGCCAGATCGCGAGAGCCCGCAGGTGTGGAACCATCCGGTGGTGAGCGATATGAATACGAGTCCACCGGCGACGGGGACGGGACTCGTGCTGCACGAGTAGCTCGTTCCATCCGCGACGCATTGCTCTGGGCCGGTTGCCACGCTGTCGCCGAGTTGGCCCTGGGTGTTCCAGCCCCAGCACTACGCCTTGCCAGACGTCGTGAGACCGCAGGCATGGCCGTTTCTCGCGCTCACC
Source organism: Gemmatimonadota bacterium (assembly GCA_046728135.1). Taxonomy (GTDB): domain Bacteria; phylum Gemmatimonadota; class Gemmatimonadetes; order Gemmatimonadales; family GWC2-71-9; genus 20CM-2-65-7. Next base: position 17,282 of record JBKPDZ010000002.1, on the reverse strand, counting down.
GCGACGAATGGGAGGCTGTCGGCGACCGCGACCGGAATGGTGCTCCCCGCGGTCGTCCCGGTGCCGAGCTCGCCGACGCTGTTGTCACCCCAGCAATAGGCCGCGTTGGATGTCACGGGCAAACGCGGCCCCCTCGAGGTCAACGGCACCCTGTTTGCGTCGACGACTCACAGCGCGACGATACACTCACAACGGGTGAACGCGCATGGCGAGCCTAGCCCCGCTCAGGAATGCCGCCTGCGCGGTGACGGTTTCGGGGGCGATTGTTCGCTGGTTGGCCGCTCGACTGGTGGAGACTCCGCTCCTGTTTTAACCTCAGTTGCACTGTCTGAGGTAGGCTCGCCCGGCTCGCTGAAGCAACAGGTCGCAGGTTCGAGTCCTCGGTAACAACGGTGGTAACAACGGGCCCGTCGCTAGCCGGCGTTGGCCGACGCGCGCGGCTCGCGTAAGTGCCTGAAAAGACAACGGCCAGCGTTGGTGGTCGCTGGCCGGTGCCGCCTCCGGAGCCGAAGGTCGTGGGTTCGAATCCCGCCTGGCGCATCCCGATCGGGGGCTCGCCGCCCTCTGGGCCGAGGAGAGTGCGGCGCTTAGAACGCGCCCCAGGACTGCTTACCCGGGATGTAGTAGCTCGGGCAGATGAACTTGAAGATGCCGGCGACCTTGCGGGCGCTCTCGAGCTTGGCTTTGTCCTGCCGCAGCATCCCGGCCAGCTGCTTGTCGAACATCTCGTCGTAATATGCTTTGGCTGCCTCGTGCCGCTCGGCATCAGATTTGTAGTCCGCCCGGATGCCGGCCAACTCGCCCGGATCGAGGAAGATCCCCTCGCACTTGGGACACTCGTCCACGACCACGTCGCGCTTGACGCTCCAGAAGTGCCGCATCATGACGACGTCGCTATCGCGTGGGCATTTGCGCCGCTGATTCTGGTCGACCTTCACGGCGGGATTCTGCGGGATATTCAGCAGCGGCTCGCCGGCCGACTGGCCGGGCTGATCGACCTTGCCGAGCTGCCACTCGTCGAACCAAAGCCCGCCGCATCCACCCTTGCAGGCCTGCACCTTGACGTTGCCCACCGTCATTTCGGTCATCGCGGTGCCGCAGGCGGGACAGTTCATCGTGCGACTCCTGGTCTCGGGACGTGGGAGAGGGGCGCCGCCGCTAAGTTAGGGACCACGCCCGCCCGGAGCTACTGTTGTCGGCCGCGAGGTGTCGCATTCGAATCGCGGCTGGCGCACTAGAAGGCGATCGCGAACCCCACTCGGCCGAGCGACTGCTGGATTGGCGCTGGCAACGGCCCGCTCCCATCATCCGTCTTCCGCGAAAAGCGCTGGAATCCATAATCGCCCGTCACTCGCACCCGCCGGTGCAACGCATCGACGGTGAGGCCGAGCCCCAGCTGTAACGCGCCGAGGCCCGATGTCGTCCCGCCGCCTGAATACTTGGCGCCGAACATCAGGCCGCCACGCAACGCCATCCGCACGCCGGGTCCCAGCAGATACGCCATCTGCGCACCGGCCGTGACTGCGCCGACCGATTGCGCCTCAAATTCGGGATCCACTTTGCGGTTGATAAAGCCCAACTCACCCGACACGGGACCTGTGATGTAGTAGCGCAGCCGGATGTCCACTTCTGACGCGTCGAACGCCGTGGTCGCCGTTCCGTTGCTCGTGGGCTTGTACTTCACCTTCGAGAGCACGATGTCGGCGGAAAACTTCTTCCACTCGACCGTCGCCGTCGCGCCGCCGCCGCTCCCGCGATAATGAAGATCCGACGAGACTTCGCGATAATCGCCGAAGGCCACCTGCGGCCCGATACTCAGGTGCTGCGCGGAAAGACGGAATGACGGAATGACGGAAAGCATGACCACGCCAGCGACCCCAGCTCGTAACGCCCTTCCGTCCTTCCGTCGTTGCGTCCTCATCGTCCGCCTCCCGAACGCGCGAGCGGCACCACGGTCAGCGCCACCTGCTGGCGGCGTCGCGTGTTCTCCTGTGCGATTTCGGTGTTGCGCCGCGCGATTTGTTCACGCAGCAGCTGGTTGTACAGAATGTTGCCGCGCGCCGGCTGTGGGGCCGGTTTCTTCAGCGTCATGATGAACCCGGCCAGCACGATCCCGGCGCCGATCGTGCCTCCTTCGCGCAGTGATGCCGAGCCGAGGTCGCTGTTGGAGAGCGCCGACGTGCCGGCGAGGGCAATGCCGGTGTAGACGAGCGCCAGCCCCATCGGCCGCCAGCTCTTGGGTGGCACCTCGGTCTCCGGAAGCTCGGTGTAGCCCGGCAGGCTGGTCAGGTGCGCCACGGTGTCCACCGTCCCGTGCGACACGCGGATCGGCTGCGATGTCGAGAAGCTGTTTTGGCCCACCGTCGCTTCAACAATCACGGTGTAATTGCCGGCGGGAACCGGATCGCCGTTGGGCTGCCGCGCGGGCCAGCGGATGTTGACCTGCCCGTTGGCGACGGTCGAGTCGATGCGGAGGGAGGTCGATCCCGCAACCCCGACAACGCGGGTCACGACGCGCGCCGGCTGCGTCACGGTGTAACGCATGGGCACGACGCCCCCCCCCTGACCGCCCACGAACGTGACACTATCCACCACCAGCTGCCGCACAACGAGGACCTGGGTCAACGCCACCTGGAACGCGCTCAACGCTTTGGGTGACGTCCGGTTCGGGTCGAGCGTGCGCTCGGGCTCGATGAGGACCACTTGCTTGAACGCATCCACCGCCTTGAGGATCGAATCCATGCCGCTGTACGTGAAGCCCAGCAGCTCGTACGCCCGCGCGCGCTCGAATCCCGTGAGCCGCTCACGCAGGGCGGCACGGCCCCCACTCAACGCCTGACGGTAATCGAGATTGTCAAACGCCTGCTGCGCGCGACGCAAGGTCGGATTCTGAATCGTCTGTGCGGCCAGTGTGCTGCCGCTCAAAATCGCCGCCGTTACCAGGACGTGAGCCTTCATGATGTCACTCCGGAAGCAGCGTATACCGCTTGCGTACGGGATTATTGGCCGAGACCTGCACCGATTCGTTTATCGTCTTGTAGCCGGCTCGCTCGACGCGGATCGTGTGTCGTCCCACGGGCACGGCATATTCGATCACCGGCGTCTGCCCGACATCGGTGCCGTCGATAAAGACTTCACCGTACGGGTCGGCGGCAACGGTGATGGAGCCTTCCGCAGCCGCGGCGGGAGCAGGCGGCGGCGTTGTCTGGCGACGGTTCTCATTTCCCCGTCGGGGCGGGGGAGGAGGGGGAGGGGGAGGCGGTGGAGGGTTCGTGGCCACATGCCCCGTCTCGACGGGGGTCGCGACCGGCGGAGGCCCCGCTGCACTCTTTCTCCCGAGCGCGAGATACCCACCCACGCCGGCGGCGACGAGCACGACCGCGCCGACCACCATCCCAACACTCGAGCGCTTCTTCTTCCCCGCCGGGGTCGTCATGCCGGCGCGCGGGATCGGCGTCGTCGGCGCGCTGGTCACTTCCGTCGGGGCGTCCGCGGACGCGGTGCGGGCCGCCGCCGGCCGGGGCGGTGGCCGGCGCTGGCTCTTCGCAGCCCCCGCCTTGGGCACGGCGACCGGCTGTTCCGGCCACACGGCGGTCGCAAACTCTTCCATCGTCGGGAAGCGCTGCTCGGGTTCCTTGGAGAGGGCGCGGGTAATCGCCGCGGTCAGGAACGGCGGCGTGTCACCGCGCTTGGCACCGGCGCTCGGCACTTCCTCGAAAATGTGCTTATAGAGGATGGTGTGAACGGAGTCGCCCGTGTACGGAAGCTCGCCGGTGATCATGCGGTACCCGACCACCGCGAGTGAGTACTGGTCGGCGCGACCGTCCACGGTGCCGCCCTTCGCCTGCTCGGGCGCCATGTAATGCGGCGTGCCGATAATCATCCCGGTGCCCGTGAAGCCACTGGCCGCCTGCAGCGCCTTCGAGATGCCGAAGTCGGTCAGCATCACGCGGCCGTCGTGATCGAACATGATGTTGGCCGGCTTGACGTCGCGGTGCACCACGCCGCGCTGATGGGCGTGGCCCAGCGCGCACGCCGCTTCCCACAACACGCGCTGGACATAGTCGATCGTCAGGGGACCAGCGGGCTTCTGGTCGAGGACGTCCTCGAGTGACGTGCCCGCGATGTACTTCATCACGAAGTAGTTGAGGCCGCCTTCACTCTCGACGCGATAGATCGGAATGATGTTCGTGTGATCGAGCTTGGCCGCCGTCTTCGCTTCCTGCTGGAAGCGCTTCACGATCTGGGCGTCCATCGAGATGTCGGGCGGCAGCACCTTGATCGCGACTTCGCGCTCGAGGGTCAGGTCATGGGCCAGGAACACGGCGCCCATGCCCCCTTTGCCGAGCATGCGCTCGACTTTGTACTTGCCCTCGACGAGCCGCTGCAGCTTTTGCATCAGCCCTTGGGTGCCGGTCGGGTCGCTCGCGCGCATCGTGCCGCCGCCGGTCACGTCGGCGCCGCACGCGTAGCAGAACTTGCTACCGTCGGGAAGCGGGGTGTGGCACTTCAGGCATTCCATCGCAGAACCCGCGGCACCGGTCACTGTCGCAGACGCACGCCGAACAACGACCTGCGTGCGCTCTCAGTGACGGTGGCGGACGCCTGCGGCAGCCGCTTGCTGCGAGCCGGCGCAGGCGGTCCGGGCAGAATCAGGTTGCACGAGCGCGCCAGCGCGAGGGCCGGGATGCCGCGAATACACATGGAGTAGCGCATCGCGGCGCCCGCATAATCCACGACGGCCAGGTAGTACGACCCTTGCGCCAGATCCACCATCAGGTCTTCGGTTGATCCCGCATTGACGGACGATGCGACCTGCGTCAGGCCATTCACCGAATCCGGGACCGTCATCACGTAGAGATCAATGTCGGAGGAATCCTGCCCGGCAACGAAGGGCCTGCCCTGCAAACGGATCAGCACCGAATCGCCGAGACCGTGGGCGGGCACTTCGAGCCGATACCAGTCGAGCTCGAACGGGTTGTCGATGTTCATGGTGTCGCTGAAGCCCGTCGTCGTCACATGAATGCGTGACGGAGGATTCGGCTTCCCGGGGATACTGTCGGCATAGTGACAGAAGTCATTCTCTTCGTAGGCGTCGGGCCGAATCCGCGGGTCCGCGGTGAAGTACCCCTGCGCCACCGTCAGGCCGTAGCGCTGGACGCGCGAGAAGAAGGTGATGACGTGCAGCCTGTGCCCGGGCAATGTCTTCAGCGCGACGGTCGTGGACTCGCGGGACACCTGCGCCGGGTTGAACTGGTGCCCCTGACAGTAGTAGAAGTCCGAGCCGATGTAGTCGGCGTTGGGTTTGCCAAAGAACTTGTCAACCGGCTCACCCGCCGCCCCGGTCGCATAATAGAGCGAGTCGAGCAGAAAGGTCCTCGTCCCGGCGGTGTCGCCGAAACCCGACGGGTAGGTGATGAAGAACGTCAGCGCTTGCGTCGTGTCACTCGTAAAGAAGCGGAACCAGTCCTCGCCCACCCCAATCGTCCGATCCACCGGCTCGAAGGCCAGCGCCGGATTCGTGAACCGAATCGGCGCAAACACCGTTCCCGGCCATGGGCCAGGAAGGTCGAGATCGATGTTAGACGGAAACGTGTCGTTCGGCTCGAACACGTCCTGCTTCAAGACGCCCGTGATCGCCGTGTCCTTGCCGAAGACGCCCGCGCCCAGGTAGAACAGCGAGTCGGTGTGGGCCGGCAGCGGCACCCAGAACGAGATCCGCCCCAGCCCCGACGCGCTGTCGCGGAAGCGGGAGAAGGGGTATTCGATCAGGTTGACGCCGGCCAGGCTCGCGAGGAACATCGAATCCACACCCACGCCGTACACCGTCACGACTTGTCCCCAACGCGCGACCTTGGGGCGGACACTGTCGATCTCGAGCGGGTTCGAGACGCGCAAGACCAGATCCGCTTCCTGAGCTTTTTCGAAGGCCACGGCCCGCGCCAAAATGTCGACGTTTCCGCTATTGACCCCCGTCACCGTCGCATACCCGCCACCATTGTTCTCGACCCGGGCGATGGTGCTGCTGCCCGTGCTGAACGCGAAGTCGATATTGGTGATGGGCTGCGTGTCCGTCCCGGCGACTTGCCACGCCTGCGCGTAGACCGACACCTCCTGCCCGCGCAGGACCACATGAGCCGGCGCGGTGAGCGTCACAAACACCTTGTCGCTTTTGTCGGTTGGGAAGGAACACGTGACGCCGGCGAGCGCCACTGCCAGCGTCACGACGGGCGTAGCTCGGTTGAGACCGCGCATCCAGGTCAATCCGTGAACGTGAGGACCGAACATACTATACGAGGGATGGCCGGGCCAGACAGTGACTTACAGTGTGCCGCGGCGCTTCAGATCGAGATACTTCGTGACCACCGCCTGTGCGGCGCGTTCCGGTGTGACATCAATTACGATCACACCCGCCCGCCGCATGTGTCCGAGCGCTTCCTCCCGAGCGTGCAACAACTCCTCGGCCGCCGCTTTGCGGAACGCTTCACGCGCCGACACCGGCCGCGCGGCGGCAGCGGCGTCGAGCTCGGGATTGCGCAGCGTCACCGCAAGCGGCAGGTGGCGGGGGCGTAACGTCGCCACATTCGCGACGAGGGCATCGGACGCGAACCGGTCGATGACATCGGTGAAGAGGATGGTCAGCGCGCGCTTGCGGTTGCGCGCTGCGAGATAGCGAAAAGCGCCGGGGTAATCGGGCTCGACGAGTTTCGGCTGGACTTCCGCCAGCACTTCCACGACGCGCCGCACGCCGGTGCGGCCGCGCTCGGGCGCGACGAAGTGGCGCACGCCGTCGGCGAAGGTCATGATACCGACGTTGTCGTCGTGTTGCGCCGCGGCATAGGCCAGCTCGAGCGCGGCCTGCACCGCAAATTCCAGCCGCGCCACGCCACCGACTTCGGCCGTCATCAGGCGGCCCGTATCCAGGACCAGCAGCACCTGCTGGCGGCGCTCCGCCTCGTACTGGCGTGTGATGATTTTTGCGCCACCCCGTCGCGCCGTCGCCTTCCAATCGATGTGCCGCAGATCATCCCCCGGCACCCACTCACGCAACGACTCGAACAACCGTCCCTCGCCGATGCGCCGGATCGGCTTGCTGCCAGGGTCGCGGCGCCGCAGCGCCTCGGCCACCGATGCGCGGAGCCGCACCGAGACCAGGGGCGGATAGACCACGACATCCCAGGGCAACGCCATCCGGACGCGATGTCGCCCGAGTCCGAGCGGGCCGATCGAGTCGAGCACGAATCCGCCGGCACCGCCCTCGCCTCCGCCGCCCCCCCCGCCCCCGCTGCCGGTTTCCCGGCCACGGCGTCGCGGAATCACGGTCACGCGCTCGCGTGTCGTCGACCGCGGCGGAATTCGCACCGCGCGCCGTGGCTGCGGGCCACCGAGGATGTCGGGCCGCACCTCCCGCACCTCGAGCCGTGCCCGGCGCCCCGCCGGATTCGTCCACCGATAGGTGACCTCGCCGCTATGGCCCACCGACAGAGCGGGGAGCGGCTCGCGAATCACGACGACGGTCTGGGCGAGCGTCGCGTCGAGCCAGATCAACACGATCAACACGAGGTCGGCGAGCAGCATCACGTCGATGCTCCACGGGGTCCAGAATCCGGCGACGCCGGCGAGCGCGAGCAGACCGGCGATCAGGAGGGCACGGGGAGTCCACAGAATCCCCGCGGTGCTGCCGAGTGCGTACCACAGGCCCACGAACGCGGCGATCGCGGCGCTCGGCAGCAGCAAGGGCTGCAGCATTAGGCGGTCGGCGCCTCGGTGCGATCCAGAATCGCTTTGAGCGCCTGGTCGGCCGTAACGCCCTCCAGCTCGAGCTCGGGTGCGACGTTGATCCGATGTCGCAGGATCGCCGGCGCAAGCCGCTTCACGTCGTCCGGGATGACGTAGTCCCGGGCCTCGAGCAGCGCCGCGGCTCGCGCCGCCTTGAACAGTGCCACACCGGCGCGCGGGCTGGCGCCCAGCGTGAGCGACGCCGCTTCGCGCGTGGCGCGGACGATAGACGTGATGTATCCCGTGATCCGTGGCTCTACGCGCACCGCGTCGACTTGCCGGCGCAACAGCTCGAGACCTTCCGCGTTGACGATGGGGCTCACACCATAGGTCGTGGGGCGATCCGCTTCGAAGCCGTCGACATAGCGCGTGAGGATCCCCTGCTCTACCTCAGCCGGTGGATACCCGACCAGCACCTTGGCCATGAACCGGTCCAGCTCGGCCTCGGGCAGCGGATAGGTGCCTTCGAACTCAATTGGATTCTGGGTGGCGAAGACGGTGAAGGTCGGTGAAAGGGGGTGACTCGTTCCGTCAACCGTCACAGTCCGCTCCTGCATCGCTTCGAGCAGGGCGGCCTGCGTTTTCGCGGGGGCGCGATTGATCTCATCCGCGAGCACCAGGTCCGCGAAGATCGGACCGGGTCGAAATGAGAATTCGTGCGTGCCCGTGAGCAGTGTGATGCCGGTGATGTCGGCCGGCATCAGGTCCGGGGTGAACTGGATCCGCACGAACCGCACATCGAGTGCGAGCCCAAGCGTCCGTACGAGCAGCGTCTTGGCGGTGCCCGGCACGCCCTCGAGCAGGATGTGGCCGCGCGCGAGCAAGCAGACGAGCACCTCGAGCGTCGCCGCCTCCTGTCCCAACACCACGGTGCGTAAAGCTGCTACGATGCGTTGCGCGTCCTGCGCGGGCGCAGTTCCTCCCACACATCCTCCACGGCTTGGGCGGCGTCGAGCACGCGCTGCGCGGTGCGATCGCGTGCGGTCAGTACGTGGTACAACCGGCGCACGGCGGCACGGCCCTGGGGACCGCGCACCGCGAGCTCCAGACTCTCGACCCATGACGACACATCACCGTTCGCTTTGTAGCTGGCCCCGCCGCCGCTGCGGCTGAGACGGCGGCGCAACCCCAGGACGAGTCGTTGCACCGCGGTATCGGCCGCGGCCGCGTGCTCGAGTCCGGCGCCCAGCGCCTCGAGATGTTCGAGCGGTGAGCGGCGTCGCCGCTCGATCACCGACAGCGCAGGACCGAAGCGTACGGCCGTCGTCGCGAGCCACACGAGAGCGACGGCAATGAGTTGCAAGATCGCCCAACCCGCTGGAGAGTGTCGGAGCCAGCTCCACGTCTGGCCCGTCAGCGATGGTCCCGTGTCCTCTCCGAATCCCTGGTGGTACTCATCCCAGACGACGCGTCCTGGGTGCTCAGGCGACGGGGTGAAGAGCGCGAGCGCGACGAGGGGCACATCCGTATCGCGCCACACGCGATTGGTGAGCCATCCGGGATCGGCCGCGAGCGCGACGGTTCCGCCCCCGCGATAGCGTAGGCGCATGATCACCGGCCGGTTGTTGAGCGCTGCGACGATCGTGTCGGTGGCAAAGGGCGCCAGCGTGCTGCACATCCCCGGAACGCCGGTTTCGTCCCCGCCTTTGACCAAACTCTTGAGGTCGCTGCGATTAGTCGTGTCGCGCTCCAGCGGCGCCAGCACCCGTGCGGCCCGCGGCAGCCGCACGCCCTCGGGTGACCGCACGGCAATGCTGTCCGGGCGGAACTCGGGCTGGACGCGCCATCCCAGACATTGCGTGATGCCGCCGCCCCAACCACTCGCGACGACTGCGCCGCCGCCGCGCACGAAGCGCACCACCTGCTCGAGCTCCGCGTCGGTCAGCGGGAGCACCGGATTCAGTACGGCAAGAATTGCCGGCCGGTGGGCGCGCGTCGTCGCAAGATTGTCGAGTTTCGTGCGGCGTCGTTCGGTGCGGCGACCCAACTGGGAGAGAACGTCGTACAACGCCTTGCTGCCCCGCGGGCCGGTCAGGAAGGTCGACGAGCGGAAATCCAATTCCGCCGTGCGCGAATGGCGGCTGCCCGCCCACACGACGACGCCCAGGGCCACCATGAACAGCAGTGCCAGCCCGATCTCAAGCCGGTACGACATGCGGGCCTCGGGCCAGCTCCTGCGCGGCTGCGCCGAACGAGCGGTACTCGGCTTCGTCGCACGGGACGCCACCGAACAGGTGGCGATACAGCTCGGCGACCAGCATGGCCAGCGCGGCGCGACCGGTCGCGTCGAGACGCGCTTCGGCTACGTACTCGGCGGGGGTCTTGGAAACGTGAAAGCGCAGTGCTTTCCTTTCGTCGAGCTCCAGCACCGCGGCCACGAAGCGATGCGCGAGCGCCTCGGCGTACCGCCCGGCGGCGGCGAGCGCGTCCGCCCGCTCGAGGTGCGCGCGTGCGTTCATCGCGACGGCGACGTTGGGGGACAGGCGCGTGCCGGTTCGCGCCACGGGCTGCACGATGCGCCACATGACGTAGCCGATGTGCACCAGCAGCGCGACGAGCGCGGCGACGACGAGCACGAGGAAAATGTCGTACCCGACGGGATGATTCAGGGAGAGTCGATCGAGCCAGTCCTTCAGATGCTGCCACTGCCGCGCGATCCACGACAGCAGGCGCTGCTGTTCGACCCATTGATACTCGGGGCCTGCGAATACCCGGCCGAGCGCGTGCCGCAGCGAGTCGGCGACGGCGGGCCGCGGCAGGGTCGGTGCTTGCAGAAAACTGCACAAGCTCGTGGTCAGCGCGTCCCCAATCGCTCGCTCAAAATCTGCAGATCGAACGCCTCCCGGCGGACGCGGAGATCGTAGTACAGGAGCGTGAGCGCGCACGGCAGAATGGGCGCCAGGACCACCCCCAGCACGATCGTCCCCACGCTGAGGAACGGCTGTACGGGTGAATCAGGACCGACCGCCTGACCGACGCCGAATACGACGATCGACGGCAGAATATTCGTGAAGATCGCGATCACCAACCACGCAAAGAAAACCTTCAGGCGTGAATCGCGCGTGAGCTCGGCCGAGCGGCCGAACGCATCGAAGGCGCTGATCAAGTCCTCGAGCACGACGACCATGCTGGTCAGGCCGTAGCCGCACAGGATGTACGCAAACAGCCAGATCCCGCCGACGACGCCGAGGAACAGAAACAGCCCCCCCATGCCCTTCAGGCGTCCCACGGCCCCCATTACCACCACGGCGATCGCCACGGCGATGTACAGGACGAAGATGAGTAGCGTTTTCGCGATGGCCATGAGCAGCAGCGGGGCGATCCGCCCAGTCGCGAATTGCAGCGCGGCGCCGAGTGATGGCTCATTGCCGAGATACGAATCCGAGATGATCCGGATCGTCCCCGCCTTGAGCAGCAGGCTGATCACGATCCAGACGAACAACACGACGAGCGCGAACCCAATCGTCGCGGCCACGTGGTCTTGCACCCAGTTCGCCGCGCCCATCGGGTTGGACATTGCTCGCGTGACAAAGTACACGACCACGACGGCGGGAGCGCAGATCAACACGAAGCTCAGCCGCATGAACAGACCGAAGTGACGGCGATAGATACTGAAGCTGCCGTCGAGAATCTCGCCGAGCTGCATCGGCCTGACGTTGGAACTTCCGGTACTCGAGGTAATGGCTCGCTCCCTGCGGGGGTGAGGATTCAGCGCTAAAATGAGTAAATGACGCCGTCCGCGCGAGACCTGGATCTCCGGCAGCACCACGGCGTCGAGACGCCCGAGCACGTGGACGTGCGGTTCGAGCTGGCGGGCGTGGGGTCGCGCGTGGCGGCCGGGCTCCTCGATCTGCTGCTGCTGTGGCTCGGATTGTTGCTGCTCTGGCTGGGCGGCACGACGATCGCCAGCGACATCACCCCGCCGCACGGCACGGCGCGAGGCTGGGTGACCGCCGCATTGATTCTGCTCACCTTCTCCCTCGTCTGGGGATACTTCACGCTGTTCGAGGCGCTGAACGGCGGCCGGACGCCGGGGAAGCAGTTGCTCGGGATTCGCGTCGTCATGGATACGGGCCGGTCGCTCACCGCACAGGCCGCGGTGGTCCGGAACCTGGTTCGTTTCATCGACTGCTACTTTCCCGCACTGCCGTTTGCTCCCGCGCTCCTGGCGATTGCTCTGCATCCCAGCAATAAGCGCCTGGGTGACATGGCTGCCGGCACGATCGTCGTGCGTGACCGGCCCACTGACTGGACCATCGGCCTCACGGCCGCCACCCCTGCGCACCCAGCGCTCCCGGAAGCGGTCGAGACCGGCCCGCCTGAGCTGTCAGAAGAGGAGTTCCGGTTGTTGGACCGGTTTCTGGGGCGCCTCAACGAGCTGGCGCCAGACGTCCAGGCGCGCATCACCGCCGATCTCGTGCGGCGCTTCGAGCCGCGCATTCCCCGCCGCACGCCGGACCTGCACGGCTATCTCGTGAGCGTGCTCGCCGAAGAGCAGCACAAGCGGCGGAGTCGGTTTGCGCCGCGCGCCCAGGCCGGCGCGGCGGGCCGGATCACGGTGCCGGCCGAGCGATTCGTGCAGAAAAAACGGGATGGCTGGGAAGCGTTCCGCACGACGGCGCTGCGCATGGAGCGCTCCGGCGTCGCCGCGCTGGCAGCCGACGAGATCCCGGCGTTCGCCGCACACTATCGTGAGGTCGCCGCCGATCTGGCGCGGGCACGCACGTACCAGGTCGACCCGCGCGTCATCGAGTATCTGGAGCGGGTCGTCACGGCCGGGCACAATGCGCTGTATCGCGCACGGGGAAAGCCGCGCACGCCGTTACCGCATTACATCCTGCGCGACTTCCCGGCCGCCGTCGTGCAGTCGTGGCAGTATGTGCTGCTCGCCTTTTTGCTCTTCGCCATCCCGGCGGCGGTCGGCTACGTGATGATTCGCGAGCGGCCGGCGCTGGCGGAGGAGCTCCTGTCCCCCGTGATGGTGGCCCGTGCGGAGGCTGCGGCTGAGAATCTGGCGGAGGGACGCGGCTACGCGGAAACCACTAAAGAAGACCGGCCACAGGTAGCGGCGCTCATCATCACCAACAACATCACGGTGTCGTTCGGGACGTTCGTCGGCGGTCTCACCGCCGGCGTGCTCACCACCTGGCTCCTGTTTGCCAACGGGATGATGTTCGGGCTCGTGCTCGGCTTGTTTCGCAATTACCAGGCGCTGAACTATCTGCTGACGTTCGTCCTCGGACACGGCGTGCTGGAGCTGACCGCGATCTTCATCTCCGCGGGGGCAGGTTTTCGGCTGGCGAAGGCGATGATCGCACCGGGCGATCGGACGCGGCGCGACGCGCTCGTGCTGGAGGGCCGCATCGCGGCCCGGATGATCGGGGCGGTCGTCACGCTGCTCGCGATTGCGGGAACGATAGAAGGCTTGTTGTCGACGTCGCCGGCGCCCTCCGCATGGAAGTACGGCGTGAGCGCGGCTTCGGCGGTGTTTTTGGTGCTGTACCTCGGCAACGGCTACCGCGAAGGTCGTGGCGCGGCCGGGACCTGCGGCACGGTCGCCGTCAGGGAGTCGGAGACGCCGTCGCCCGTAGCGACGATGCGCGTCGTCCCGTAGCCGACTCCAGTCACGATCGCCTTGTGAGTGCCGCTGTCGGCAACAGTCACGATTCCGGTATTGCGCGACAGCCAGGTGATCAAGACCCCGGGCACGGTTGTGTTCTGGGCATCGCGCGCGTCGGCACTGACGATGGTGGTATCCTGGAGCGAATCCAAAGCGATGTCGAATGGCTGAAAGACGATCCTGGCGATGCGCGAGCGGATGGCGTATGGGACGCTCGAAACCGGCGCGCTCACCAGCGGGACGGCGGTGACCGTAATGCTCGCGCTGCCCAGCCGCACACCTGTCACGAGCCCCGTTTGTGATACGCGAACCACTGTGCTGTCGGAGGAAATCCAGAAGAACGTCAGGCCGGTCAGGATCGGCGCGCGCCCCGCGAGCGCCGTGGCCGTGAGCTGCTGCGTGCCGTTCAGCGCAACCGTTGAATCGCCCGTGATCACGACCGAGGTAATCGTCGAGGAGGGACCGTTAGCTCCGCTGCATCCTGCGATGATTGCCACACACAGCAGCAGATACACACGCCTCACGCGCCGTTCGGAGACACTCACCTCATCCACTCGATCAGAGCTCCCAGACGCGGACCGACGATCGACACGCTCGTGCCCGCATCGTGGAGCGTGCCGAAAGCGAGCTGCGCCTGCAGCACCGCCGCCGCCCGATCGCTGAGCCGGTACCGCAGATCGGTGCCCGCTCGCAGCAGGTACCCGAGCAGCTCCATGCGCTGGCCAGGCCCGGTCAACTCATGTCGGAATTCGAACATCGGTGACAGGGTCGCCCGCGGCCCAGTGGGGCGATCGAGTCGCGCCCCGACCGCGAGCACGTTGCCGCGCGGCACGGGCACGGTTCCCGGGTCGGCGACGTTACGGGCGAGCAGGCGGCGCATATCCCAGCCGTACAACGAGAGCTGCGAGGTACCGACCGGCATGCTCACGGCAGCGTAGCCGAGCACGCGGTCGCCGATCGTGCTCTGCCCGCTCGCGCCAAGGTCGTTGGCCGCGGTGGTGGTGTAGACGAGTGCGCCGCGGAAGTACTTCCCTCCACCGAACGGCCCTTCGATACCGAAGCGCGCGCGGATCTCGCCGCCCGGGCTCATCTCGTCGCCACCCTGGATGGGCACGTAGCGCGCGGCATAGCGGTAGCTCGCGCCGGCCCCCACCGCCCAGCTCTGTCCCATCTTGACGGCTGAGGCAAACCCGGCGGACACAGCGCCACCCGAGCCGAAGCTCGGTGTCGTGAACCCGAAGAGATGCGTGCCCGTGGCGCCGAACAGGGGGATCGTCGTGTCGGCCACGGCAGTCGCCCCAGTCGGGATCGTGCCGACAAGATTGAACACCAATTTCCCGGGAATCACGCTGTAGCTCACGCGCAGATCGGTGTCCACCAGTCCCGTGTGGGTGATGCTCCCCGTCCCGCCGCCGGCTTCGGTGACAGAGGCGCGGGCAAAGGCAGTGCCGAGGTCAAGAACGAGCCGGCCGCCGGCGATGCGCTGCGTGACGCTCACCGGAATCGTGAGCTCGCTGATGCGATTGAATGCAAGCCCGGAGCCGAAGGCGTAGGACTCGAACGTGACACCCGTACGCGCCACCGTGGTCGCGGCCTGAGCGGCCAGCGCACCGGGGAGCATCAGCACTCCCAACGACCAGCCCGCGCGAGTCACGGCCGGCGGAAGATGATCCGGATGATGCCGGACGCTTGGATGATGCTGGAGACGCCTTGGCTCTCCGGCGTCGGATTGCTTGGCAGGGTCGTGATGCCTGTCTGAGCCACGTCGCCGATCGTCCCCGAGACGTCGATCGTACCCTGCTGCAGCGCGCCCGCTACGGCAGGTTCGCTCACAACAGGAGGAGGCGGCAACTGCTCGGCCGCCTGAGCCACGGCTATCACATCGCCGCCAGATGCCTCGACGACGGGCGCCGCTTCAGCCGCCTGCTGCTGCTCGTGCGCCTGCTGAAACGACGGATCGGCGCGCACGGCGGCGCTGAACGCCGCCCCGGCGGCGCGATAATCGCGTCGATCGAGCGCCTCGAGGCCCGAACTGTAGGCGAGGAAGGCAGCCAGGTTCTTTGGGCCCTCCCGCAGAATACGTTGCCGCTCCGCCTCGGTCAGCTGAATGCCCAGCTCCGTCGCCAGACCGAAGACGAGCTGCTTTTCCAGATCGAGGAGCTGCTTGAACGTGCCGTTTGCTTCCGCGCCGGAGCGAACATTGCCGTCACCGGCGACCACCGCTGCCGACATGCGGACGGGGCCATTCTGCGTAATCGCCGCGACGCCCTGCACCATGCGCTCAGCGCGGAGCAATCGGCCCACCCGCGCCGCGGTACGAACATCGGCCCGCCCACTCTGCCCAAGCTTCAGCTCGTCGAGCAGCGCCCCGGCCTGCACGCGCTCCAACAACCGCAGGCTGCGCACCAAGGCCAGATCGGATGTCAGCAGCTCCGCGAGCCCGCGCGACAACGGCTGTAGGCTGGAATCGCCAGCGATCGTCAGCGGCAGCACCGCGATGGTGGAGGGCTCGGGGGCGAGTGCGGTCAACGTCGATTCCCGCGCCAGGGCCAGCTTGGCCGTCTGGGTCGCCTGCGTCCGGAGCGCGATCTCGGCGAGTGACCGCACGGCGGCGACACCACGCGCGCGGGGGTTCTTGGTCGCGAAGTCAGTGTACGTCGCAAACGCGAGGTCGTAGCGGCCGTCTTTTTCCTGGCAGCGGCCGATGACCATCGGGCCTAACGCGTTGCCGGGTGCCAGCAGCTCGCCCGACCTCGCGACGACGGCTGCGCTATCGCATCGTCCAGCCGCCAAGAGCGCGGCGGCGAGCCGGAAGCGGACCGGAGCGTTGCCGGGTTGTTGTGCAGCCTGGGCTTTGAGCGCGGGGATCTCGACAGGTGTGACGGGCGCGAGGCGAGGCCTCCCTCCGCAGGCCGCGATCAAGCCGGTCATTCCTGTGAGCAGGTACCTGCGACCAGCCAACGTCGGGGACTCCCGCTTGTGTAGGGGCCTTAAGATGCCCGAGGCATCCACCCCCGCAAGGACGAGGGTGGCGTGTGATTTACGGCGCTGCGACCGAAACGGCTATGACGCCCATCACGAAGCGGGGAAAACCGCACCGCCTTAATAAGGAAGGCAACGGTGTGCGGCGGCCACCACACCGTTGAAGGGCAATACCTTGGCCTATGCCGCCGGCTCACTCGAGGCTTTGCAGCAGCTGACGCATCTTGCGCGCCAGGTCCTCGATCTGCTTGAGCCCAGCGAGTGTCTCCGCGTCGTACTTCTCCGGCGCGAGCAGCAGGAGCTGGGTCTCGGCGAGAATCGCCGATAGGGGGTTAGAGAGGTCGTGCCGCAGCTGGGACAGCGCCTTCTGCCCAGGCATCTACAGCAGCGAGCGGTACAGGTCCCGCAGGTGATGATCCCGCAGGTCGCGCACCGATTGCCACAGATCCTGCTCCGTGTCGGCGCAGAAAATCTCCGCGCTGGACCGCTCCGCTTCCGTCCCTTCCGCACCAAACAGAATGCGGCCACGCCAGACACCGTCTTCGGTGCGGCGTAGGGAGAGTCGGATGTCTATGGGTTGTCCGTCAAAGCGAATCGGGGGCAGGTCGTGGACGACCGTATCGGTGGCTGCGGCTGGCGTGTATCGGGCAGGTTGGGCAGGCATGCCGATCCTGGTCTTGGTTTGAAAGAACATTATAAATGGCTTGGAGTTACGCAAGCTATCAGCTACCGGATATCGGCTCTCGGGTCGCGACCTCGAAGCTCCAATGCGCGTCACCCGATAGCCGGTAGCCGATAGCCAATACCTGCTCTTGCGAGGAGAGGCACCGGGCGTAGTATAACCTGTACACCAAGCTGTATACAGAATTGTGCATCGTCGGATCGCGATGGGACTCACCTG
>JBKPDZ010000001.1:0-13713 GCA_046728135.1 Gemmatimonadota bacterium | reverse complement strand
TGCCGCCACCGATTCGCTCGCCCGCGGCGTAGAGCGCGCAGGTCAGACCGTGCCGCTCGCGCAGTCGCAGGCCGCGGCACGCCGCGCCCAACGGGCCATGCAGGAGGCCGCCGCTGCCGCCGGCCAGCGCGACGCGCGCGGGGCCAGGGCGTCCGGGCAGGAGGCCGCCGACTCGCTCGCGCAGCTGCCCGGCGAGCTCCGCCAGCGCCGCGACTCACTGACCTCTGCCTGGCGACAGGAAACGCTCGATGCGCTGGATCGCGCGCTGGCGGAAACCGCGGCGCTCGCGCGTCGTCAGGAGGAAGTCTCCGATGCGCTGCGTGACGGCGCAGTGGGTGCCGCGACCCGCGCTCGGCAGGCGGCCATCGAGGAAGGCACGCACGCGATCGAACAGGAGATCGGTGCCGCGGCCGGTCGTCACGCGCTCGTCTCGCCCCAGCTCGAGGCTGCGCTCGGGTACGCGCAGAATCAGATGAAGCAGGCGCGCGAGCAACTCGAGCAGGGCGATCCCAATCCCGCCGCCGCCGCCCCGTTCGCCGAGCAGGCGCTCGACGCGCTCAACGCCACCGCGCACGCGCTGGTGCGCACGGCCCAGCGCGTCGCCGGCGCGCAGTCGGGCTCGGGATTCCAGGAGGCGATGGAGCAGCTCGCGCGCATGGCGCAAGAGCAGCAAGGGATGAATGGCGACGCGCAGGGCCTGTTGCCGATGATGGGTCCCGGCGGCGATGCCGTGATGCAGCGCTTGCGCGAGCTCGCCGGCCGCCAGCGCGCGCTCGCAGACCAGCTCGAACGGCTGCAGGCGGGCGGTGACGCCAGTGCCGCCGGGGCGCTCGCGGAGGAAGCGCGGGAGCTCGCTCGCCAACTCGAAGCGGGCCGGCTCGACCGACCGACGATCGAACGCCAGGAGCGGTTGTATCGCAAGCTGCTCGATGCCGGCCGCAGCCTCCAGGGTGAGGAGCCGGACGAGCAGAAAGAGCGGACGAGCCGATCGGCCACCGCTGCGGACAGCATCCACGTTCCCGCGGCCCTGGTCCCCGGCGCGACCGGCACGGGTCCGAAAGTCCGCTACCCGACGTGGGACGAGCTGACGGGACTGACGCCCGAGCAGCGGCGTATGGTCCTCGAGTACTTCCGCCGGTTGAATGAGCAGAAGCCGTAGCTGGGCGATCGTCACGAGCCTGGTGCTCGCGTTCTCGGCTGACCCCGGGCGGACCGCCCGGGGTCAGGCAATAGGTCCAGGATTCGAATTAGAGCGCAGCGGCCGCTACGCCGACGCGGCGTCCGTCTATCTCACCACGGTGCGCGGCGATCCGACCAACCTGCCTGCCCTCCTCGGTCTCGAGCGCACGTTGTTCGTCCTCAATCGGATGCCCGAGCTGTTGCCCCTCGTGCAAAACGCGCGCGTGCGGCTGCCCGAGAGTGTCGCGCTGCGCAGTCTCGAGCTGCGGGTGTACGCGGCACTGAATCAACTCGATTCCCTGGAGGCGCTGGCGCGTCGCTGGGCGGCGACCGCCCCCCAGAGCGAACAGCCGTATCGCGAGTGGGGACAAGCGCTCGCGGACCACCGCGTGTGGGATGAAGCGCGACGCGCCTTGCTCATCGGGCGCAGCACGCTCGGCGGCGATGGTACGCTGGCGACCGAGCTGGCCCAGCTCGAGCAGCGCGCCGGGAATTGGGAAGCATCCGCCGCCGAGTGGGGCCGCGCCGTGACGCGCTCCCCCGACGTCGGCCCCACCGCGTCGAGCCAGCTCGCAGATGCGCCGGCGGCCGTACACGATCGTGTGGCCCGCGTGCTCACCGCACCTGGAGCTCCCGCGCGCGCGCGACGGCTGGGGGCGGAGGTCTTGCTGACGTGGGGGCAACCCATCGCCGCCTGGGCCGCGATGGAGTCCACCCTCGGCGACAGCGAAGCAACGGACGCGCTGCGCCGGTTTGCCGATCTCGCGGGATCGTTGACGACGGTGGAAGGCCATCGCGTGCGCGGACTGGCGTTGACGCGCTGGGCCGAGCTGGTTCCCTGGCAGCAGGCGTCGCGCGCGCGTGCGGAGGCCGTCCGCGAGCTGCTCGCAGCCGGCGACAAAGTTGCGGCGCGTCGTGTGCTCGAGGGACTGACGACAGATTCCGCCGCCCCCGCCGAAGCCCACGCCGTCGCCGAGGCCGCGCTGCTCCAGGTGCTCATTGCCGATGGACAGCTCGATGTCGCGGAGGAGCGCCTCACGGCGGCGCGCACCTCCCTCACCGCCGACGACCGCGTGGCATTGCGACTGGGGTTGTCGCAGGCCCGCGTCGCCCGTGGCGAGCTGGACCGGGCGGAGACAATCCTGGGAGAGGACTCCAGCGTTGCGGTGGTCGCGCAGCGCGGCTGGATCGCGCTGTACCGCGGCAATCTGAAAGCGGCGATGGAGGACTTTCGGCTCGCGGGCCCGTATGCGACCGACCGCGCCGCCGCAACCGAACGCACCGCGATGATGGCGATGCTGCAGCGCATTTCGCAGGAGTCGAGTCCCGAGCTGGGCGCGGCGCTGCTCACACTCGCGCGTGGCGACTCCGTGGCGGCGATCGGCGCGTTGCGTCGCGCCGCCTCGCCGCTGCCGGAGCAGGGTGGACGGCTCGAGGTCTTGCTGCTCGCGGGGCAGGTCGCGGCGCAAAAAGGCGGCGAGCAGGAGCAGACGGCTGCGGCCCTGTTCGATGAAATCGTCCGCGCCGGGGGCGAGGGAGCAGCGCCGGCGGCCGCCGAGCTGGAGTGGTCACGCCTGCTCGTGCGCCGCGGCCAGAATGCCGCAGCGATTCCACACCTGGAGCATTTGATTCTCACCTATCCCAGCAGTGCCTTTGTCCCAGAAGCTCGGCGAGTGTTGGAGCGTGCTAAGGGGGCAATTCCCAAGTCATGAGACGTAGAGATTTTGTTCGGGCGATGGGTGCGGTGAGCCTTGGAAGACTCTTACCGTCTTTTACCGTCCCTTACCGTCCCTTACCGTCGCTTTTAGTACCAATGGACGACACCCAAACCGACCATCTCAAAGCCTACGGCCTCACGTACCGCGCGATCCAGGCGGGCCTCAAGGCGGAGTGGTTCCTCAACTATCGCGGCGGCTCGTTTCTCATTCCCGACCTCGATGCGCTGCGGCGGGACGCGGCCCTGAACGGGATCCACACCGAGCCGGTCGACAGCGCTATACCTGCGGTGCGCGGCGAAATCGAAGCCAACAACATGGACGCGGTGCCGCTCGAGAAGGCGCCGAAGGTCGCCGTCTATGCGCCGCCGAATGCCGCCCCCTGGGACGACGCGGTGACGATGGCGCTGCAGTACGCGGGCATCTCCTTCACCAAGATCTGGGATCCGGAGGTGATCAACGGCTCACTGAAGGACTTCGACTGGCTGCATCTGCACCACGAAGACTTCACCGGGCAGTATTCGAAGTTCTTCCTCATCTACTCCGGCATGTCGTGGCTCGCCGACATGGTGCAGCGCAACACGGACATGGCGCGGCGGCTCGGGTTCTCGACCGTTCCCGATCTCAAGAAATCCGTGGCGCGGGGCATTCGCGGCTACGTCGAGAACGGCGGCTTCCTGTTCGCGATGTGCACGGCGACCGAGACGATCGATCTCGCGCTCGCGGCCGAGAAGGTGGACATCGCGGCGACGTTCGCCGACGGCACGCCGATCGATCCCGATGCCGACGCCAAGCTCGATTGGGGGAAAAGCTTCGCGTTTACCGGCGCCCACATCGAGCCCAATCCGCTGATCGCCAGTTTTTCGGACATCGACGGCCATCAGGTGAACAGCGGCGCACGCCGGCAGCCGCTCGGAGCGTTCAAGCTGTTCAACTTCAGCGCCAAAATCGACCCGGTGCCCACGATGCTGGTGCAAAACCACCGGCAGGTGATCCCCGATTTCTACGGGCTGACCACGTCGTTCACGCGCAATCGGATCAAGTCCGGCGTCACCATCCTGGCGGAGGAGGAAGGCGCGCCGTGGGTCAAGTACATTCACGGTGACCTGGGGAAGGGCACGTGGACCTTCTTCGGCGGTCACGATCCGGAGGATGCACAGCACCAGATCGGCGATCCACCGACGGATCTGTCGCTCCATCCGCATTCGCCGGGCTATCGTCTGATTTTGAACAACGTCCTGTTTCCCGCAGCGAAGAAGAAAGAACTCAAGACGTGAGCGTCGAGCGCCTGACCGCGGCCGCGCGCACCCTGCTGCAGGAGGAGATCGCCGCGGCGCACGGGCGCGAGGTGTCGTTCGTGGTGCGTGCGGATCCCAACGGCACGCTCACGGACGCGCGCGTCGTGGCGCGCGGCACGATCGACGCGGTGCTCGCCCTGCCCGGCGTGGCCCAGAAGGGCGAGATGCTGCTCCACAATCACCCCAGCGGCTTTCTCGAGCCATCGGGCGCCGATCTGCATGTCGCCGCGCGGCTGCACGACGAGGGCGTCGGCTTCGGAATCGTCAACAACGACGTGTCGACACTCTACGTCGTCGTCGAATGCCCGCGCGCGCGCACCATCCAGCGCCTTGATGCCCTCGACATCGCCAATCTGCTCACCGCATCGGGGCCAGTCGCGCGCGTGCTGGGCGCGGCCGCGTTCGAGGATCGCCCCGGGCAGCGCGACATGGCGGCCTACATTGCCGACGTCTACAACGACGGCGGCATTGCGCTGCTCGAAGCCGGGACCGGCGTCGGCAAATCGTTCGCGTACCTCGTGCCCGCGATCGAGTGGGCGCGACTCAACGGCGAGCGCACGATCGTTTCGACCAACACGATCAATCTCCAGGAGCAGCTCGTCGGCAAAGACCTGCCGATTCTGTCACGCGCGTTTTCGACGGGCGATCGCACCGTCACCTTCGCGCTGCTCAAAGGGTGGCGGAACTATCTCTGTCTGTCGCGCCTCGAGCAGGCGCGGGCGGGGCAGGAGTCGCTCTTTGACGACGCACGCGGGGCCGAGCTCGAGGCGATCGCCGGTTGGGCGTCGCGGACCGCCGATGGCAGCCTGTCCGACCTTGTCGAGGAGCCGTCCAGTGACGTGTGGGACGCGGTGGCGGCCGAGTCGGATCTGTGCACGCGTCTCAAGTGCCCGCACTTCGATCGCTGCTTCGTATTCGCCGCGCGACGCCGAGCCGCCGAAGCCGATGTGGTGGTCGTCAATCATCACTTGCTCGCGTCGGACCTGGCGGTGCGCATCGCCTCCGACAACTGGCAAGAAGCGGCCGTGCTGCCGCCGTACCGGCGCCTGGTGCTCGACGAAGCGCATCATCTGGAAGACGTCGCGGCACAGCACCTCGGTTTGCAAGTCAGCATGATCGGCGTGCAACGCCTGCTCGGCCGGCTCGAGCGCAACGGCCGCGGGCTCCTGCCCACGCTGGCCGCGGAGCTCAGCAGTCACGACGACCTGCTCGGCGCGGCGAGCCGCGATTTGCTCGGGCGCACCGTCCTCGACGCGCTGGGCGCTGCGCGCCGCTGGGCCGACGAGCTGTTTGGTCGCTTGGGGCGCCGACTCGATAACGAACAGGTGCTGCGACTCACCGACGCGTTTGCGGGCGATAGCGTGTGGCGTGAGGGCCTCGACGTCGCGCTCGACAACTTGCTCATCGCGTTCAGCAAGCTCCGCGACGGCGTCGAGACGATCGCCGACCGGCTGTCGATCGACGATCCCGCCGAGATGCGCACACGGCTCATCGGCGAGCTGCGCGGTGTCGTGCGGCGGCTCGACAGCGCGGCGGAAGGACTGAAGGCGACGCTGCAACCGGTCGGCTACCGTCCGGCCGTGGGGCCGGCCGTACGCTGGATGGAACGGCGCGGGCGTCGCACACCCAATCTCACACTGTCGGCCGTGCCGCTCGATCTCGCGCCCGTCCTCAAGGAAGCGCTGTTCGATCGCGTCGAGACCGTGATCCTGACGAGCGCCACCCTGGCGGCCGGCGGCGAGTTCACGTTCCTCGAGGAGCGGCTGGGCCTGTCGCTGCCGCCATCACGCGTGACCGCGCGGGAGATCCTGCCCTCGCCATTCGATTTCGGTGCGCAGTGCGTGTTTGGAATCCCGACCGACATCCCTGAGCCGCGCGACGATGAGTCCGGCCATGGGGCAGCCGTCGCGCGCGTGCTGCTCGAGCTGGCCCACGCGTCCGACGGCGGCATCTTTGCGCTGTTCACGAGCCACGGCCAGTTGCGGCGCACGGCCGACGCGATCCGTGGCGCCGTAGCGGCGCGCTGGCCGCTGTTGGTGCAGGGTGAGGGGCAACGCGACCAGCTGCTGCGCCGGTTTCGCGATGCGGGGTCCGCGATTCTCCTTGGAACCGACTCGTTCTGGGAAGGCGTTGACGTCCCGGGACGGGCGCTGCGGGTGCTGATCCTTGCCAAGCTGCCGTTCAAGGTGCCCACCGAGCCGCTAACCGCCGCACGGCTGGAGCGTCTCACGGAGGCGGGCGTGGACGGTTTCAGCCACTATCTCGTTCCCCTCGCAGCCCTCAAGTTGAAACAGGGATTCGGACGGTTAATTCGCACCAAGTCGGACGTCGGGGCCGTCGTCTTGCTGGACCGGCGAGTGGTCACCAAGCGGTACGGGGCGGCAATGTTGGAGGGACTGCCCCCTGCCGCGAAGGCGATCGGCAACTGGCCGGACGTCCGGCGCGAAGTAGAGGAATTCTTCGCCATGCATAGCTTTATCAAATGACTTTCAGTAAGCGCGTCACCCTCCTGCCGACCTATCCGATGGCCGAGCTGCCGGCGATCAAGCGGCGGCTGATCGAGCAGGGCGTCGACGTCATCGATGTCGGAGCCGGGGATGCCGATTTTCCGCCGCCCGAGGTCGCGGTCAAAGCGGTGACGCGCGCGCTGCAGGATCCGGCGATGAGCCGCTATGCGTTCCAGCTCGGATTGCCGGCGTTCCGCGAAGCGGCCGCGGCGTACATGCAGCGGCGCTTCGGCGTCTCGGTCGATCCGTTCAAAGAGCTCCATCCGTTGCTCGGCTCGAAAGAAGGCATCGCGCACCTTGCGACCGCGGTGCTGAATCCGGGCGACGTCGCCATCGTACCGGTGCCAGGGTACGCGGTCTACCATGGCGGAACCGTCCTCGCCGACGCTGAGCCGTATCTCTACAACCTGACGCCGCGCACCGATTTCCTACTCGAGCTGGACGAGATCCCCACGGATGTCTTGCAGCGCGCGAAGCTCGTCTATCTCAACTATCCGAACAATCCGACCGCAGCCGTGGCGCCGCGCGAGTATCTGGCGCGCGTCATCGCCGCGTGTCGCAAACACGACCTCGTGCTCGCGTACGACAATCCGTACTGCGAGATTACGTTCGACGGCTACGTCGCGCCGTCGATCTTCGAGATCCCCGGCGCGATGGATGTCGCCGTCGAGTTTCATTCGCTCTCCAAGAGTTTCTGTATGACGGGATGGAGGCTGGGTTGGGCGGTGGGGCGCGCGGACCGGATCGCCGCGCTCGCGCGCGTCAAGAATTACGTGGACACCGGCGCGTTCCTGGCGGTGCAGGCGGCCGGCGCCGAAGTGCTCAAGCAGGCCGAGCGCATCGCGGCGAGCTATGCCGCACGGTTCAAGGAGCGGCGTGATGCGATTCTGCCGGCGCTGCGCGCCAATGGGTTCGAGGTCGAGACGCCGCGGGCTACGCTGTACGTCTGGATACCGTTGCCGGACGGACTCGCGTCAGCCGCATTCCAGAAGCGCGCGCTCGAGGACGTCGGCGTGGTGACGCTGCCGGGGAGTGCGTTTGGCGCGGGTGCGGAAGGGTTTTTCCGCATCGCGTTGACCGTGCCGACACCCCGCCTGATCGAAGCGACCGAGCGGTTGGGAAAGGTGCTCGCCACTGTTTGATCGTGAAGTAGCGCGTCAACCGATCGGCCGAGCGTGGCTGATCACCGCGGCGATTCACGTGATTGCCGTCGTGCTCTTCTTCACGGTGGACTGGCAGGCCCCGTGGCGGAAGACGACGTACGTCGTCATTCCACCGGCGCCGGCCGGCGACTCGGTGGTCTACGTACCAGGCACGCGCGAGATCCGTGCGAAGGGTCCCACGATCCAGACCACACGACCCGAACCACCGCCACCCCCCGCCGCCCCCGCGCCGCCTCCAGCCGCCCCCGCCCCCCCCCCGGCGCCGCCCGATACCGGGATAACGCTTCCGGCGTACGACCCGAACGCCAGCAGCGTTGCGCCCGCGCCGCAAGTCGGCGACGGGAGGCTGTGGGTCAGCCCGCGGCCGGGACTGCCGGCGGCGGTGGCGGACGCCATCTACGGCGATACCGCCGCGCGGCGCACCGCCGCCATCGACCGGCTCAAGGCGATGGTGGATACGCTGAATCAGGCGCTCGACCAGGAGCAGCGTCAGCGCCGGCGCCCGTCGTGGACGATCGGCGGGACGCCGGACAAGCCGCAGTGGGGGATCGATTCCGCTTACATCCACATCGCGGGGATCAAGATCCCGACGACGGTGCTGGCGTCACTCGGCTATCTCTTTAAGTCAGGGGGCAATTTCGACGAGGATCTGCGCGCGCGGCAGCTGGCCGACATGCGCGCGGACATCTTACGTGCCGCCGATCGGGCGCAGACGCTGCAGCAGTTCCGCCGCTACGTGCGCGAGCTCCGCGAGCGCAAACAAGCCGAGCGCGATGCCGAAGAGCGGCGCCGCGCCCAGGATACCGTCAAAGCCGTACCGTAGTGTATCTCGCCGCCGTCCTGCTCATTCTCCAGGCGCCGAGCCTCGATCGTGCGGAACAGCGCATGCGTGAGGGTGTCGCTGCCGCGCGCGAAGCGCAGATCGCCTACCTCCAACGGGTCGTCGACATCCCGAGCAGCACGCTGAATCTCGAGGGCGTGCGTAAGGTGGGAGCCGTGTTCCGCGCGTCGCTCGACTCGCTCGGCTTTACAACGACGTGGGCTGCGGTGCCGGACGCGGTCGGGCGCGCCGGGCACCTCGTCGCCGAGCATCGCGGGAAGCCGGGAGCGGTGCGGCTGCTGCTCATCGGCCATCTCGACACGGTGGTCGAACCGGCGGGTCCCAATTTCGTGCGCGAGGATTCGTCCGCGCGCGCCGTCGGCGGAGCGGACATGAAGGGCGGCGACGTGGTGATTCTGTATGCGCTCAAAGCGCTCCAGGGCGCCGGCGCGCTCCGCGACATGAACGTTACGATTGTCTTCACGGGCGACGAAGAGCATCCCGGCGAGCCGCTCGCGGACGCGCGCCGGGCGCTCATCGACGCCGCGCGGCACAGCGACGTCGCACTGGCGTTCGAGGCCGGCAATCGGGGTGACGCGACCGTCGCGCGCCGCGGCGCCAGCGGGTGGCGCGTGATCGCGACCGGCCACCAGGCGCATTCGGCGGGCGTATTCGGTGAGGGCGCCGGATACGGCGCGATCTACGAATTGGCGCGGATCCTCGATGCCTTTCGCACGCAGCTCGTGGGGGAGCAGTACCTCACGTTCAACGCCGCGACCATCGTAGGCGGAACCGACGTCACCTACGACACCGTGGCGATCAGCGGCACAGCGGCGAGCAAGCTGAACATCGTGCCCTCACACGCCGTGGCGCACGGCGATCTGCGCTTCATCTCCGACGAGCAACTGCAGCGGACCCGCGAGCGGATGCGCGCCATCGTCGCGCAGCACTTGCCCGGCACCGATGCGGCCGTCGTGTTCCGGGACGAATATCCCGCGATGTCACCCACGCCGGGCAACGCGCGGCTGCTCGCGGTCTACGATTCCGCCAGTCAGGCGTTGGGCTACGGTCCCGTCGCCGCGCTCGATCCGGGACGCCGCGGCGCGGGGGACATTTCGTTCGTCGCGCCACTGCTCGACGGGCTCGACGGGCTCGGCGCATTGGGCGGCGGCACGCACGCGCCGGGCGAGCGGGTCGATCTCAAGACGCTCACCATGCAGACCGAGCGCGCGGCGGTGCTGTTGTACCGGTTGGGGAAACGGCCCGCGTCACAGTTCGCCAGGGCAGCGACGGAGACCAACTAGTGCTGGCCACACTGCTGGTGCTCGGCCGCTTGGTAGGGGCGCAGCATGCTGCGCCCCTACAGGAACCGATTGTCATTCGTGCCGCCACAGTCCTCGATGGCCGCGGCGGTGTACAGCACAACGTCGACATCTTCGTGGTGGGGAGCCGCATCACGCGCATCGGTCCGCGAGGACCGGTGCCGGCCGGGACGCGCGTTGTCGACCTGGGCGAGCGCACGGTGCTCCCAGGGCTGATCGATGCCCACTCCCATCCCGTCTGGTACTTCAACCGCAAGAACCGGCTGCACACATCTGACGACGGCGACACGCCCGCGCAGTCTACGCTCGCGGCGGCGGCGAACGCGTACGCCACGCTGATGGCGGGTTTCACGACGATTCAGAGTGTGGGATCGCACGGCGACGCGGACCTGCGTGACTGGATCGCGACGCAGGGGCTGCCGGGACCACGAATTCTCACGTCGCTCGATCCGCTGACCGATCGCAGCCTCAGCCCCGACTCGCTGCGCGCGCTCGTACGGCAGCGCAAAGCTCAGGGGGCCGACCTCATCAAGATCTTCGCCTCGGCGAGCATCCGCGAGGGCGGGCAGCAGACGATGTCCGACTCGCAGCTCGTCGCGATGTGCGGCGAGGCCAAAGCGCTCGGTCTGCGCACGCTGGTGCACGCGCACAGCGCGGCGGCGGTGCGCGCCGCGACCCTCGCGGGATGCACGCAGGTCGAGCACGGCATCTTTGTGACGCAGGATGTCCTCTCGCTGATGGCCGCGCGCGGGACGTATTTCGATCCGCAGTGCGCGCTCGTGTTCCGCAATTATCTCGACAACCGCCCTCGTTACCTGGGGATCGGCAACTATACCGACTCGGGCTTCGCGGCGATGGAGCGAGCGTTACCGCTTGCGGCGGCCGACATCCGCATGGCGTTGGCCACGCCCGAGCTCAAAGTGGTCTACGGCACTGACGCAGTTGCCGGAGCGGACGGCCACAACGCCGAGGATTTGATTTGCCGGGTCGAGCGGGCCGGGGAGGCGCCGATGCACGCGATTGTGGCGGCGACGTCGCTCAACGCCGAGGCGATGGGGCTGGGGACCCTAATCGGCGCCATCGCGCCGGGGCTCGAGGCCGACATTATCGCGCTGGACGGCGATCCGTTGCGTGACATCACGGCGCTGCGCCGCGTGAGCTTTGTGATGAAATCGGGAAGGATCGTCCGATACTAGCTGTAGGGGCGCAGCATGCTGCGCCCCTACCGCGCCGCTATTGCTTCACCAGCTGTCCGCGAATCTCACCCGCGGGATGAGCTTTTGTGTGGATGTTCACGTAGGCCTTTCCAGCCCGCATGAGCGTAATGACGCTATCCGGTGGGACCGCTGCGCCGTTCGCTACGGTGCCGGTGAAGCCGATGCCGGTTGCTGTCGGCGAGAGGCTCTGGATGACACCCCCGGCAGAATCCGCAACGCCTCTGTGAATGTGTCCGGCGATCACGCTGTCGATCGCTGATGTGATTTGGACTTTCCAGCTGATCTCGGTGCCCAACACGGTGATGATCGCGGTGGCTGTCGCGGTCGTGGTAACGGCTGTGGGCCGCTCATTCGCCCCATCCAGCGACGCGGTGTAGACCTCCAGCCCCGCCGGAATGCCCGTGTTGTTATCACTGCAGGCGGCGCCGATCAGTGAAACTGCAAACATCGCCAGTGCTCGCGATACGTGCATACCCATCCTCCTTAGACAACTAATTGCAGGTGATACCGCACAAAGCCTCGGAAACAGACCCTGCCCTCCTTTCAGACGGCTAGAGGTCATGGGACGACAATCTCTCCGCGCATGAACGCTTGATGCGGGATGCAGTGGTACGGGTAGGTCCCAGGCGTCGCGAACGTATGCGAGTAGCGGTCGCCGGGATTCAGGTCCGCCGAGCCCCAGATCCCCGCGGTATCCGAGGTCGTGGTGTGGGGCTCCTGCGGCGGGGTTTCACAGTTGATCCAGGTGACGGTCGCGCCTGTCGGGACGTGCAGGGTATCCGGATGGAATGCGAAGTCCCGGATCGCAACGATGTAGTGCATCGAGTCGATGACCGTGACCGGCACGCGGCATTCCGCCGCGCCGGTGACCGGACCAGAGCCCCGGTCCGAGAAGCACGCCGCAACCGCCACGCCTACCAGCGCGAGAACCCCAACGACGAGCCGCTTCATGGCTGCCTCACCACGATGACAGCTTTCATGAACGGATGCGGCGTGCAGTGGTAGGCGAACTCGCCCGGCTGCGTGAACGTGTGGCTCCAGGATTTTCCAGGCTCAATTGGCCCGGAATCCCATGAGCCATCATCAGCCGTGATCGTGTGGACCAGCGGGTCATTGTTGGTCCAGGTAACGGTACCACCCGCGGCGATCTCGATGCGCTTCGGTCCGAACACCATCGTACGCATCTCGGCCTTCGTGGCGTTCGCGACGTTCGCCGTCGCTTCGCCGGCGCCGTTCTTCGCCGCCGTTTGACCTCGCCGCCCGAAGTACCGGCTCAGCGTAAACGGGATCGTGAACTCAAATCCCCCTCGGACGCGATCGATTCCGCGCGACACGCCCTGCAGTGTGGCCGTGTTGGTGTTGGTCACTTGCAGCGAGAGCGTGTGCGGCGAGTAGGGGATGGCGATCTGCAACCCGGCGCCCCAGGCGACTTCCTCGTTGGGCCGCCGATCGAGCAACGTGGTCGCATCGCCCGCGAGCGCGAACCAGCGGTTGAGCCGCACGACCGCGCCGGTGCCGACCGCGTAGCGCGTCGTATCGCTGTGGTATCCGTTCGAGAGCAACCGGCCAGCGGCGATGAGGCGCAGCGGACCGAATGCACGATTCCCCGTCAGCTCGGCATCGAAGCTCCCGGCGGCCTGGTTGTAGCCCGCTTGGATCGCCACACCGTGCTGGCCGTAGCGCGCGAAGCCTTCCCACTCGTTCGGGAACGCGGCGGCGACGTCGGACGAGGTGGCGTAGTTGAACCCGATGAGGAGAGGGAGGGGGAGCTGGTAGGCGAGGAGGAACGTCGGTGAATTCGTGACTTTGCGGAGCGGGGCATCGCCCACTCCGAATCGGTGCACGAAGTTGAACTGCAGCGTGCCGCGCGCGCCCAGCCAGCCACCCGACAGGTTGGGTGACCGCTCGAGCGCGGACTGGCACGACGCTACATCAATGATTCCGACGCAAAGGCACAGGGCGCAGGACAGACACACTGCGAGCGGACGAAGCTGGGGCAACCGAGCCTCCTCATGCGAGAGACGCCGCCTCGAGACGGCGGAGTGCCGCCTCTTTGCCGACCACCGAAAGCAGCTCGTTCACTGGCTCCGACACCGTTCCTCCGGTCAACGCGATGCGGATCGGCTGAAATACCTTTCCCGCCTGCACGTTGCGCTCTTCGGCGAGGTCGCGCAACACCTTCTAGAGACTCGCCGGCGACCAATCCGGCGCATTCCTCAGCGCGACGACGCTTGCCGCGAGCGACGCGTGGTAGCCGGTCGGGTCCTTCGCGATTTCCTTTTTTGCTTTCTCGTCGAGCAGAACGAATTTCGCGTCGAGTCGCGTTGCCACTTGCCGTGCGACATCGAGCGTCGTACGGGAGCGCGTCTTCACGACCGCGATCGCGTTCAGCACCGCCTCCCGATTGCCGTCGACGCCGAGTTTCGCCAGCTCCGGCGCAACGAGCGGATACAACTCCTCCGCGGATTTCGCCGAGAGGTACTGCCCATTCA